>JAFMRC010000053.1:5964-12215 GCA_017354375.1 Nocardiopsaceae bacterium | reverse complement strand
GCTACGGCCAGGACCGTAGCAACGGCACTTTGACGCCAGGTCAAAAGGATGTGCGGCGCACGCTAGTCGTGAGCGGACCCCTCGGAGCCGGAACCCGAGCCCGAACCGGAGCTTGAGCCGGAGCCGACGGCGGCGTGGTCACCGCCGTCCACCTCGTGGCCGTTGGCGCCGTGCCCGTTGGCGCCGTGGCCGATCTCAGCGTGCCCGTCGCCGCCGTGCCCGTCCTCAGCCTCCACAGTCTCCTGGAACGCGCGGTTGGCGACGCCGCGAGCCCAGCCCATGAGACCGCGCGACCCTGGAGCGGGGACGCCGTTGCCGTCGGAGCCGCGAGAGCTACCGGGCGCCGGCAACGCTGGCGGCACGACCTTGGCGTTCAGCACCGCCAGCTCCTCCTCGGACGCCGGGGTGTGTATCTCCACGAACTCGCCGTCCGGCATCTGCCGGATGATGCCGCTCTCGTACCCGTGGGCCACGATCGCCGCGTCCTTCCGCTGCAACGCCAGACATATCCGTTTTGTCACGAAATATGCACCTATAGGTACTATAATTATCGCGAACCGCGCGATCCACGTAATCGTGTATAGCGGCACCTGGAAATGGTCGGCGATCACGTCGTTCGATCCCTCTGCCCACAGGATCCCGTAGAAGCACACGGCTCCAACGCCCACACCGGTGCGTACCGGCGCGTTGCGAGGACGATCGTTGACGTGATGGAAGGATTTATCCCCGGTAGCCCACTGCTCGAAGAACGGCCAGAGCGCCATTCCGGTCATGATGAGGCCGAGCGGCAGCAGGAACGGGATGAGCACCGAGAGCGTCAGCGTATGCCCGAGGAAGTTGATCTCCCATGCGGGCATGGCCCGCATGGCGCCCTCCAGGAATCCCATGTACCAGTCCGGCTGGGACGCCGAGGAGATGTTCAGCGGAGAGTACGGACCATACAGCCAGATCGGGTTGATCTGCACGAAGGTGGCCAGTACCGCCAGGGCGCCGAAGATGAAGAAGAACCACGCCTGGCCCTTGAGCAGGAAGTACGGCCAGAACGGCTGCCCGACCACGTTCTTCTCGGTGTTCCCCTTCATCGGCATCTGCGTGTGCTTCTGGTGGAACATCATGAACAGGTGCGCGGCCACCAGGGCCAGGATCAGGCCCGGGATCAGGAGCACGTGGATGATGTACATCCGCGGCACGATCGAGGTACCCGGATACGCCCCGCCGAACAGGAAGTATGAGATATACGTGCCGAGGACGGGGATGCCCTGGAACGCCGCCTCGGTGATCCGCAGGTCCGCCCCGGAGAGCTGGTCGTCGGGCAGGGAGTAGCCGAACAGGCCCTCCAGCATGCCCAGCGTGATGAGCACGACGCCGATCAGCCAGTTGATCTCGCGCGGCTTGCGGTACGCGCCGGTAAAGAACACCCGGAGCATGTGCGCGAAGATCGCGACCATGAACAGGTCGGCCGCCCAGTGGTGGATCTGCCGGACCAGCAGACCGCCGCGGATGTCGAACGAGATCCGCAGCGTTGACTCGTACGCCTGCGACATCGTGAGGCCGTCGAACTTGGTGTAGGAGCCGTGGTACACCACGTCCTGCATCGACGGCACGAAGAAGAACGCCAGGTACGTCCCGGTCAGCAGCAGGATCACGAACGACCAGAGCGCGATCTCGCCGAGCATGAACGACCAGTGGTCGGGGAAGACCTTGCGCATCAGCACGCGCACGCCGCGCGCCCCGTGGAACCTGTCGTCCAGCCATCCGCCGACCCCGGACACCGCCGGGGGGATCTTAACTGCGTCGTCGCTCATCCGCGCTCCCAGAAGCTCGGGCCGACCGGCTGCGTGAAATCGCTGAGGGCGACCAGGTAGCCATCGGAGTTGGTGCCCAGCGGCAGCTGCGGCAGGGGCCGCGCGGCCGGGCCGAAGACCACCTTGGCTCCCTCGGTCGCGTCGAACGTCGATTGGTGGCACGGGCACAGGATGTGGTGGGTGGTCTGCTCGTACAGGGCCACCGGGCACCCGAGGTGCGTGCAGATCTTGGAGTAGGCGACGATGTTGTCGACCGTCCAGTTCATCCCGTAGAGCTGCGTCTTGCCATCATGCACCGTCGGCACGTGCAGCTCGCCGGGGGCGAACTTGATCAGGATCACGCCGGCCTTGGCCAGCGCGTCCGCGTCGTCGGAGTAGCCCTCCGGGATCACCGTGATCATGGAGCCCGGCGTCTCCATGTCGGACGGCCGGAGCGGGCGGTTCGTGCCGTACACAACGGCCCGCAAGCCCTTGCGCCACACCGTGGTCCGCATGGACCTGCCCGGCAGCGGCCCGAAGTCCCGCAGCAGGAACAACGGCGCCAGCGCGAGCGGCGCGGTGGCGAGCAGCATGGTGCGGCGCAGCATCGGCCGCTTGGTGACCTGGCTGATCGCGGCGCCCTCGGCGAACTCCTTCTGGAACGCCGCCCGGTCCGCCGGCTCGGACTTCAGGTCGTGCCGCTGTTCTTCTATCTCGATGTTCGGCGTGAGGTGCCGCACCCAGATCATCGACCCGGTGCCGAGCGCCAGCAGCGCGACCGACAGCGAGGTGCCGAGCGCCAGGTTGGACCGCAGCGCCGCTACCACGGCGTCCGCGCCCGGCGGGATGTCCGACTGCCCGACCTCTAGCCCCACGTACGCGGCGAGGAACCCGCACCCGGCCACGAAGGCGAGGATGAACAGGGCCGCCACCAGCCGCTCGGCCCGCTTGGCGTGCCCCGTGTCCGGCGGGTCGGTCGCGGCCGGCGGTTCGGCCGGCGCCGATGAAGACGACGACGGCGCGTCCACTGCCGTGGGAGTGGGCGACGGAGTGCCGATGACCCGGTGCGGGCCCTCCGGGATCTCACTCATGACTGCTGCTCCGGTTCGGCCTTCGCGTGGTCCTTCCGCTTCGCGGTGAGCCACATGGCGATGAGCACGAGGAATCCGAGGCCGCCGAGCCAGATCACGAGTCCCTCGGTGACCGGACCGGTCCGCCCGGCGGAGAGCCCGCCGGGGTTGGCCTCATCCCGCGTTTGGGTTATGAGGGCGATGATGTCGCGCTTCTCGGACGGGGTGATCGTCCCGTCACCGAAGACGGGCATGGCCTCCGGCCCGGTCAGCATCGCCTCGTAGATCTGCCTCGGCGTCGCCACGTTCAGCGACGGCGCGGACTTGCCGTAGGTCAGCGCGCCGCCAGCTCCCGCGAAGCCGTGGCACTGCGCGCAGTTCGTGCTGAACAGCTGCTGGCCGAGCGCCGTGTCCGCGCCCTTCGTGGAGACCTGCTGCGCGTCCGGGATCGCGGGGCCGCCCCCGAGCGATGCCACGTAGGCGGCGATGTCGTAGATCTGCTGCTGCGTGAAGTGCGTCGGCTTCCGCTCGTTCTCCGCGCCGTACTCCTTGGCTGGCATCCGGCCGGTCGACATCTGGAAATCGACCGCCGCCGCGCCCGCCCCGACCAGTGACGGCGCCTGCGAGGTACCCTGCGCGTCCAGCCCGTGGCAGGACGAGCAGCTCGTCTCGAAAAGCGACTTGCCGTGGGCGACGGCGGTGGAGGCCTGGCTGGGCGCCGAGGCCGACGCGGCGGAGCCCCCGGACAGCCCGGCATAGAGCGTGCCTACCACGACGAGACCCCCGGCGATCGCCGCATAACCGGCGGCCGGGCGCCTGCGCCGCGCGATGTTCAAGCTCACTCGGTGTCCTCTTGCTAGTGGATGGTGCTAGTGGATGAGGTAGATGGTGGTGAACAGCCCGATCCAGACGACGTCGACGAAGTGCCAGTAATAGGACACGACGATCGCGCTGATCTGCTGTTCCCTGGTAAAGCGCTTGGCGACATAGGTACGTCCGAGCAGGAAGAGGAACGCGAACAAGCCGCCGGTGACGTGCAGGCCATGGAAGCCGGTGGTCAGGTAGAACACCGAGCCGTAGTTGCTCGACCCGAGCGTCACGTCCTGGGAGACGACCATGTCGTGCCACTCGTATGCCTGCCCGAGCACGAAGTACAAGCCCATGATGAACGACAGCACATACCACTCGCGCAGGCCCCAGCGCCAGAACTGCAATAGCTTGCCAGCTCGTCCCACCTGGCCGCGTTCCACCGCGAACACGCCCATCTGGCAGGTCACCGACGACGCCACCAGCACGAGGGTGTTCGCCGTCGCCAGCGGGAGGTCAAGGTCGGCCATCGGCCAGTGGAGGCCCTGGCCCTTGTCTACCGAGCGGATCGTGAAGTACATCGCGAATAGCGCAGCAAAGAACATCAGCTCGCTGGACAGCCAGATGATGGTGCCCACGCTGACGAGGTTCGGTCTGCTGGCAGGGCTGCGCGGTACCGCCGGTGTCTCGGTCACGGATGCTGATGCCACGGAGCCATTATTACGACACCGCGTAGGGGATGCGCACCCGACCCCCCACTTGACTGAGTTCCCGGCGGGCACTGCCAGTAGTATGCGTGCATGAAGGTCGTTGTGTACAGCCACGATGCCGATACGCGCGCGGAGATAAAGCTCGCGATTGGCCGCCGTCCCGCCCCCGACGTGCCGGAAGCCGAGATCATCGAGGTCGCGACCGCTCCCGCCCTGTTCCGCCTGCTGGACGCCGGCGGCGCCGACGTCATGGTCCTCGACGGCGAGGCGCAGCCGGCCGGCGGCATGGGCGTCAGCCGCCAGGCCAAGGACGAGATCTACAACTGCCCTCCGGCCCTGCTGATCATCGGCCGGGCCGACGACCGGTGGCTCGCCACGTGGTCGCGGGCCGACGCCGTCGCCAGCCACCCGATCGACCCGGTCACGCTCGCCCGCGAGCTCGCCGGGCTGATGCGGTCTCGCGCCGCCGCCATCCCAGCGGGCTAAGAAATTCTTTTGCCCGAACGGATAGTGCCGCCTCTCCCGCTCCCAGTCTCCCCATCCGCTCTCACGTGAGGTGCCGCCGATGGACACGCTGAGCTGGCCCGCGCTGCTGCGCCGCCTTATCGGGGGCGAGGCCCTCACCGCCGACGAGGCCGCGTGGGCGATGAACGAGATCATGGAGGGGACGGCGTCGCCGGCCCAGATCTCCGGGTTCGGCGTGGCGCTGCGCGCCAAGGGCGAGACGGCCGAGGAGATGGCGGGGCTGGCGTCCGCGATGCTGGCGCACGCCACGCCGATCTCGATCCCCGGCCCGGTCACCGACCTGGTCGGCACCGGCGGCGACGGGGCGCACACGGTCAACGTCTCGACGATGGCGACGATCGTCGCGGCGGCCTGCGGCGTGAAGATCGTCAAGCACGGCAACCGGGCCGCGTCCTCGTCGTGCGGGTCGGCGGACCTGCTCGAGAAGCTCGGCGTGATCATCGACCTCGCGCCGAGTGCCAGCGAGGCGCTGTTCGGCGAGATCGGGCTGGCGTTCTTGTCCGCGGCGCTGTACCACCCGTCGCTGCGGCACGCCGGCCCGGTCCGGAAGGAACTGGGCGTCCCGACGGCGTTCAACTACCTGGGACCGCTCACCAACCCGGCCCGCGTCACGTCGCTGGCCATCGGCGTCGCCGACCCCGCGATGGGCCCCGTGCTGGCGGGAACCGTCGCCAGGCGCGGCGATGTGGCGCTCGTGTTCCACGGCGGCGGCATCGACGAGCTCACCACGACCGGGCCCTCCGCGGTGTGGCTGGCGTCCGGCGAGACGGTCACCGAGACGGAGTTCGACCCGCTGTCCATCGGCCTGCCACGGGCGACCCTGGACGACCTGCGCGGCGGAGACGCCGCGCACAACGCGGGCGTGGCCCGCGCACTGCTGGCCGGGGAGCGCGGCCCGGTCCGCGACATCGTGCTGCTGAACGCCGCCGCCGCCATCACCGCCAGCGAGGGCCTCCCCTTCGCCGGCCCCGGCTCCGATGTGGCCGATGGCCTCGCCAAGGCCCTCGGCCACGGGATCGCAAGCGCGGCGGAGGCCATCGACTCCGGCGCCGCCGCCGACCTCCTGGCCCGCTGGCAGGCCACCAGCAACCGCCTCGCCACCCCCCGCCAGCGATAGCCCGGGGGAATGACTCACGCTTTACCTGAGTGCCGGTCGTTTATCAGCCGCCGCAATCGATTGCAAGCGTCAGAAGTTCAGGTAAAGACAGAAGTTCAGGTAAAGGTAGCCCTTTGAACGGCCCGCGCCTCCGGCGCTTCTTGCTGTTATCACCCATGCGGCGTGCCCGACGGCGAATGCGGTGTGCCTGGGCGAATGCGGTGTGCCCGATGGCATCCCAGCCGGATGGAAGTGCCGT
>JAFMRC010000053.1:0-5954 GCA_017354375.1 Nocardiopsaceae bacterium | reverse complement strand
TTGCTACGGTCAGAGCCGTAGCAACGGCACTTTGATGCCGGGGCAAGCGGTTGACGTACGCCGGGGCAAGCGGTTGGCGATGGGGAGGCGCCACGATCCGTTCGGGATAAAACGGGTTCGCCCTTGATCGCGAAGCTCGCGAGGCGACGGGAGGCGAAGACCAGGGCGCCCGCCGTGACCACCGCGGCCATGATCACCGAGGTGGTCAGGGTGAGGCCGGCGTGCAGGTTCGGGTCCGGGTCGATCGCGTTCGCGACGCCGAGGGAGTAATGGGCGATCGACAGGATGCGGACGCCGCCGACCAGGTTGGCGAGCAGGCCCTCCCAGACCAGCACGTACAGCAGGCCGACCGCGATCGCGCGGGTGGTGAGCACCGACGCCATCACGAACACGGCGCTGTAGGCCACCGAGCCGACCAGGGCTCCGATGAACAGGGCCCATGCGAGCTTGCCCGAGTCGGGGGCGATCAGGCCCGCGATCAGTTCGGGCACGGCGGCGAACAGCGCGGTCATCCCGGCGGCGACCGCGAACTTGGTCAGCACCACCTCGGAGCGGCGGACCGGGGTGGCCAGCAGGTGGATCGCGCTGCCCTCGTCGATCTCGGCGCCGAGCACGCCGGTGCCGACGATCAGCGCGGTCAGCGGCAGCAGCACCGAGAAGCCGAAGTCGCCCAGGACGTGGTCCGGCCACGGCACGCCCGCTGGACGGGACGCCCGCAGCACGAGCGTGAGGGCGATCAGGATCACCGCGGGAAGGGCGAAGGCCAGGGCTCGCCTGCGGCCGAGCATGGCCCGGAGCGTGATTCCGGCAATCGTTGGATTAAACACTGCCGTCGGGTTGAACATTCTGATGTCTCCTATGTCGGCTATGTCGCCTAGTTCGAGAGGAGGTAGCCGAAGACGCTCTCCAGGGACTCATCCGTCGGCAGCAGCTCGCGCAGCGTGATGCCGTTAGCCCGGGCGAGCGGCGCGATCCGCTGGCAGAACGCGCCGAAGTCCGACGTGCGGACCTGGAGGCCCTTGCCGGTGAACTCGACGGCCGTGGTGGACGGAGCGCCGACGAGCGCGGCGGCCAGGGCCCGGTCGTCGGACGAGCGGATGCTGAACATGTGCGGGCGGCTGGTCATCAGCCGCCGGATGGCGCGGAAGTCACCGCTGGCGGCGAGCCGGCCCGCGACCATGACCTGGATCGTGGCGGCCAGCTTCTCGACGTCCTCCAGGATGTGGGTGGAGAAGAGGATGACGCGGCCTTCGGCGCCGAGCTTGGCGAGCAGGTCCGTCATGTGCAGGCGCTGCCGGGGATCCATCCCGTTGAACGGCTCGTCGAGGAGCAGGATCCCCGGGTCGTGCACGAGGGCGGCGGCCACCTTGATCCGCTGGCGCATGCCCTTGGAGTAGGTGGAGATCTTGCGATGCCTCGCCTGGGACATTTCGGTCATCTGGAGGGCGCTGGCCGTCGCGGCGCCGATGTCCGGCAGCTTGTGCAGCTTGGCGGACGCGCGGACGAACTGCTCGCCGGTCAGGAAGGCGTACACGGAGTCGCGTTCGGGAACGAGACCCACTTTGCGGTATATATCGGGATTTCTGGTGCTTGGCGAGCCGTCGATGGTGAGCGTGCCCTTGGACGGCTCCAGGAAGCCCGCGATCATGTGCAGGATCGTGGACTTGCCCGCGCCGTTCGGGCCGAGCAGGCCGGTGACCCCCGGCCCGATCGACATGGTGATGTCGTTGACCGCCACCACGTTGCCGTACCAGCGGCTCACGCCGACCAGCTCGATCACGCCGCCCGCGGAGGTCGCGGCGCCGGCCGCGGAGGTGGCGCTCGCGGGGGTCGCGGCCGTGACCGTGCCCGCTCCGGTGGTCGCGCCAGTGGCCGTGCCGACGGTTGCGCCAGCGCTCGAGTGACTCATGACAGGGCCGCCTTCCGGTACCGGGCCAGCAGGCCGGCCAGGCAGCCCGCCAGCAGGACGATCAGGACGATCGCGTAGACCGCGCCGAAGCCGCCGACCTTGGGCACTCCGTCGCCGATGTCGGTCGCGCCGAACCACATTCGCACGCCGTCGAAGAGGGTGAACGGGCTGAACAGGCCGGACACCTTCTCGGCCAGCGACGGCGCGGTCAGCGCAGTAAGCGGGGATCCCCGGCCCTTGACCACGGCGGTGGCGGTCTCGATCTGGAGGAGGATCTCCGCGAGGGTGTAGGTGAGCAGGAAGAAGATCGCGACGACGCCGGTGGCGAAGGCCCGGCGGCCGGTCACGCTCGCGAGGAGCAGGCCGATCGCGGCGAGGACGATCGCCCACATCAGGCCGACGAGCAGCCCCGGAATCAGCGCCCTGGTCTGCGCCCAGACGGCACTGCCGCCATGGGAGTTGGCGACGCTCCCCGCGTACAGGGCGAGCATCGGCACCTCCATCATCACCAGGCACGCCCCGGTGAACCCGAGGTACTTGGCGAGCGGGTAGTCGCCCGGCCTGATCGGCCGGGAGAAGTACAGCGGGAGCACCCGGCTGCGGATGTCCCGGCTGACGACTTCGGGAGCCTGGACCGCGACGAAGATCATCATGACGAGGTCACGCAACGTGGCGACGTACACGTCGTAGCTGATCAGGCGCGGGCCTCCGGCGGACATGGTGTACGCGTTGACGATGGCGGGAAGGCAGAGCGCGATCAGCGCGATCGCGGGCAGGATCTTGGCCTTGGCCCCGCGGCCAAGGCCGAAGGACGAGCGGAAGCTGTGCCAGGCCAGGGCGGTGATGATCTGCCGCCTGCCGAGGCGCGGGCCGTCGTAGCCGCGGTAGCCCAGGTCGTGGATGACGCCGGCCCCCGAGCCTGTCGGCGCTTCCGCCGTTCCCGGCGCTCCTGACGTTCCCGGCGCTCCTGACGTTCCCGGTGCTCCCGGTGCTCCCGGTGCTCCTGGCGCGGGCGTTTCAACGGACATCGGCGGCCTCCCGCTGGTCGTCGTCGCGGAATAGTTCCTCCACCTGGTGGCGGCGCCGCTCCAGCCGGCTCAGCGGCAGGCCGAGCGCGGCCACGCCGTCCAGCACGGTGTCGTAGGTGCCGTCGCCATCGCCCTCGATCGGGACGAGCAGGGCACGCTGGTAGGGCCGGGCGGACAGCCCGCGGCCTTCTAGCTCGGCGCGGAGTTCGGCCGTGCCGCTGGTGACCTCGATCATGAGGGTCTGGCTGTCCTGGGTGAAGCTGTCGATCGTATCCGCGCGCAGCAACCGGCCGCCGTCGATGGCGATCAGGTGGTCGCAGACCCGCTCGACCTCGCCGAGCAGGTGCGAGGCGACCACGATCGAGATCCCGAACTCCTCCCCGATCCGCGCGATCAGCTCCAGCATGGAGTTCCGGCCCGCGGGGTCGAGGCCGTTGGTCGGCTCGTCGAGCAGCAGCAGCCGCGGGGCGCCGGCCAGCGCCTGCGCCAGCTTCACTCGCTGCTTCATGCCCGTGGAGTAGGTACCGATCTGGCGGTACCGCTCCTCATGCAGGCCCACGTGCCGGAGTGACTCGGCGGCACGTTCCCTGGCCACGGTCTTGGGAATGCCGGACATGCGGCCCAGGTGCGTGACGAGCTCGGTGGCGGACATGTCCGGCGGAAGGCAATCGTGCTCGGGCATGTAGCCCACGAGCTGCCTGATCCGCTCGCCCTCGGCGTCGCTGTCGTGGCCGAACACGCGCGCGGCGCCGCCGCTCGGGGCGAGCAGGCCGAGCAGGATCTTGATGAACGTCGACTTGCCGGCGCCGTTGGCGCCGATCAGCCCGGTGACGCCGGGCTCGACCCGGACGGTGAGCCCGCTGAGCGCGGTCACCCCGCCCGGGTAGACCTTGGTGAGCGCGTCCGTCGTGATGACGGGCGGCGCCCCGTTCGGAGGGTTCATGGGTTACATCGTGGCAGTGGCCGTGCCGATCGCGCGTCGCCCTGGAGGATGATAGCCCGCGGGATGACGCCGTACTCCTCCGGGACGGTTACCTTTGTGGTGTGACGCACCTCACGGACGAGCGGCGGGGCGGGCCGCGTCGCCAGTCGCCGGGCGGTCCGCGTCAGCCGCGGGGCGCCCCGCGCCCTCCGCTGACGAAACGGATGCGGCGCGGCCACTGGGTCGCGCTGGACTGCCTGGCCGCGGCACCCCTCGCGCTGGGCACGGCGGCCTCCACGACGAACGAGGGACCGGCGCCGCTCGGACCGCTCCCCGGCGGGCTCCTGCTCGGCCTTGTCCTGGCCGCCGCGGTCTTCGTCCCGGTCGGGTTCCGCCGCCTGCGGCCGATCATGGCCTACGGCGCGCTCGTCCTGCTAGCCGCGCTGCTGGCGTTGGCCAGACCCGGACCCCATTCCTCGCAGTTCGTGCTCGCCGTGTCCGGGTACGCGCTGTACACCGTGACCGTGCAGGCGAGCAAGAGGACCGGGCTCGCCGCGCTGGGGCTCGGCCTGGTGCTGGACCTGATCATCGCCTTCGGCGGGCAGCCGGATGCCGGGCACCCGCTCTACGGCGTCGCGGTTCCCGTCGCGCTCGTGCTGGTCATCGCCTGGATGACCGGGCACGCGGTGCGGCAGCGGCGGCGGTACGCCCGCGCGCTGCAGCACCAGGCGACGTCCAAGGCGGTCACCGAGGACCGGCTGCGGATCGCCCGGGAGCTGCACGACGTGGTGGCGCACAGCATGAGCGTGATCGCGGTGCAGGCCGGGTTCGGCCAGTACGTGATCGACACCAGCCCCGCCGACGCGCGGGACGCGCTCGGCGCCATCCAGGCCACCAGCAGGGACGCCCTGGAGGAGATGCGCCGGATGCTCGGCGTGCTCCGCCAGCAAGACGCCGCCGCGGCCAGCGGCGTGGCCACCGCGGCCAGCGGCACGACCACCGGCGCCAGCGGCGTGACCGCCGGGCCAGGCTCCGTCCTGGCGGCCACGCCGTCGAACGGAGCGCTCGGGACGGCACCGCTGGCTCCCGCGCCCGGGCTGAGCGGGCTGGACCGGCTCATCGAGCGCACATCCGGAACGGGGATCCGGGTGAGTCTGGAGCGCTCCGGCGCCGTCGGGGACGTCCCGGCGGGTGTCGACTTGTCGGCCTACCGCATCATCCAGGAAGCCCTCACGAACGTGGTGAAGCACGCCGGCGTCAGTGCCTCCTGCGTGGTGTACGTCCGGTGCTCTCCCGACGCCCTCACCCTGGACATCACCAATGACGGCGGCACCCACGCCACCTCGGGTGACCGGACCGCCTTGGGTGACCGGACCGCACCGGGCCGGCGGAGCGCACCGGGTGGGCGGGCCGCACCGGGTGCGGAGGCCCTCGCTAGCGGCGGGCACGGCATCATCGGAATGCGGGAGCGGGCCGCCCTCTGCGGCGGGTCGCTGGAGGCCGGGCCTGTGCCTGGCGGAGGGTTCCGGGTGACCGCGACGCTCCCCCTGCATCCAGCCCCGGCCTCGAATCCCGCCCCGGTGGCACTATGACGATCAGCGTGGCCGTCGCCGACGATCAGGCCCTGGTGCGCGCCGGGTTCTGCGGGATCATCGCCGCGACACCCGGATTCGCAGTGGTGGGCGAGGCCGCCAACGGCGCGGAGGCCATCGAGGTCGCGAGGACCGCGCGGCCGGACGTGATGCTGATGGACGTGCGGATGCCGGTGCTGGACGGCATCGAGGCGACGCGCCAGATCACGGCGTCGGCCGCGCCGACGGTGCGGACGATCATCCTGACCACGTTCGACCTGGACGAGTACGTGTTCGGCGCGCTGCGCGCCGGGGCCAGCGGGTTCCTGCTCAAGGACACGCTGCCCGCCGACCTGATGACCGCGATCGGGGTCGTCGCGGCGGGGGACGCGCTGCTCGCGCCGAGCGTGACGCGCCGGCTGATCAGCGAGTTCACCCGGGCCTCTCCGGGAGCGGCGCCCGGCCCCGGCCCCGCGGCACCCCAAGGCCCCGCGGCACCGCCCCCGTCCGGGCTGGCCCGCCCC
>JAFMRC010000481.1 GCA_017354375.1 Nocardiopsaceae bacterium | reverse complement strand
GGATCGGCGGGCGCGGGCCGGTCACCGCGAGCATTATCCCGAACGGATCGAGCCGCCTGGCGCCCGTCGGAGATGCTCGCGACGTCACCCGTGGCGGCGCCGTCGTCCCCCGCGGCCAGCGCGCCGGCCGCGGCCTCCATGAGCTCCCGGCAGCAGGGATAGCGGTCTCCCGGCTGCTTGGCGAGGGCGCGGGCGAGCACGGCGTCCAGGGCCTCCGGCAGGTCCGGGCACACCGACGACGGCGGCGGTGGCCGCTCCTGCACGTGGGCGAAGATCACCGCGGCGTCCGCGTCCTTGCTGAAGGGCAGCCTCCCGGTGAGGCAGTGGTACAGCACGCAGCCGAGGGAATACTGGTCGGCCAGGCCCGTGACGGAGATGCCGCGGATCTGCTCGGGAGCGATGTAGTCCACCGTGCCGACGAACTCCCCGGGCGACGTCAGCCCCGTCCGCGCGCTGCTCACCTTCGTGATCCCGAAGTCCGTCAGGTACACGTGGCCGGGCTCGCCGTCCGCGCCCTCGGCTCCCTCCTCGACCAGGAGGTTCCCCGGCTTCACGTCCCGGTGTACCAGGCCCTTGCGGTGCGCTGCGTCCAGGGCGCGGGCGGCCTGGACGAGCAGCGCGACGGCACGCGACGGCGGCAGGCGCCCGGCCTCGCCGAGCAGTCGCCGCAGGTCGGTGCCGGCTACCTGCCGCATCGCGATGTACAGCAGCCCGTCGGCCGCCCCCATGTCGTGGATGGGGATCACGTGGGGGTGGTTGAGCGCGGCGGCGATTCGCGACTCCTCAAGGAACCGGGTGCGACTCGCGTCGTCGGCGGCCAGCTCGGGATCGAGGACCTTCAGCGCGATCACGTTGCCGAGCCGGGGGTTGCCCGCCTGGTAGACGACGCTGGTCGTGCCGCGCCCGAGGACGCCGAGGATCCGGTACCCGGCGAGGTCGGTGCCCGCCGGGAGGAGGGGGCCGACCGCGGGAAGTTCGGGCATGGTGAACCGCCCATCACTCGGATAATGCGGCCACCACCATCTATCGTAAGCCCATGCGACACGGTTAGCAATTGCTCGATAACAATAAGCAATGACTCGTAAGTCAATCGAGGACTACGCACTTCCTCGCCCTCGCGGCCGACTGGCGGCTGAGCTCCACACTCCTGCATGCACGGCCGGGGTATACGGGGCCGAGGGCGGATAATCGTACCGTTTTGCGCTGGTATGCCAAGAGGGCGGAGGCATGCTGTGCGGACCGCACTGCGATGGCAGGGCTCAGCGTGGAGGATATGTGAGCAAGGAGCGCACCTATCCTCCACGCGAGCATGATCACAGCTCCATGGATACCCCGGCAGGTATTCCTAGGATGTGAATTGGTCGGCAAGGTCAATAGAGACAGCGGGCCAACCCCCGTTTAGCGGATCCAGTCGGCGGCGAGGCGGGCGGAGAGGCGCTCGGTGAGGGGGCCGGCCTCGGCGATGCAGCGGGTCACGTCCGGCTCGATGCTCGTCAGCGCGTAGGCGGCGGAGATCCCGGCCGCGCGCAGCTCGGTTCCGGAGAGCGAGCATGCGCCGGACACCGCGACGACGGGGACGGGCGGGCGACGGGCGGCGGCGGCGCGGGCCACTCCGGCGGGGGCCTTGCCCCGGAGGGTCTGCTCGTCCAGGGAGCCCTCCCCGGTGATCACGAGGGCCGCCCCGTCCAGGTGCCCGGCGAAGCCGAGCATGTCCAGCAGCAGCTCGATGCCGGGCCTCGGCGTGGCCCGCAGGAACAGCAGCGCCCCGAACCCCAGCCCGCCGGCCGCGCCGGCTCCGGGGACGTCCCGGACTCGTGCCTCACGTGCCCGAGCCACGGCGCCCGGCGCCGTTAGCTCGTCGGCCATTTCCTCCGCGACGTCCGCCCACCGGGCCAGCGCCGCGTCCAGGATCCGGACGTCGCCTGGCGACGCGCCCTTCTGCGGCCCGTACACCGCGGCGGCCCCGTTCGGCCCGAGCAGCGGATTGTCGACATCGGACGCGATAAGAACCTCGATACCCGACAAAGCGGATATGTCCGGAATAGGGGAGGGGGGAGCAGCGGTGGGGGGAGCGTCGGAGGAGGGAGCAGGGGAGGGAGGAGCAGCGGAGGAGGCGAGCATAGCCGGGTCGGGAAGGGCGATGCGGGCCAGGCGGGCGAGCGCGGCGCCGCCCGGGGGGAGTTCCGCGTCGGCGTCGTCGAGCAGCCGCACGCCGAGGGCCTGGGCCATGCCCGCGCCGCCGTCGTTGGTGGCGACCCCGCCGAGGCCGAGGACGATCCGCCGCGCCCCCGCGCTCGCCGCGCGGGCGATCAGTTCCCCGACGCCCCGGCTGGTCGCGGCCAGCGGCGCGAGTTCCCCGCCGGCCATCGACCTCAGCAGGGACAGGCCGCAGGCCTGCGCCGCCTCGATCACCGCCGTGCCGTCCCGCAGCCCGAACGCCGCCGTCACCCGGGACCCGGCGACCGGCCCGGTCACCTCCGCCTCGACGCGCGTGAACCCGGCCGCCACGGCGGCGTCCACGGTCCCCTCGCCACCATCGGCGACCGGCAGCTCCACGGTCTCGACCCCGGGGGCGGCGCGGCGCAGCCCGGCCGCGGCGTGCGCCGCCACCTCGGCGGCGGTCAGCGACCCCTTGAACTTGTCCGGCGCGATCACCACATGGCCCATGGCTCACATCCCATCACGGACCGGCCGGCGGAGGCCGCCCGCTCGTTGATCGCGTCTCGTTATGGGCCTGGCCGTCAGCGGGTGAGTCAGGGGCGGGGGCGCAGGAGCAACGATCCGTTAGGCGGACTGTGGTCGAGTATTTCCCGGCCGCGCAGCCACGTCCGGGTGACCACCCCGGCCAGCCGCCTGCCGTCGTAGGGGGTGACCGGGTGGCGGTGCCGCAGCCGCACGCCGCCGGCGCTGCCAGCGTCGTCGGCGCCAGCGTTGACGGTAAAGAAGGCGTCGGGGTCGAACGCGACCAGGTCGGCGTCCCGGCCGGGGGCGATGGCGCCCTTGCCCGGCAGGCCCGCGAGCCGCGCGGGGCGGCCGGCCATCCAGCGCGCCACGTCGGACAGGGTGAATCCGCGCTCGCGGGCGCCCGTCCACACCGCGGGCAGCGCGACCTGCAGCGACGTGATCCCCGCCCGCGCGGTCACGAAGTCGCCGGCCTTCAGCTCGGGAGGGAAGGGGGAGTGGTCGGAGGCGACGCAGTCGATGACGCCCTCGGCCAGGGCCCGCCACAGCGCCTCCCGGTTGGCCGCGTACCGGATGGGCGGGCAGCACTTGAACCGCGTCGCGCCGTCGGGAATCTCCTCGGCGGCGAAGGACAGGTAGTGCGGGCAGGTCTCGGCGGTCAGCGCGATGCCCGCGGCCTTGGCGGCGCCGATCAGCGCGGCGCACTCGGCGGCGGCGAGGTGCGCGACGTGG
>JAFMRC010000229.1 GCA_017354375.1 Nocardiopsaceae bacterium | reverse complement strand
GCCTGGCCACCGGCCGGCAAGCCCGGCCCCCTGTCCGGGGCCGTCACCGGCCCCGGCTGCCGCGCCCAGCGCGAGGAACGCGTCCTCGCCTGGCTCCTCCAGCACGACGGCCCCGCCGGCGAGGCCCTCCGCCTCCTGCAACCGCGCGCCTTCTCCACCTACGCCCGCTGCGAGATCCACCTCGCCTGGCAGCAGGCCGCCGCCACCGCCGCCCAGGCAGGCGGCGCCGCCCCACCCCCCGGAGAGGTCCGCCACCAGCTGGCCCGCCGCCTCCTGCGTGCCCCGGCCTGGGCCGATCACGCCGTCGGCTGGCCCCTCGGCCACCACGCCCTCGCCTACCACGACCGCCTCGCCGCCACCCCCATCACCGCCCCTCAAGCCGAATCCGCGGCCCGCACCCTCCTCCAAGAGGACACGACACCCGCCGACCAGGCACCCGAAGCCACGGTCGCACCCAGCCGCCCGGCCAGGTCGGCGCGGCCCGGCCAGGCCCAGTCCGCCCAGCCTGGCCCTCGCGCACCGGCACCACGCCGCCCAGGCGACCCAATGCCCCCAACCGGCCCGCGCATGTAACCGGTTGCGGGCTTTGACGCGCTGGTGCGGATGTGCTGTTATGCCGACACGTTGGGTGATAAAATGTAATATGGTTTTTGTGGGATCGCCGCCGGGGATGGGGTAGGGGGTGTGTCGTGCAGGTTCCGGTTCCGGATTCAGGGTCCGGGTACACGGTTTCCACGCACATGCTGTACTCGGCGTCCCAGTACCTGAACGACCAGGCGCAGGCGATCGCCAGGGTGCGTGATTCCTTCAACGGCGCGTGCTACGCGGGGGAGGGCGCGTTCGGCTCCGGCCCGGCGAGGTCGGCGTTCAACGAGTTCTTCACCGCGTGGTTCTCGGCGCTGGACGGGCAGGCGGAGACGATGGGGTCGGTGGCCGACGCGACCGAGCAGTGCGCGGTGCTCTACGATCACGCCGAGCGGGTGGTGCTGGGCAAGGTCCCCGCGATGCGGACGAAGCCGCGGCCGCTACGCGCGAAGCCGCCGCAAGACTTCCCGGCGATTCCGTTCCCCTGACATGCCCGGTTTTCCCGACGCCGACCCCGGGGCGATCAGCGACCTGGCCGACCGCCTGAAGACGATCGGCACCTCGATGGACGGCGTCGGCCAGGACACGGTGGGGCTGCGCGGGTCGGTGATGGGCAGCCAGCAGTGGCAGGGGAAGGCCAGCGAGGGCTGGTGGACCGTGGTCACCGCCCGGATCGGCGACGCGGAGCTCACGCAGGAGGTCATGGATGGCGTGGCCGCCACGCTGTCGGGCCTGGCCTCGGACCTGGATGCCGAGCGCCGCACCTATGACAAGCTGTCTGATGACCTGCTGTCCAAGCAGCAGCCGGTGCTGGGCGGGCCGGAGCCGTACTCGGTGTCGGCGCCGGATCCGTCAGTTCAGAAGGCGATGGACGCCTGCGCCGCCCGCGCGGCCGGGCTGCTGGAGGACGCCGCGCGGCAGCTGCTGCGGTACGCGGCACTGGCCGGGGACATCCAGGCGACCCCGGCCGCGGACCGCACGCCGGGGGTGGCCGCCGGGGCGGACCGTCATGGGGCGTCGCTGGGGCTGCTGCAGGCGCTGCTCGGCTCGGTGCGCGACAACCAGATAGCCGGGTCGAAGTTCGAGCAGGCCGTGCTGGAAGCACTGGGCATCCCCAAGAACACCATGACCTGGCGGCCCGGAATCCCCTTCGAGGGGATGAAGTTCACGCCCGGGGGCCTGCCGCGCGGCACCATCGTGGACGGCCAGGGCGCCAACTTCCTGCTGGAGCTGAAGGGCACGCAAGATCTCAAGCAGACGTACCAGCTCATGCTCCAGGAGAGGCAAGCCGAGGGTACCGGAAGGCCGTTGTGGATCATCAAGCAGGGGCCGTGGAAGGCCGACCCGAGCGTCGTGCAGGCCGCCGAGGACACCGGCGGGGGAGTACTGTACACCGGGGACAACGGGAAGACGTTCACCGACGCGCAGGGGCACCAGGTCCAGGTCAAGTACGACAAGGGCTCGAATTCGATCGAGGTGAAGGGGTACAGCAGTGAATTCCCGCGTGCCGGTGACGGGAGCGGTGGCGACGGGGGCGCGGATTCCGCTCCGCCGCCCGATCCCGATGCCCCCCAGTCTCCGGTGGAGCCGGGTATCGCGGGGGCACCGCCACCGCCGCCGGAGCCCCCCAGGATGCCGGAGCCGGAGCCCTGGGAGTTCCCGGAGCTTTAAATTCTCCCGGATGATGACCGTGACCTGGTGAGGAGGCAGCGTGTCGGAGTTGCGCATCGAGCTGTTCACGACGAGCCAGCTGACCGACCCGGCCGAGGGCCGGGCGCTGCTGCGCGCCCTGGAGGAGCATGTGCCGTCGTGGACGCCGCGGCGCTACGGGTGGGGCGAGCCGCTGCGGCACGTCTACGACCCCGGCAAGGCCGAGCACTTCTGGGGACGGCCCAGCGGCCTCGACGTCATGTTCCGCAACGCCACCAAGACCGCCACCGGGGAGGTCCACAGGCGGATCAGCCCGTGGGCCATCCTGTCCAGGGTCAAGATGGCGGGGACGGTAGCGCAGGCCGAGTTGGACGGCGGCGGGATCGGGGCGTTCCTCGCCGAGTGCGGCAGGTCGCTCGACCTGGCCTGGGCGATGGCGCACATCTTCTCCGAACGGCAGGCCGGTGAATACCGCGGCGCGTGGTTCGATGTCCCGGGGCGGGAGGAGAACAGGGTGAAGGCCGCCATCCAGGGTCCCTTCCCGTACTTCCTGCGGGACGTGTACTGGGGCAACGTGTTCGGCCCGCCATACACAGAGCTGTTCGGCGCGGACAAGCTGCGCACCGCCCCCGCCGCGGCCGTGACCGAGCTGCGGCCGGGCTACTTCTACCTGCAGCTGACCGAGTCCATCCTCGACCTGTGCGACAAAGGCTCCCTTCCCCGCAACCGGGAGGTCCGGGACGCGGTCCGGGAGCACCTGGGAGCCGACTGCTTCTACCAGCGCGGGAAGGATCCCGTCTCCTACCGGGCACCGCACTTCCGCGCCGCCGCCGAGGAAGGGCTCTGGAAGCCCGGCGAGGGCGTCAACATGACCGATGAACTGCGGGCACTGCTCGCGAAGGCACCGGGCCAGTGAGCCGCGACTTCCACCTGATCACCCGGCAGCGGCCGTCGGCCCTCGCGTTCGCCCGGGCCGTGGCCGAGGCCGCCGGGCGCGAGCTCGACATCGCCGGGGACTTCGAGGATCCCGACGACTACCTCAACATCAGCGACGGCGACGGCCTGTGGATCGAGGTCGAGCCGCCCGGCCACGTCGAGCGCGACGACCTGCTGCCGCACTACCCCGCGGAATTCATCGTCCTGCCCGATCCCGACGACGAGGGCTGCCTGTGGTTCACGGTCGCCAGCGTCCCGGCCGGGGCACCCTCGTCCGGCGCGGACGTGATCGAGGAAGCCTTCAAGCGCCTCGCCCGCGCCTGCGAGGGAATAGCGATCCAGCCCCCATGAGAGCCGGCCGGGGGATGGGGACTGGCGGTTTACGGCCCCGCCGCTCCATGCCGAGTCGAACACCGCTGACCGGTCGGCTCGACCTCTGCCGAACAGGGGGCGGCTACCGCCCCGGAAAGGCTCGATGAGATGGACGTACGCCAGGTACTCATCGACGCGCTCATGAGGGCCGGACGATGAGCGGGCAGCTACGCTCGGAGGGGGCGATCTACCGCGATGAGCGCTGCGGCATCGGGCGGCCGCTCGTCGTCGGCACCGTTGCCAGCTGGGTGGTGATGATCGGGTCTTTCGTCGCGATGGGCCTGATGAACCTGGCTGGCCTCGGCCTCATCGGAGCGATCGCCTGCGTCTACACCATAGTCCTGAGCGCGTGCGTGCTGTGCGCTGCGCCCCTCGGGATATGCCTCTACGGTGACAAGATCCAGATCGGCGGCATGCGGACTCGGCAGCGCCTCCAGGAGCAGGGCAAGTGGCCGCCGCGGGAGCCGCCCCCCCTCGGATCGCAGAACAAGGCGGTCTTCACCTGCCCGCTGGACGGCGTGCGCGGCCTGTACTTGATCACCAGTCACCGGGAGATCAGGCGCGTGCGCAAGGCTCACAGGCGGTTCACGAACCGCACTGAGACGATGAGCCCGCTCGGCGCGTTCTGCCAGGCCACCTACTTCGCCAAGGCGATCCTGGTGATCATCAACGACCCGCGCCTCACCGAATCCGAACCGGCCGAGTTCCGCACGATGCGGGGGCGATACGGCACCACCTGGCGTGGCGTCGCGTCGCCGACCTGGGTGGTGCCGACCCGCCACCCCGGGGCGCTGCGCGCCGCGCTCAGCCAGGTACCCACCCTCCCGGTACAAGACAGCCTGCCACCCGGCACCCCTCTCCAGTTCACCACCGGGCGATGAGCGGCCAGGCACCCCCGGAAGCGGCGGAGAGGGTGATCTACCGTGAGGAGCGCTGTGGCGTCAGGTGGCCGCTCGTCGCCAGCATGGTCATCGGCTGGGTCGTGCTGATCGCGTGCGGCATCGCCATGAACTTCCCCCATCTCGCGGGCCTCGGGATCGTGGCAGCTCCCGGTGGCATCCTGGGGTTGGTCATGACCTCAAACCTTGAGTTCTCGCTGCCCATCGGCATACATGTCGATGGCGACGAGATCCAGATCGGCGGCATGCGGACCCGGCAGCGCCTCCTGCGCCAGGGAAAATGGCCGCCGCGGAAGCCCTTCATCCTCGGCCGCCAGAGCCGGGCCGTGTTCACCTGCCAGTGGGAAGGCGCACGCGGCCTTTACCTCATCACCAAACCGCGGGAGATCCGGCGCCTGCGAAGGGACTTCAGGCGATTCCTCAAGCGCAACCCGGCAAGGATCCCGCTGGGGGTATTCCGCCAGGGCCTGGCCTTCTCGAAGGCCGTCCTGGTGATCGCGCACGACGCCCGCCTCATCTCATCGGATCCACCCGAGTTCCGTAGCCAGCGAGGACAGTACGTCCGCTTGCATGGCGTCACGTCGCCGATCTGGGTGGTGCCGACCCGCAACCCCGAGGCGCTGCGCGCCGCGCTTAGCCAGGTACCCGCTCCGCCGGTGCAACAAAGCCTGCCACCCGAGACCCTTTTCCAGTTCACCACCGGGCGATGAGCGGGCAGGCACGCTCGGAGGCGGTGGAGGGGGTGATCTACCGCGAGGAGCGCTGCGGCGTCAGGTGGCCGCTCGTCGCAAGCATGGTCATCGGCTGGGCCGCTCTGATCGCGTGCGGCATCGCCATGAACTTCCCCATCTCCCGGGCTATGGGGTCGTTGCAGTCTTCGGTGGCATCCTGGGGTTGCTCATGACTCCGGTGGAGCCGGGCGGCGTGGGGGAGCCCCCGCCGCCGCCGGAGCCCCCCAGGATGCCGGAGCCCTGGGAGTTCCCGGAGCTTCCCTGAATTCGTCCGGATAATGACAGTGACCTGGTGAGGAGGCAGCGTGTCGGAGTTGCGCATCGAGCTGTTCACGACGAGCCAGCTGGCCGACCCGGCCGAGGGCCGGGCGCTGCTGCGCGCCCTGGAGGAGCACCTGCCGTCGTGGACGCCGCGGCGCTACGGGTGGGGCGAGCCGCTGCGGCACGTCTATGACCCCGCGCGCCTCGAGCACTTCTGGGGGCACCTCGGCAAGCCCGACGTCATGTTCCGCAACGCCGCCAAGACCGCCACCGGGGAGCTCCACCGGCGGAGAGGCCCGTTGGACATCCTGTCCGAGATCGAGCTGGCGGGGAAGATAGCGCAGGCCGACCTGGACGGCGGCGGGATCGGGGCGTTCCTTGCCGAGTGTGGCCGGTCACTCGACCTGGCCTGGGCGATGGCGCACATCTTCTCTGAACGGCAGGCGGCGGAATACTACGGCGCGTGGTTCGACGTCCCTGTGCGGGAGGAGAACAGGGTGAAGGCCGCCAGGCAGGGGCCGTTCCCGTACTTCCTGCGGGACGTGTACTGGGGCAACGTGTTCGGCCCGCCCTACACAGAGCTGTTCGGCGCGGACAAGCTGCGCACCGCCCCCGCCGCGGCCGTGACCGAGCTGCGGCCGGGCTACTTCTACCTGCAGCTGACCGAGTCCATCCTCGACCTGTGCGACAAAGGCTCCCTTCCCCGCAACCGGGAGGTCCGGGACGCGGTCCGGGAGCACCTGGGAGCCGACTGCTTCTACCAGCGCGGGAAGGATCCCGTCTCCTACCGGGCACCGCACTTCCGCGCCGCCGCCGAGGAAGGGCTCTGGAAGCCCGGCGAGGGCGTCAACATGACCGATGAACTGCGGGCACTGCTCGCGAAGGCACCGGGCCAGTGAGCCGCGACTTCCACCTGATCACCCGGCAGCGGCCGTCGGCCCTCGCGTTCGCCCGGGCCGTGGCCGAGGCCGCCGGGCGCGAGCTCGACATCGCCGGGGACTTCGAGGATCCCGACGACTACCTCAACATCAGCGACGGCGACGGCCTGTGGATCGAGGTCGAGCCGCCCGGCCACGTCGAGCGCGACGACCTGCTGCCGCACTACCCCGCGGAATTCATCGTCCTGCCCGATCCCGACGACGAGGGCTGCCTGTGGTTCACGGTCGCCAGCGTCCCGGCCGGGGCACCCTCGTCCGGCGCGGACGTGATCGAGGAGGCCTTCAAGCGCCTCGCCCGCGCCTGCGAGGGAATCGCGATCCAGCCCCCATGAGGGCCGGACGGGGACTAGCGGTTTTACAGCCCTATCCTCCTAGCCAAGGCGTGCGCCCCTGGCCTGCGATTATGTATTTCGAGGCGTGCTCCGGGGCCGCCGCCGTCCGCTATGCGTCCGTGGATCCGGGACCCGGGTCCCTGAATTCCACGGACGGGGCACGGACGGCCCGGCCGGGAGCGGTCACGCCGACCACCTCTGCCCGAATTCCCGCTCTGACCTGCCATCTCAGGATGCCTGCTCGGCGTCGCCGTCGCCCCTCGTCACCGAGGTCTTCCTCGGCGCCCTGGGCGCCGAGGGCGTCCGCCGTCCGCCGCATGTCCGTGAGTTCCGGGCTAAGAGGCGCACGGACGGGCGCGGACAGCATCGGCAGAAGCGGTGGTCTAATCGTTCTCGGGTCCGATGCTGACCGGGTGGGGATCCGCTGGCGAGGCGACAGTTTTCGCGTGGGGTTGGGCCCGTGCGGCGCTGCGGACCGGCATGGATGCAACTTGCTGCTAGCCGCTCACAGGCTCCACAGCGCCTGGGTGGGGGACAGGCGGGCGGCGCGGATGGCGGGCAGCAGCCCCGCGAGAGCCCCGATGAGGACGGCGGCGGCCAGCCCGCCGCCCCATGCCTCGGGCGGGATGACGACGGCCCAGCCTTTGGTCCGCGCGTAGATGGCGGTGGAGGCAGCGCCGAGGATGACTCCGGCGGCACCTCCGGCCAGGGCGAGCAGGATGGCCTCGGCAAGGAACTGGGTCCGGATCTGGCCCTTGGTGGCCCCCAGGGCGCGGCGCAACCCTATCTCCTGGCGGCGTTCCAGTACGGAGATGACCATGATGTTGGCCACGCCGACGGCGCCGACCAGCAGTGCGACCACGCCCAGGCCGAGGAACAGGGTGTCGAACGCGCCCGCGGCGTCCGCCTGGGCGGTCAGGGCGCTTGAGGGCTGGGAGATCGTGACCTGGCTGGGGTTTTCCGGGTTGGCCTGTGCGGCGAGCAGGCCGTCGACCGTTGTGATGATGGCCTGGGTGTTGCGGGTGCGGACGTAGATCTCCGAGGGGTGGCCGTCGAAGCCGAGGTACTTCCCGGCGGCGGGGAAGCCGATGAGGATGGAGGAGTCGATCTCGGGGGCGAGGGGAGCGGGGTTCAGGATGCCCGCCACGTAGAACCACATGCCGCCGACCCAGATCCTCATCCCAGGCCATACGCGGTCGATGCCGAGCCGCTGTGCCGCCGCCGCCCCGAGCACCGCCGCCGGCTCGCGGGCGGTAGCCGCGTTCAGGTAGCTGCCCTCAGCGACCGTGGTGCCCGCCACGGAGGGCAGGCCCAGGCTTGCGGCACTGACGGTGAGCGCGTTGGTGTTGATCGCCGGGATGTAGGGGCTGCGGTAGGCGTTCACGCCGCTGACCTGCCCGATTTCCTGGACCGCTGTGACGCCGGAAAGCTGCCCGATCATGCCGGGTGCGGCGAGGGGCAGCTCGGCCGTGCCGCCGGTCAGGCTCTGCCCGTTGGCGACGGTCAGCAAGTTGGTGCCCAGGGCATTGATCTCGTTGATCAGCGCGGACTGGGAGGAGCGGGCCAGGCCGAGCACGGCGACGATGGCCGCGACGCCGATGGCGATGCCGAGCGCGGACAGCCCGGCGCGCAGCTTGCGGGTGCGCAGCCCTACGCTGGCCAGCCCGGCCAGGTCCGCGGGGTGCAGGCGGGCCGGAGCGAGTGCGGGGGATGTCCGGGTCACGATGGTCCTTCCTGGCCGGTGTCGGTGATGATGTGCCCGTCGAGGACCTCGATGCGGCGCCGCATGCGCGCGGCGACCGCATGGTCGTGGGTGATCACGATGATCGTGGTGCCGTGGGCGTTGAGTTCTTCCAGCAGGGCGAGGATCGTGGTGCCGGTGGCCGAATCGAGGTTGCCGGTGGGCTCGTCGGCCAGCACGACCGACGGGCTGCCGGCGATGGCCCTGGCGACGGCGACCCGCTGCCGTTGCCCGCCCGATAGCTGGGTGGGCCGGGCGCCGGCCCGGTGCGCCAGCC
>JAFMRC010000228.1 GCA_017354375.1 Nocardiopsaceae bacterium | reverse complement strand
CCCAGCCGGGCGCGGCAGGGCGGCAAGAGCGCGGCCCGCGGCCAGAAAACCGAGACCCCCAGCCGGGCTCGGGAGGGCGACGAGCGCGCGGCCCGCGGCCAGAAGACCAAGCCCCTCAGCCGGGCTCGGGAGGGCGACGAGCGCGCGGCCCGGCGACAGAAGACCATCGACGATGCCGAACGGAGCGTGGCGACTGCCACGCAAGCGGCTACCGCCGCGGTGGCTGAGGAAGATCGCTTGGAGGCCACCGTACGGGACCTGGAGGAGCGGCTTACGAAGGCACGAGCCGAACTGGCCGCCTCCCGCACCCGCGCCCGCCGCGCCGAGTCCGCCGAACGCAAAGCCCGCCAGCGGCTAGACCGGCTCAATCACCCCTAAGCCCCCACCGGATGAAAGTGCCGTCCATACGCCTATAGCCGTAGCAACGGCACTTTCATGCGGCCTGGAGTGCGAGTTGCGAGTTGCGGGTTACGGGTGGGCGGTGACGATGCCGGCGGACTTGAGGGCGGCGGTGTTGCGCTCGTCGAGGACGGCGTAGGCCTCGTTCTCCGCGGGCTCGTAATCGACCGGGCCGAGTTGCTCACCGGCCATGCCCGCTTCCGCGCGGTAGACGACCGTAGCGTTGCCCGACACCACCGGGAACCACTGCCCGTCGCGGATCCGCATCGCGACTTCCGCGACGCCGCCGACGTTCCGGACGAGCAGGGGACGCTCCGGATCGGTGCCGGTCACCTTCGCGTAGGCGGCGCGGGACGCGGCCATGCCCGAGCCGCACGACGGGGTGAGGCCCGCGCCGCGCTCGAACGTGCGCACGAAGACGTCGCCTTCCGCGATGGCCAGCAGGAACGACACGTTCGCGCCCTCGGGAAACGCCTCGTCGGCTCGCTTCCCCGCCGCGATGAGCTCCGGCTCCGAGTAGCTGTCCACGACGCGGATGACGTGCGGGTTCGGCACGCTGACCGCGGTGAAGCCGGCGAATTCCGGCGGCAGTTCCCCGTCGCCGAACGCCAGCGCCGGGTGCTCCAGGACCACCCGGCTGACCCCTTCCGGCGTTGACGGGGCACGCCTGACCGCGTACGAGCCGTCCCCCACGGCCACCGTCTCAGCGTCGGTGCCGCGCATGTCCATGATCAGCCGGCCAAGGCCCCGCATCCCGTTGCCGCAGAACTCCGCCGACGACCCGTCCGGGTTGAAGAACCACGCCCTCGCCCGCGGCGAGGACGCGTCGTAGAGGTAGATCCCGTCCCCGCCGCCGGTCCACGAGTCCCGGTCGCACACCGCCCGGACGAACTCGCGCAGCGCGGCGCCGGATGCCCACGCCGACGGCACCGCGTCCAGCGCGAAGATCTCGTTGAGCGACCCGTGGGTCTTCACCAGCTGCATCAACAGCCAGTCTAGTGATAACAGGCCGAAGGACGGATACGTGGAGAAGCGGGTGCCCGCGGCGAAGTTGCGGACGGCTACCCGCGCACGGTCGATCATGTTCGCCGGCAGCGCGTCCAGCGGGAACCAGCCGAGGTCGCTGTAGCCGCCAGCGGCGCCGCCGACCGGGCCTTCCCAGCCATCGGCGGCGAGGAAGAACGCGATCCGCCCGGCGCCGGATACATCGTGCATCACGTGCGCGAGCGTTACCCCGGCCGGGTCCAGCGCGATCCCGGCCTCCTCCGCCGCCGCCCGGACCGCGGCCTCCACGATCGTCTCCCGCTCGCCCAGGCGGCCCGACGGAGGCTCGTAGGCACCGTCGCCGTAGCCAGTGTTCGCCCGGCGCCCCAGCAGCACCCGGCCGTCGCGCATCAGCAGCAGGTGCACATCGACGATCAGCTGGAAATGGCGGCCGTGCCCGGCGATGTGCTGGGCCGACTCCGTCGTAAGGATTCTGGTCATGACTTGACACCCTGCCCGGCTTGCTTTCAGTTCCCCGGTACCGGCCGCGATCCCCGTCGCGTGCCCCCGGGACAGGTAACGTACTCCCGATCACCTGTGGATCGCCATGTGCACAAGCCCGGCCTGGTTGTGGATCATCGGCCCCGGCCGGGGCCGTGCCTGTGGATTTCCCGTGCGACGAGCCTTGCCACGGCGGGCTTGCGCGCTGTGGAGCCGACAGCGGCGGCTGTGGACGACCGCGCCGGAAATTGTCAGGAGCCGTTCTGGCCGGGAACCCCGGCGGCGCCCGGCCCCTCGCCACGGCTTGCCGCGGCCATCTCGGCGGCGCGATCGTGCACCGACCGGAGATCCTCCTGGATGCGGAACACCACCATGAAGAACTCCAGCATCACGCGGAACACCCCGAGCGACACCAGGATCAGGAGCGGGTCGACGATGATCAGCGCGACCAGGGCGCCCGCCGTGTGGAAGTTGTGCAGGCCGGCGAGGAAAACAGCCACGGCCAGTAGCACCGTCCAGGCGGTGGCGAGGACATAGAGAGCCTTGATGATCTTCGGCGTCACGAACGAGGTGAAGCTGAAGTCGAATAGCGCGCCGAGGAAGCTGCGCCCGTGGCTGGCGGTCTTGGCCAGCGCCGGGGGGGCCTGCCGCTGCTGCTCCCGCGGCGGCAGTTGCCACTGCTCCCATTCCGGCCGCGGCTGAGCCTGCTGCGCCTGTTCCTGCTGGGCTTGGGCCTGCTGCTGGGCGTACGCCTGCGCCTGCGCGTGGTACTGGGCCTGCTCGAAGGCTTGCTGGTCATAGACCGTGGCCTGCTGGGCCGGATCGATGCCCTGGGACTGCGCGTAGGGATGCTGCTGCTCGTAGGCGCCGGGCTGCTCCTCGTAGACCTGCCCCTGCTGCGGGTAGTGCCCCGGCGCGTCCTGCTGCTCGTAGACCGGACCGTAGTCCGGCCCGCTCTGGGCGTATCCGTTTTCCTGCTGCGTCCAGGAGTTTTCCTGCGGATGTCCGGCCACTGTCGGCTCCTGATCGGGTACGAGAGACGGGCATGTCCCTGTCCAGCTTACGTACGGCTGGGCGCGCCCCGGGCGGCGATGAATTTCCTGGCGTGCCGCCGTCGTATTTAGCGGCGGCTCGCTCGTCATATGAGTGAGGCCTGCCGCAGGCTTCGACGGGAGGGCGCCGAGGCGCCCGGGAAGGCGGGACGATGACTCAGGTACGAGTGCTGGCCGGCACGCACAAGGGCGGGTTCGTTCTCACCTCGGACGGCAAACGGGAGAAGTGGGAGGTGAGCGGGCCGCACTTCGGCGGATGGGACGTCTACCACATGAAGGGGTCCCCCGTGGATCCCGACAGGTTGTACGCCTCGCAGAACACCGGCTGGTTCGGGCAGATCATCCAGCGCTCCGACGACGGCGGCGTCACCTGGCAGCCGGTCGGCAACGACTTCACCTACGCCACCGCCCCCGGGACTCACCTGTGGTACGACGACACGCCCCGGCCGTTCGAGTTCAAGCGGATCTGGCACCTGGAGCCGTCACCGACGGATCCGGACGTGGTGTACGCGGGCGCGGAGGACGCGGCGCTGTACAGGTCGGCCGACGGGGGCTCGACCTGGACGGAGCTGACCGGGATCCGGACGCACGCCACGGCGCCGTCGTGGCACCCGGGCGCGGGCGGCATGTGCATGCACACGATCATCTTGCAGGAGCCCCGGATCTACGTGGCGATCTCGGCGGCCGGCATCTTCCGGTCCGACGACGGCGGCCAGACCTGGCGGGCGGTGAACCGCGGCCTGAAGCAGGACGGCATCCCGAACCCCGATGCCGAGGCCGGGCACTGCGTCCACCACGTCGAGGCGCATCCGAGCCGCCCGGACACCCTGTTCATGCAGAAGCACTGGGACGTCATGCGATCCGATGACGCCGCGGAGTCCTGGACGGAGATCAGCGGGAACCTGCCGACGGACTTCGGCTTCCCGATCGCGGTCCACCCGCACGAGCCGGAAACGGTCTACGTCGTCCCGATCACCTCCGACAGCCTGCACTACCCGCCGGACGGGCGGCTGCGCGTCTACCGCAGCCGGACCGGCGGCGGCGAGTGGGAGCCGCTGACGGCCGGGCTGCCCCAGCAGGACTGCTACGTGAACGTGCTGCGGGATGCGATGGCGGTGGACACGCTGGAGTCCGCGGGTATCTACTTTGGTACGACGGGCGGGCAGGTGTACGTGTCCGCTAACTCGGGCGACACATGGGCGCCAATAGCACGTGACCTGCCCGCCGTCCTGTCGGTCGAGGTACAGGTGATCCCATGAGCGAGCTTGCGAG
Organism: Nocardiopsaceae bacterium; assembly: GCA_017354375.1. Classification (GTDB taxonomy): domain Bacteria; phylum Actinomycetota; class Actinomycetes; order Streptosporangiales; family Streptosporangiaceae; genus Trebonia. Next base: position 4,515 of record JAFMRC010000228.1, on the reverse strand, counting down.
CGAACCAGTAAGCACTGCATTCCCGCGAATGCGGGCGACGAGCGCCAGCGAGGAGTCCGCATGAGCTCAGGCGTTACCACGGCACCGGCGACGGTACGGGTGCTGCTGCCCGCGCACCTGAAGACCCTGGCGCGGACGGGCAGCGAGGTAGAGGTCCGGCTGGCTGGCGAGCGGCTGACCCAGCGGGCGGTGCTGGACGCGCTCGAAGCGGCGTACCCGGTGCTGCGCGGCACGATCAGGGACCGGGCCACCGGGAAGCGGCGGGCGTTCATCCGGTTCTACGCGTGCGAGCGGGACCTGTCGAACGAGGCGCCGGACGCCCCGCTGCCGGAGAAGGTAGCCGCGCGGCTCGCGGCCGGGGACGAGCCGTTCATGGTCGTCGGCGCCATGGCCGGCGGGTAAGCGCCGACGGCACGCTCCTCACTCAGCGGGGGCGTTACCCGTCCAGCGCGTAGGACCGGTCCATCAGGTCCGTCATCGCCCGCTGGAAGTCGCGGCGCCGCCGCTCGCTCCAGCCGTCGGTCAACTGGCCGAAGACCCGCTCTTGCCAGTCGTGGGCTTGCTTCAGCATGGCGCGGCCCGATGAGCTGACCGTCGCCTGGCGGCGGCGACCGTCTGCCTCCGATGCCCGCAAGGCCAGGTACCCGGCCTCAGCCGCGCTCTTGACCAGTCGTGATGCTCCGCTCTGGTCGATGCCGATCTCGCGGGCCACGGCATTGACCGTTGCCGGGATCCCTCGCTGAGCCAGGGAGTGGACAGCCTCGGTGACGAGTACCAGCCGACCTTGCTCGGCAACCATGTGATCTGTGGCCAGGGATCTGCGCGACCAGTGCCGGACGAACTCGAACATGACCTGCCCCGGTCCCGGGCTCCTCATTCGGTAGCCGCCATCTCCCGGCATATGCATGCCAGCTCTAGCGCCGAATCCCCGAGCGCTCCACCCATTCCGCGAACTGCTCGGGCGTGATCTGGCCAGCGCCCCTCGGACCAAGAACGACGATGCGATCACCGACTACCCTCGCCGACCGCTCCAGGTCACCGTCGTTGACACTCGCGTGCCAGTCGCTGATCGCCGCTTCCAGTGCTGACTCCATGGCCAAAGTCTATGCGAATCGCATACATATCCGCGAGCGAGAGGTAAACCGCCCGCGGCTGCGCGGGTCGGCGGATAATGAACCGGTGAACTCTCCCCGCACCTTCCTCGTCACCGGCGGCAATACCGGCATCGGCCGGGCCACCGCCATCGCCCTCGCCGCCGACGGCGGCCGCGTCTACATCGCGTGCCGGTCCGCCGCGGCCGGCGAGGCGGCGGTGGCCGCCATCAAGGCGGCGTCCGGGAGCGACGCCGCCTGGCTGCTGCCGCTCGACCTCGCGTCGCTGGCGTCGGTGCGCTCCTGCGCGGAGTCGTTGCTCCAGCGGGACGAGCCGTTGCACGTGCTGGTCAACAACGCCGGCGTGGGCGGGCAGCCGGGCGTGACCGCGGACGGGTTCGAGATGCACTTCGGCACCAACCACCTCGGGCACTTCGCGCTGACCCAGCTGCTGCTTGAGCGGCTGAGGGCCAGCGGCCCGGGCGCGCGGATCGTGAACGTGGCGAGCCGGTCGCACTACGACGCCCCAGGGATCGACTTCGACGCGCTGCGCCGCCGGGGTTCCTTCACGGGCCTGCGCGAGTACGCGGTCTCCAAGCTGTGCAACGTGCTGTTCACCCAGGAGCTGGCGCGCCGGGTCGACCCGGCCGACGTGAGCGCGTACGCGGTGCACCCGGGTGTGGTCGCCTCCGACATCTTCCGCCGGGTGCCGTGGCCCGTTCGCCCCATCATCAAGCGCCGCATGCTGACCACCGAGCAGGGCGCCAAGACCTCCGTGTACTGCGCGCTCTCGCCCGCTGTCGCGGGCGAGAGCGGCCTGTACTACGACAACTGCCGGGTCACGGAGCCCAGCAAGGTCGCCACCCCGGAACTCGCCGGGCTGCTGTGGAAGCACAGCGCCGAGTGGACCGGCCTCGGGTAGCCCCCGAACCTCACTGGAGGGCCGACGGGGGTGTCGGCTGACCGAGAAAATCCCCACCCTCCAGCACCCTGACCAGGGGGAACAGATTTCCCGAGGACGCGACCACCCGCCGGTGAGAATAGCCGACCAAGAGAATCGTTACGCCAGGGGCCTGTGTGACAGCAGTGGCAGATTCTCTCGCGAATGCGACCACCTCCGGGAAGGACGATGGTTTTGCATGGCAGATGGTTGCTAAATCACCTGGTGAATCGTTCAGGTCATCGAGCAGGCCGGCACGCGTGGCATGATCTGCGTTGGCAGCAGCGACCTCCGCCTGATCTCCCAGTTCCGCAAACCGGCATGATCACAGCAATCGCGCTCGCTTTCCGCTGCATCGCTCCACGTCGCTCCTGTGACAGGCCGATGCTGATCCCCCTGAACACGTCGGCTGTGACCAGCGAATATGCAATCAAGGTCACGATCTGCAACTGTCGTAACTGGAGAAGCGATGGCCGCGAGCCAGAGGGAAACTGGCCGTACATCAGTATTTTCGTGGCCGCTGGTATTCTCTTACTGAAAGTTTTGGACTATCCAATCCATAAGGATCTGGGCGCATGGAGTACCTTGCCAGCCTGGTTTTGTCCATCGCCGCGCTTGCTGTAAGCGCGTTCCTGGCCTACAAGCATAACCGCCTGACCGAGAGCGGGAACCACCTGCCCCTGGTTCTCAGCGACTTCAAGACATCACGCAGGCCGGAATGGCTGCCAGCACAGGAATACATCCTGGGAAAGCTGGCCAGCGAGCATCCCGTCGGCCGCAGCTGGCGCGACCTGCCGCCAGACGCGCGTGCCCACGTCGACACCGTAGGCATCTTCTACGACGACCTCGGCAAGCAGGTCGCGCACGGTTGGATCGACCAAGACGTGGTCATAGGCTCCTACGGCATGCCGATCGTCTACCTGTGGGACACCCTAGCTCCGTACGTCTATGAGGAACGGCGAGCGCACATGCCGAATTTCTGGGTTTATTTCGAGGATCTCGCAGTGCGCGCGGCCGAAAGACCACCTGACATGGTGTATCGGAAACTAGGCCTGCGCAGCCGCCCGCCGCGCCACGGCGCAGTGGCTCCAGGATCAGCGGAACAGCTTACTGGGACGTCGAGGCACTCTGGAAACACTCAGCGGAGTGGACAGGGCTAGGCTGACCTGCATGGATCTTCCGGTGATGCCGCCCGTTGAGCCAATGCTGGCCAGGGCCGTCAGCATGATCCCGGACGGAGGTTACCTCTTCGAGCCGAAGTGGGACGGCTTCCGGTCGATCGTGTTCCGCGACGGCGACGAGATCGAGATCGGCAGCCGGAACGAGCGGCCGATGACCCGCTACTTCCCCGAGCTGGCAGAGGCGTTCCTGGCCGAACTGCCACAGCGGTGCGTGATCGACGGGGAGATCGTGCTGCCGGACTTCCGCGAGGGGCGGCTGGACTTCGAGGCGCTGCAGCTGCGCCTGCACCCGGCCGCCAGCCGCGTGAAGATGCTGGCGGAGACGACCCCCGCTCACTTCGTGGCGTTCGACCTGCTCGCGCTCGGCTCCGACGACTACACCGGGCGGCCGTTCCGGGAGAGAAGGGCGGCGCTGGAAGAGGCGCTACGATCCGTTAGGGCACCCGTGCACCTGACGCCGGTGACCGCGGACACCGGGGTCGCGGAGGGATGGTTCCGGCAGTTCGAGGGGGCGGGGCTGGACGGGCTGATCGCGAAGTCGCCGGACGGCGCCTACGAGCCGAACAAGCGGGTCATGCTCAAGTTCAAGCACGAGCGGACCGCGGACTGCGTGGTCGCCGGGTACCGGCCGCACAAGAGCGGGGACGACGCGATCGGGTCGCTGCTGCTTGGCCTGTACCGGGATGACGGCGGGCTGGCCAGCGTTGGGGTGATCGGCGCCTTCCCGATGAAGGTCCGCCGTTCGCTGCGGACCGAGCTGGCGCCGCTGGTGACGACGTTCGACGAGCACCCGTGGAACTGGGCCAAGCCCCCCGAGGGTGTGCGCACGCCGCGCAGTTCCGAATACAGCCGGTGGAACGCCGGCAAGGACCTGTCGTTCGTCCCCCTGCGGCCGGAACGCGTGGTCGAGGTGAGGTACGACCACATGGAGGGCACGCGGTTCCGGCACACCGCCCAGTTCGTCCGCTGGCGCCCGGACCGCACCCCCCAGTCCTGCACGTTCGCCCAGCTCGAGGAGCCGGTCAGCTTCGACCTAGCGGAAATACTGGGATAAATCCCCCAGGTACGCACCTGTGAACCGCTGCCAAGGATTTTGCTGTGTGCTTTGATGGCCAATTCATGATCTTCGAAATACCCGCCGAGGTATCCACCAGACCGCGATCACTCTCGCGTGGAGGATAGGTGCGCTCCGGGACTCGTCGTTTATTTATTTGCGTGTTTCGGGCGTGTCGCGGGTGGTCCGGTTTGCGGGTGTCCTGAACCTTTCCGGCATGGTGTATCGGTTTTCGGGGATGGCGAGGGG
>JAFMRC010000480.1 GCA_017354375.1 Nocardiopsaceae bacterium | reverse complement strand
GCCGCGGCCACGGGCGCGAAGCACGCCGGCCCGCGGGCGCCGGACTTCACCGTGGCCGTCCTCGGCGCGCCGGGCCAGCGCATCACGCTGGACCGCCAGTACAACGACCAGCCGGTCATCGTGAACTTCTGGGCCTCCTGGTGCGCTCCCTGCCAGAAGGAGACGCCGCTGCTGGCCCGCTGGCACGACCGGCACCGCGCCGTGAACCTGATCGGGCTCGACGAGAACGACAACGCCGCGAGCGCGCTGAAGTTCGCGAAGGCCAAGGGGGTCACCTACCCCCTCGGCTCCGACCCGCGGGTCCGGGTCGCCGAATCCTACGGCGTCGCGGCGGCGGGCATCCCGCAGACGTTCTTCCTGAACGCGCGGCACCAGATCGTCGACCACGTCTACGGGGCGCTGACCACGGCCGGCCTGGCCCGCGGGCTCCGGCTGATGCGAGCGTGACCGCTGACGCGAGCACGGCCCTGCCAACTTAATCACATACAGGAATGAGCTAGTCACACCATGGGAAAATTCCCGAAGGTGACGCCGTTCCCGTTCCGAACGTTCGGCCAGCTCAGGCGAGTACCGAGGCTGCTGGCCGCGGCGCTGATCGGATGCGGCGGCATCGCGGTTGGCGCGGCCGGCATGGCCCTGCTCCACGCCTTCGGCGCGGCATGGCCGACGCTGGTCGCGGGGGGCATGCCCCGGCAGTCGCTGAACGCCCAGCGGGTCTACGACCGGCTCGCGCCCAGCGTGCTCGACATCACCGCGAACCTGCGCTACGACGACGAGACCGCCGAGGGCACCGGGTTCGTCTTCGACTCCCCCCGCGACCTCGTGCTCACCAACAACCACGTGGTCAAGGACGCGACCTCGGTCACGGCCACGCTCGTCGCGACCGGCAAGACCTACCGGGCCAGGGTCGTCGGAACCGACACCACCGCCGATATCGCCGTCCTCCAGCTGGACCATCCGCCCCGGCTGGCCGCCGCCCCGATGGCCAGCTCCGGCGCCAAGCTGGGCGAGGACGTGCTGGTCATCGGCAACCAGGGCGGCCAGGGCGGTCCCCCGACGATCGCGCCCGGCATCATCAACAGCCTGGACCGGACGATCGAGGCCACCGACGGCAGCGTCGGCTTCACCGAGACGCTGCGCGGGATGCTGCAGACCAGCGCGCGGATCGAGCCCGGCGACTCGGGCGGCCCCCTCGCCGACTCCGGCGGCCAGGTCGTCGGCGTGGACACGGCCACCACCACCGGCGCTGGCGCGGCCGGCTTCGCCATCCCGATCGGCACCGCGCTCGCCGCCGCCCGCCAGATCGCCGCGGGCCGGCCGGGTCCCGGCATCACGCTCGGCGCCAGGGCTTTCCTCGGCGTGCTCATGGCGACCGGGGCTCCGGCCGGTCCCCAGGCTCAACCCCAGTCATCCCTAACGGATCGCGGCGCCTGGGACGCCCCCGCTCCCTGCCTCGCTACCGAGTCGGAGGCGGCGGCACCGGAACACCTCGCGCCGATCCGTTACGGGGCACTGGTGGAGGGGGTACTCTGCGGCACCCCCGCCGCGGCCTCGGGCCTGACCGCGGGAGACATGATCATCCGGGCCGCCGGGCGGTCGGTGCCGTCACCAGGCGCGCTGCGCTCGATCGTGGCCGGCTGCGGTCCCGGCACCGAATTGCCGGTCACCTGGGTGGGACTGGACGGGGCCGTCAGGACCGCGCTCATCCGGCTTACCGCCGGCCCGGTGGCGTAATGCTCCTTTCCGCCGAAGCAGGCATATCCGACGGCTGGTTGCTGTTGACTAGTCGTTGCGGCGAGAAGTTCCGGTAGGCGAAGGCGAGATACATGGACGACCACGGGCAACCCGGATACGGCCAGCCTGAATACGGCCAATCCGGATACGGGCAGCCGGGATATGGCCAATCCGGGTACGGCCAGCCCGGGTACGGGCAGTCCGGGTACGGGGCGCCGTTCGGTTACGGGTACACCACGCCGCCCCCGCCTCAGCCGTCCCGGGGCGGAGGCGGGAAGTTTCTCGCTTACCTGGCGGTCGCGGTGCTCGCGGCCGGCGCCGGGGCCGGCGTGGCCCTTTCGCTCAACCACGGCTCGCATAACGGGAATCCCTCGGCCGGGCGGAACTACGGCGGCGGGGCCGGGCCGGGAACCAGCCCGTCCGGCAGCGGGGTCAACCGGGGGAACGTTCCGTCCTCGCCCAGCTCGCTGAACGTCCAGGCCCTGCGGAACAAGGTCGATCCCTCCATCGTCGACGTCACCTCGCAGCTCAAGTACAACGACGCCACCGCCGAGGGCACCGGCATGATCATCTCCCCCAACGGCCTGGTGCTCACCAACAACCACGTCATCGACCAGGCCTCCAGCGTGAGCGCCACCATGGTCGTCTCCGGCCACACCTACCCCGCGAAGGTCATCGGCTACGACAGCACCGACGACGTGGCGCTGCTCAAGCTCGAGGGGGCGTCGGGTCTCAAGACGGTGAGCCTCGGCGACTCCAGCGCGATCAAGGTCGGCGAGGGGGTGCTCGCGCTCGGCAACGCCGGCGGGCGCGGCGGACTGCCGAGCCCGGCGCAGGGCGCCGTCCAGGCCCTCGGCCGCACCATCCAGGCCAGCGACTCCGGTGCCGACACCACCGAGACGCTGCACGACATGGTGCAGACCAACGCCCCCATCCGGGAGGGCGACTCCGGCGGGCCGCTGGTCAACGCGGCTGGCCAGGTCATCGGCATGGACACCGCCGCCAACACGCCGTCCGGGAGCGGCGGGGGCGGAGGCTCGCCGTCCGGCGGCACCATCGGGTTCGCGATCCCGATCAACCACGCGACGGCGATCGAGCGGCAGATCGCGGCCGGCCACGCCAGCTCCACCGTGCACATCGGGCTCGGCGGGTTCATCGGCGTCAGCGTCGGCGATCCCTCCTCCTCCTCGAAATCGTGCCCCGGCGGCACCGGAGCGGCCGGGCAGGCGCCGGTCAGTTCCGGGGCGGAGGTCTGCCAGGTGATCCAGGGCACCCCGGCGGTCACCTCCGGGCTGCACGCCGGCGACGTGATCACGTCGCTGGATGGCCGCCCGGTCACGTCCCTGCAGTCGCTCACCTCGCTACTGGCCCCCTCCCACCCCGGGGACCGCGTCACGGTCGGTTACGTCGACGCGAACGGCGCGAGGCACACCACGACGTTCCCGCTGGCGGCACTGGCCAAGTAGCGGGCGCTAGCTGGTGAGCCAAGAGGCCAGGCGCCGCTCGCAAGCGCCGATGGCGGCCACCTCGACGTACTCGCCGGGGGTGTGGGCGATCTCGGAGATACCCGGACCGTAGTTGACCGCGGGAATGCCCAGCTCCGCGAACCTCGCGACGTCCGTCCAGCCCAGCTTGGCGCGCGGCGTGCCGCCGACCGCCGCCACGAACGCCGCCGCGGCCGGCG
>JAFMRC010000227.1 GCA_017354375.1 Nocardiopsaceae bacterium | reverse complement strand
GAGCGCCGCGGCGGCCTCCGGGGCGCGTACGGCGATCAGCAGCCGCTCGGACGGGTGGTGCAGGAAGGCGCCCCGCGGCCCGGTGCCGTCCTCCGGCTCCCACCACCCGTACAGCGGGTCGTCGCAGCGGGCACCGCGTCGCCTTCGGTCCAGTTCCCGCCGCGCGGCCGACAGCAGCACGATGTTCTCGGCGGCGTGCGCACGCAGGAACTCGCCCGTAACCGTCAGGAACCTATCCAGGTCGGCGGTGGTGTACCAGGCCATGCCTTCGTGATCCCGTCATGCCGACGCGCGGCTAGGTCAGCTGGGAGTGACGTAGTACCTTCAAGTATCGGGGCCACCAGCAGGGGACACAAGTCGGATCAGATCACCCAGCCCGCGGACCAGAAGTAAGGACGGACAATGCTCAACGTCGTCGTCACCGACCCGCCCCGCGCCGACCTCGCCCAAGTCGACAAGCTCGCCGGCTACGGCACCGCGACCGTGCACGAGGCGATCGGCCGCCGCGGCTACCTCGGCCCCCAGATCCGCCCCGTCCAGCAGGGCGCCCGGGTCGCGGGCACGGCGCTGACGGTGACCTGCTGGCCCGGCGACAACCTCACGCTGCACGTCGCCGCCGAGCAGGCCAAGCCCGGCGACATCGTCGTGGTGACCGCGACGTCGCCGAGCACGGACGGGTTCTTCGGCGAGCTGATCGCGACGTCCCTGCGGGCCCGCGGCGTCCGCGGGATCGTGATGGGCGCGGGCCTGCGCGACACCGCCGAGCTGCGCCACATGGGCTTCCCCGCCTGGACCGCGTACGTCAGCGCGCAGGGCACCGTCAAGGAGACGCCCGGCGCGGTCAACGTCCCGGTCTCGATCGGCGGCGTCACGATCCGCCCCGGCGACGCGATCGTCGCCGATGACGACGGCGCGTGCGCGGTGCCGCGGATCGACGTGGACGCGGCCGTGACCGCGGCCGCCGCTCGCGTCGCGAAGGAGGAGGCCACCCGCGAGCAGCTCGCCGATGGCGCCCTCGGCCTCGACATCTACGGGCTGCGCGCCAAGCTGGGCAAGGTCGAGTACATCACCGCGGCCGAGTACGCTCGCCGCTCCGGGGAGACACCCTGACAACCCCTTTGTACCTAACGGATCGCGGCGACTGCCCCGGCCCCGCGCGACTCCCTCCGAGGAGGTAAAGGACGATGACTGAGCCGATCCGCGCGATGATGATGCGGGGCGGTACCTCGAAGGGCGCGTACTTCCTCGCCTCCGACCTCCCCTCCGACCCGGCCGAACGCGACGACCTGCTGCTGCGCGTCATGGGCAGCCCGGATCCGCGGCAGATCGACGGAATCGGCGGCGCGCACCCGCTGACCTCCAAGGTCGCGGTGATCTCGCCGTCCGCCGCTGACGGCGTGGACGTGGACTACCTGTTCCTGCAGGTGGTCGTGGACGAGGCGGTCGTCACCGATAAGCAGAACTGCGGCAACATCCTGGCGGGCGTCGGCCCGTTCGCCGTCGAGCGGGGCCTGGTGGACGCGGCCGACGGCACCACCAGCGTCCGGATCCGGATGGTGAACACCGACGGCCTGGTGACCGCGACGTTCCCCACCCCCGGCGGCAGGCCGCGCTACGACGGCGACGCGCGCATCGACGGCGTGCCCGGCACCGCCGCGCCGATCCTGCTGGAGTTCGAGGACGGCTCGGGGGACTCCCGGGTGTTCCCGACCGGGAACATCACCGATACCTTCGGCGGGATCGACGTCACCTGCGTGGACAACGGGATGCCGGTCGTGGTGGTGGCGGCGTCCAGCTTCGGCCTGACCGGGTACGAGAGCGTGGCCGAGCTGGAGGCCTCCGGCGACCTCCTGGAGCGGGTCAGGCGGCTGCGCCTGGAAGCGGGCAAGGCGATGGGCCTCGGCGACGTCAGCGGCGCCACCGTGCCGAAGGTCTCCCTGGTGGCTCCCCCGCGCCACGGCGGCACGATCAGCACCCGTACCTTCATCCCCGTGCGGGTGCACCAGTCGATCGGCGTGCTCGGCGGCGTCAGCGTCGGCACCGCCGTCATGGTGCCCGGAGCGGTCGGCTCCGACCTGGCTCACCCGGCCGGCGGGACCAGGCTGGAGATCGAGCACCCGTCCGGGGCGCTGCAGGTGGAGGCCGAGCTGGACACGACCGTGACCCCGCCCCGGGTGGTCCGCTCCGGCGTGGTCCGGACCGCGCGCAAGCTCTTCGACGGCACCGTGTTCCCGAGGTAGGCGCGCAGGCGCGCCTCTTGCTGTTATCACCTCCGTCGCGGCCCCGGAGCCGGGGGGCAACGTGCCAGGTGCGCACTTGGGCAGCATAGAGCCGGCCCGAGCGCGCACTCGGCGCGCGCTACCGTATGCTTTTAATTCGTTACCGATTGTTCGCGCTGACCGGGCGTTGACGGCCGGCCGGGGCGAGCCTAGCGTCAGGCGTAAAGCAGCCAGCACGAGGAGGTGCGTCATGGCAGGTAACCGCGCTGTGGCCTATATCAGCCCGGGACGGGTGGAAGTCCAGACGATCGACTATCCGAAGCTGGAACTGCAGGACGGGCCGGGGGTCAACCCGGCGAACGTCGGGCGGAAGACCCCGCACGGGGTCATCCTGAAGGTCGTCTCCACGAACATCTGCGGCAGTGACCAGCACATGGTCCGCGGCCGGACCACCGCGCCCGCCAACCTCGTGCTCGGCCACGAGATCACCGGCGAGGTCGTCGAGGCCGGCCCGGACGTGGAGTTCATCAAGGTCGGCGACCTGTGCGGCGTTCCGTTCAACATCGCCTGCGGGCGCTGCCGGAACTGCAAGGAGCGCAAGACCGGCATCTGCCTGAACGTGAACCCGGACCGGCCGGGCTCCGCCTACGGCTACGTGGACATGGGCGGCTGGGTCGGCGGCCAGGCCGAGTACGTGATGATCCCGTACGCGGACTTCAACCTGCTGAAGTTCCCGGACAAGGACGCCGCGATGGCGAAGATCCGCGACCTCACGATGCTGTCGGACATCTTCCCGACCGGCTACCACGGCGCCTACACGGCCGGCGTCACGACCGGCTCCACCGTGTACGTCGCGGGCGCGGGACCGGTGGGCCTGGCGGCGGCGTACTCGTCGCTGCTACTCGGCGCGGCCGTCGTCATCGTCGGCGACATGAACGCCGAGCGGCTCAAGCAGGCGCGCAGCTTCGGGTGCGAGACGGTCGACCTGTCGCAGGACGCGACCCTCGCGGACCAGATCGAGCAGATCCTGGGCGTCCCCGAGGTCGACGCGGCCGTCGACGCGGTCGGGTTCGAGGCGCGCGGCCACGGGCGCGGCGCGGGCGAGGCCCCGGCCACGGTGCTCAACGACATCATGACCGTGGCGCGGGCGGGCGCCGGGCTGGGCATCCCCGGCCTGTACGTGACCGGCGACCCGGGCGGCATCGACGAGGACGCCAAGATCGGCTCGCTGAAGGTGCGGCTCGGCCTCGGCTGGGCGAAATCGCACTACATGACCACCGGTCAGTGCCCGGTGATGATGTACAACCACGGCCTGATGATGTCGATCCTGCACGATAAGGCGCACATAGCCGACGCGGTGAACGCGACCGTGATCTCCCTGGACCAGGCGCCGGAGGGCTACCGGAACTTCGACCAGGGCGCGGCCCGGAAGTTCGTCATCGACCCGCACGGCCTCATCCCGGCGGCCAGTTAGCCGCTTCCTCCGCCCGCGAGCTTCACGTTTCTTCGTCCGTGAGCTTCACGGCCAGCTGGAGGCGGGAGGAGACGCCGAGCTTGGCGAAGATGTGCTCCACGTGGCTGTCCACGGTGCGCCTGGAGATGACCAGCTGCTCGGCGATCTCCCGGTTGGACATGCCGCTGGCCACAAGGCCGGCGATCTCCCGCTCCCGGCGGGTGAGCTCGGCGGACGGATCTCCCGCCGGCCGCCCGCCGCCGGGCTCGCCGGACCAGCCAAGGTCGTCCGCGTCGCCGACGGCCTTGGCTATTACGTCTTCCAGCGGGCAGGTCGCGCCCGTGTCGAAAAGCTCGGTGAACCGCGCTTCGCCCAGGTTCCGCCGCGCGGAATCCGCGCGCTGGCCGTGGATCTCCTCCAGGATGGGGTTGCCCCCGAGCCGGGCACCCGCCTCTTTCCACCGCGCGTCGGCGGCGCCGAGCAGCCACGCGGCGCGGGTCCACCGCTGCTTGCTCTCAGAGATCCAGCCGAGGCCTTCCAGCGCGTACCCGCAGCCCACGGTGTCCCCTCGCTCGTGGGACATGGGCAGCGAGCGGCCGAAGTTGCTCGTGGCCTCATCATCCCGGCCCAGGAAGAGCTGAGCGAGGCCGACGACCATCAGGCAGTAGCTCTGCATCCAGCGTTCGCCGATCTCCCCGGTGACGCTGCCCTCGCGCAGCCGGTCCAGGCACCGATCAGTAGCGGCGAGAGCCGAGTCCAAGTCGAGCGCGAGCTCATACAGGTGCCCCATCTGAGCGTCGAGGAACAGCAAGCCTATCCGGTCGTTCAGGGCTTCCAGCAGCGGTCGCGCCACGATCTCGGCGGCGAACGCCTCCTCCAGCTGCCCGTTGAACATCAGGGCCATGTTCTGGTAGGTGTAGGCGCGGGCCAGCAGCAGGCCGTCGTCTCCCAGGTCGAGGGCCATCTGGATCCCATCGCGGGTCTCAGCGACCGCTCGGACGGGCTCGCCTGCGTAGTTGTCCAGGTATCCCAGCGTGATCAGCGCCCACGCTCGTTCCGCGGACGGACCGTCGGGCAGCCGGTCGAGGGCCATGCCGAGCCAGTACGTGCCCTCGCGGGGCAGGCCGGCGATCGTCCAGTACCCGTGCAAGGCGGTGGCCAGTTCGGCGCCGACCCGGACCATCCGCTCGTCGTCGCTGGTCAGCCCGTACTGAATCGCCGCGCGGAGGTTGGCGTGCTCGGCGCGCATCGCGCGCAGCCGAGCGAGCTGGTCGTGGTCCATGAAGTGCCGGTCGAATACGCGCGCCGCCTCCAGGTACCGGTCGGTGAACCGTTCCCGGCAAGTCCTCTCCTGCCCGGACGCGGCCAGCCGCCCGGCCCCGAACTCCCGGATGGTGTCCAGCATCCGGTACCGGTCATCGTCCATGGTGACGACGGATTTCTCGACCAGCCCGACCAGGGTGGGCAGGATCTGGTCAGGCGGCAAGTCAGGGCTGGAGCAGATCTCCTCGGCGGCGGCGATGTCGAAGCCGCCGGCGAAGACCGACAGCCGCGCCCACAGCGTCCGCTCGGCTTCGGTGCACAGGTCGTAGCTCCACTCGATCGCGGTCCGCAGCGTCTGGTGGCGCGGCGTCCCGGTGCGGCGCGCGGCCAGCGTGTCGAAACGCCGGTCCAGCCGGTCGGCCAGCTCGCGCAGCGGCAGCGCGCGCAGGCGGACCGCGGCGAGCTCGATCGCGAGCGGGATCCCGTCCAGCCGGCGGCACACCCGTACGGCGTCGGCCCAGTTGTCGGAGGTGACCGTGAACGCCGGGTCGGCGGCGACCGCCCGGCGGGCGAACAGCTCGGCCGCGTTCCCGGCGCCGGTCAGCGTGACCGGACGCGGTCCGGGCACGAAGGCGCCACCGGGGTCTTCGATGGCGTCCGGGACCGGAAGCGGGGAGAGCTGGTAGGTGTGCTCGCCGACCGCGTCGAGCGGCTGCCGGCTGGTGGCCAGGATGGTGACGTCCGGCGCTTCCCGCAGCACGGTCTCGGCGAACATCGCGCACTCCTCGACGAGGTGCTCGCAGGTGTCGAGGGCGAGCAGGAAGCGCCGCGGGCGCAGGTGGTCGAGCACGGTGTCGAGCGGCTGCCTGCTCTCCTGCCGGGCCAGGCCGAGCCGGGCGGCGACCGTGTCCGGGAGCAGCCGCGGATTCAGCAGCCCGGACAGCTCGACGAAGCTCTCGCCGTCGGGGAAGTGGTTCGCCGACTGCCGTACGGCCCGGAGCGCCACGCGGGTCTTCCCGACGCCGCCCGGCCCGATGATGGTGACCATGCGGGCGTCGGCCAGGGCACGGCACACCTCGGCGACCTCCGCCCTCCGGCCGACGAGCTCGGTCACTTCGAGAGCGCTCGCCGGCCGCGGTCGCGCGGCTAGGCCAGGCATTCCCCGCCGCTGCCCGCCAGGCGAGCCGGCAACTGTCACCATCACCTCACGCAATCACTAGCGCAATCGATATCCAGGTGAACGTACCATTGCCTGGCGGGAATGACCCCGGCATCCCGGGATAGTGCCGTTAACCGGTCACCGGCACCTCCGGCAGGCCGGTGACGATCGCCTCGGTCCAGCGGGTGGTCACCAAGTCCCCGTCCGGCTTCCGGCCCCGCGCGAAGGCGAAGTTGGGGATGTGCCCCGCCGCGACGTCGGCCTGGGTGGTGGTGTACCTGGCCGTGCAGGTCGTGGACTCGCCGGGGCGGAGCGTGGTCCGCTCGCAGCTGGCCCGCCCGATCCGGCTGTCCCCCACCCGGATGTCGCGCAGGGTCACGTTCCCGGTATTGGTCACGTGGTAGGTGTAGCGGATCGTCTGCCCCGCGGCGGTGAAGGTACCCGGCGACGTGAGCTTCTCGATCTGGAGGCCGGGGCCGTGGTGCGCCGTCACGGTGGCGTCGTCGTCGTCGCACACCCGCGTGTCCCGGGGGCTGTGCCCGCAAACGGCCCCGACGTTGTGGATGTGGCCCGCGTCCACGTCTTCCTGGGTGACGGTGTGGTGGCCGGTGCACTCCATCTCCTGGCCCGGTTCCAGCGAAGCGTGCGGGCAACTGACCGCACCCAGCCTGCTGTCGTGCAGGGCGACGTCGTGCAGGGTGACGTCCCCGGTGTTGGCCACCCGGTACGTGTAGGTGATCACCTCGCCGGGCACGGCGTACTGGGTCGGGAACGCGACCTTCTCCAGCTCGATGTGCGGGCCGTGGACCTCGCGCACGGTGGCGTCGTCCTCATCTTCCGCCTCGGAGCCGTCGGGATCCCGCCCGGTGACCCTGACGACGTTGTGGATGTTCCCCTCCGCCACGTCGTCCTCGGTCGTGTAGTGGATGAACTCGCAGGTCATCGACTCGCCGGGGCCGAGCTCGTCCCGGGGGCACTCGATGTGGCCGAGCTTGTCGTCGTGCACGTTGATGTCGTGCAGCGGCAGTACCCCGGTGTTGGTGACGGTGAACGTGTACCTGAGCTCTTCTCCGGGCACGCTGAACTGGTCCGGGAACACGTCCTTGACGATGTGGATGCGCGGTATCGGTCCCTCGTTGTAGACGTCGCACACGACCGGCTCGTTCACGTCCGGAGTGACCGTCATCCCGTCCTCGTGCCGTTCATAGGTCACCGGCTGGTCGCTGCCCGGGATATGGCAGCTCGTCAGCTCGTGCCGGAACTTGTAGTGAGGGTTCTGGTGCTCGGTGATGGTGGTCGGGGCCGGGGCGGTGTGGCTGGTGTCGAAGTTGACCGAGCTGGTGTCGTCGGTTTCCCTCGTCTCGGCCGGGGTCGTGGACGTGAACGACCAGCCCGCGCCGCCCGGCTTCGCGTCCCCGATGCTCTTGCCGTACGGGATGATGTGCTTGACGACGCTGATCGTGCCCCGGCATTCCTGGTGGGCCAGGTCCCGGAGCTGCTGTCCCAACTGGTCGAAGTCGGAGGTGAAGTAGTCTCCGTCCCCGGTGATCGACCGCAGGTTCGCGATCGACCCCGGAGAAAGGACTCCGGTGGACGAGATGCCCACCGCCAGCTCCGATGGGTGCTGCACCGTGGCGCCTTCTGAGGACTTCAGCGTGTTGGAGGAGTAGATCGCGTTTTCCACGTCCCGGAACCGGGTCTCGACGCCGGTGCCGCCGGGGAGAGCCGTGGCGGTCGGCCGGCCGTACCGGGTCGGGTCGCCGTCGGTGAGCATGATCACCACGTCGTACTTCTGGTTAGACCGGGTGAAGCTGTCGACTCCAGCGTCCCAGTTGGTGTACTGCGCGGGGTTCGCGGGAACCGTAAGTCCCCCGATCTTGTCCCGCACCGTCTGGGCGTCCTGCTCGGTGGCGACCGGGTGAAGGTCCGTGTTCGAGTTGTTGGCACCGGGAACCGGGGAGTCGGTGCCAAAGGTGTGGACCGCCACCTCGGACGGGGTGCCCTGCAGCGCGGTCACGAAGGATTTGGCCGCGTCCCGGTACTTCTGGATCACGTCAGAGGTAATCGAGCTGGACAGGTCGATCAGCAGCCCGACATGCAGGCCGCATTCCGTGGGGTCGGGGGTGTCGGTCCGGGAGAACGCGATCCGGTCCATCCGGGACTGAATGGCACTGGTGTTGGACGCGACGGGGACGGTCGCCGTCCCCCCCGCCGCGATCGACGGGGTGGTCACCGTGCTGTACTGGGTCGCCGAGTTGGTTGACGGCGGGTTCGTCCCGTTGTAGATGCCGAGGCCGGGGTTCTCAAACCAGCCGGCCGGGATCGCCCCTACCGGCCCGACGGTGTAGGTCTGCGCGGCCGTGGCGGTCACGTTGATCGTGCAGTCCCCCGCGCTGGTGGTGGTGCACTCACCCGTCGGCGCGCCCGTGCCGTTGCCCGTGGCCCGGAACGTCACCCCGGCCAGGCCCCCCACGTTGTCGGTGCTTCCCTGCCGGTCCCCGGCGATGTGAACGGTGATGGCCGGGTCGAGGCCACGCCGCCCCTTCGGGTAGGACACGTGCCCCGCGGTCGGGGGCCGCCTGGCCGCCGCCAGCCGCGCGGGCTGATGGCGGGCCTGCCGCGCCCCCGGATGATGCTGCCCCGGCGCCC
>JAFMRC010000479.1 GCA_017354375.1 Nocardiopsaceae bacterium | reverse complement strand
GGTTACGCTGCGAGAATGATGCTGTCGCGGTATTTCATGCCGTGGATGCGTTCGTGCTCGCGGCGGAGGTGGAAGCGCCACTATGCAGCCCCACGGATTATGTCCAATGCCGGAGGCGGATCGCGGGCTGATGGGCGGGTCCGAAGTTTCGGGGAGTGCATAATCAGAGGCTGTCGAGGAAGGCCAGCAGCTGGTCGGGTGCCCGGTAGCGTCCCGGCTTGCTGTTCAGGGGAGTGGTGCGGGCGAGGGCTCGTTCCTTGATCGACGGGTCGGCGTGTAGGTAGATCCGGCTGGTGGTCTCGGTCCGTTCGTGACCGAGCCATAGGGCGATCACCGTGCAGTCGACCCCGCTGCGCAAGAGTTCCATGGCGCAGGAGTGACGCAGGACATGAGGTGTTGCGTGTTTGGCGCGCAGAGACGGGCAACGGTTCCGGGCGGTGCCGGCGTGCCGGGTGACCAGGCGTTCCACGGCGCCGCGGGTGAGCCGGGTGCCCCGGCTGGCGGGGAACAGCGGATCGCCCGGCTCGCCCTCGCGCTCGCGCATCCAGGCCCGCAGGACGGCGGCGGTGGATTTGTCCAGGGGCGTGCACCGTTGCTTCCTGCCCTTGCCGGTGCAGGAGACGTGGGCGCCGGCGCCCAGTTCCACGTCCTGGTTGCGCAGCCCGGTGAGCTCGGAGACTCGCAGGCCGGTCCGCGCCGCCACGTGGAGCAGGGCGTGGTCCCGCCGCCCGGTCCAGGTGCCCCGGTCGGGGGCGGCCAGCAGGGCGTCCAGCTCGGGGCTGGTCAGGTAGGAGACCTCGGCCTGCTCGGTGCGCTTGGCCGGGATGGCGAGCACCCGGGCGATCAGCGCGGCGTGCTCGGGGTGGCGCAGTGCCGCGTAGCGGAAGAACGAGCGGATCGCGGCGAGGCGGGCGTTGCGGGTGCGCACGCTGTTGCGGCGTTCTGTTTCGAGGTACTCCAGGAAGGCGCCGATGACGGACGCGTCGAGGTCGGCCACGTCCAGCTGGCAGGGTTCTTTGCCGGTCCGGGCGTGGACGAAGCGCAGCAGCAGGCGCCAGGTGTCCCGGTAGGCCGCGATGGTGTGGGGGCTGGCGTTGCGCTGGGCGGCCAGCCGCTCGGTGAAGAACGCCTCCAGGGCGGGAGCGAGAGTGCTCATGGCCGTGCTCCCAGGAAGTGCTCGCGCCGTTCGGCGGCCAGGGCCAGCAGCTCGGGGACGGCGGACACGTACCAGTACGTGTCGGAAGGCCGGCCGTGACCGAGGTAGGTGGACAGCAGCGGCATCCGGGCCTCGACGCTGGCGTCAGCGCGATACCAGCCGAGAAGGACCCCTGAGGCAAACGAGTGCCTGGCATCATGCAGGCGGGGTCGGCAGCGTTCCGAGCGCGCCGTGAGCCCGGCGTCGCGGGCCAGGCGGGCGAACGTCCGCTGGACGGTGTTGTAGACCAGCCGCGTCCCCGCCCGGGACACCAGGAAGCTCGCCGTCGCGGGCCGGGGGCACAGTTCGTCGCGCAGCCGGGCGTAGCCGGCGAGCGCAGCGGCCGTGCTCGGGTGCAGCGGCACCTCGCGGCTCTTCCCGAACTTGGAGTCCCTGATGACCAGCACGCCCTCGTCGCTGTCGACGTCGTCCCGGTCGAGGCGGATGAGCTCGCCGATCCTCAGTCCGCTCACCGCGAGCAGCCCGACCAGCGTCCGGTACGTGGCGGCGCGCAGCGCCGGCGACAGCGAGCCGGCCGCCGTCATCAGCGCGGCGATGTCGGCGTCGGAATACAGGTAGGGGACGGCGCGGCACTTGCGGCCCGGCAGCAGCCCGGCCGGGGGAATCTCGGTGGCCGGGTCGAAGGCCCGCAGGTGGCGGGCGAAGCCGCGGACCACGCACAGCCGCTTGCCCAGGTAGGAAGGGTGAGCGTCGTTGCCGGGGAGCCTCGCCCAGGCGAGGGCCAGCTCCGTGGTGACGGTGGCCGCGCCGGCGGCCTCCAGGTAGGTGATGAAGCTGTCCAGCAGCCTGGGATAGCCCTCGAGCCTGGAACCGAGGGCCCGGCGGACCGCGAGGTAGTCACTGGCCGCCTGGCGAAGCGCGCTCATGATGCCTCCCCCGGCCACGGCCGGGCCAGCGCCTGCAGCGCCGTCCGGTCGACTTTGGCGTAGATGGCCGTGGTGGCGGACCGGGCCTGGCGGAGCACCTGGCCGACCTCGGCCAGCGACGCGCCGCCCCGCAGCATGGCGGTGGCCGCACTGTGACGCAGCCGGTGCGGGCCTACCGTCGGCAGACCGGCCCGCTCGCAGGCGTGCATGACGACATCACCGACACCGCCGCGGCTCAGGGCACCCATCGGGGCGCGTGCCCGCAGGAAGACGGCACGGCAGTCCGTCCGGGGTCGGCCGTGCTGAAGGTAGTCCGCCACGGCCTCGCCGGTATCGGCGGGCAGCGGGAGCCGGTCGGTGCGGCTTCCCTTTCCCCGCACCGTGATCTCGCCGCGGTGCCAGTCCAGGTCATCGAGCGTGAGCACGGCCACTTCCCCTGCCCGCAGGCCCAGCCGGGCCAGGAGCATGAGTACGGCGTAGTCGCGCCGTCCCACCGCCGTGTCCCGGTCACAGCTGCCGAGCAGGGCGGCCACCGCCTCCTCCTCCAGCCCGCGGGGCAGGCACCCGCCCGCGAACCCGGACGGGGTGGGAACCGCCGGCGCCAGCTGGCGGTCCCCGGTGCGGCCTGCCCAGTACAAGTACCGCAGCAGCGATCGCAGCCCCGTGACCAGGACCTTGGCCGCGGCGACCCGCCGGGCGCGGCACTGCACGGTGACGAATTCCGTCACCTGGCCGGCGGTCAGGTTCTCCAGGTCGAGCCCGCCGTGCTGCGCTTCGCGCTGGCCCAGGAACAGCCGGGCCGTTCCCAGGTAGGCGCGGACGGTGTCCCGGGCCAGGCCCTGCTCGCTCACCAGGTAGCGGCGGTAGTCCTCCACCAGCAGCTCCGCCGCCGTGCAGGCCGCCGGCTCTGGCGGGACAGGGGTAACGCCGAGCCCGCGCAGATAGCCCAGCAGCGGAGCCACCCCCCGTTCGGACAGCTCCCGGGTGCGGCCCTCGGCGCGCCGCAGGGCGAGAAACTCCCGCACCCGGTCCGCGGTCAGGCCGTCGGCCCCGAGACCGCAGCCGTCCAGCCAGCGGCTCAGATGCGCCATCAGCTGCACCTGGTGCTCGGCGCTTCCCGCCGTATACCCCTGCCGCGCCAGCTCCTCGGCAAAGCCGTCGCGGTAAGCGGCAAGCGGGCCGCTCATCCTGACCCTGCTCGGATCGTTCATGACTGCCTCCTTCTCCGGGTCCGTCCCGGTAAAGGAAGCATCCGCCAGTCACGCCGGATTATGTAGAGCAGCTCACAGACGGATACCACTGTGACCAGGGACAACGCCTCGAAGCACACTCCGGTCGACATAATCCGCAG
>JAFMRC010000226.1 GCA_017354375.1 Nocardiopsaceae bacterium | reverse complement strand
GACCGGCGAACTGCGGCTTGAGCTAGCCAGCGCGCTGTAGGCGCCTGCCGCAAGGGGCCGCCTCGCTCCGGTTTTGCGGCCATTCCAGGAACCATCACAGATCGCCGTTGTAGTACTAGGGGCCGGCCGCTCATGTTAGTCGGGGTAGCGCTTGGCTCCTTTTTCGTAGGTCCGGCCCGAAGGGGCCTGCCATTGGTGCCTGCCGGGCTCGGGCTGGGTGACGCGCCATCCCCGCGACTGCTTGACCTTGTGGCAGCGCCTGGATCGCATGGCGCCGTTGCACCCGTCCGTGGCGCCGCCTTCGTGCCAGGGGACCGTGTGCTCGAAGTCGCACTGGGTGGCGTTGTGGGAGCACCCGGTGAACGAGCACTCCCCGTCGCGGACTTGGACCAGGTGCCGGAGCAGGTCGCCGGGCTGGTAGGCATCGGTGGCGTACCTGTGGTCGCATTCGCGCAGCGGGATCTTGTGCATGTCGATGCGGTACTGCCTGCCCCCGGACTGCCCGCTTCCGGGCTGCCCGTTTCCGGGCACGGTGAGGATCCAGCTCCCGTACCCGCCGCGGGGTCCGGGCCTGGTTGCGTCGCGGGTGAAGCCCCATCCGGCGCGGTCCCGTCCGGTGCCGGGTGGCGGCCCGGCGCCCTTGCCGCGGATGAGCCGGGCGCACCCATGGCCGACGGCACGCCCCTGCTCGTCGGTGAAGGTCAGGCAGAACCGGGAGCGGGGGCTCGCCGCCGCCGCGGCGGCGAGCCTGCGGACCAGGGCAGGGTCGAGGGAGCCGTACCCGGCGGCCTCGCCCGGCCGGTCCGCCTCCCCCAGCACGGTGGCGAGAGGGTAGGTCATGTTGGCGAGGGTCGGCAGCCCGGGGTCGGGCATCCCCGCCGGGACGGGGCCGGTTCCGCCGCTAGGCTGGGGTACCCCGCCGTTCCCGCCGCCGCCGTCCCGGGGGCGACTGCCGCCACCGCGGGGGCCATCGCCGTCGCCGGGGTCGTTGCCCGCGTCGTCCTGGCCCCCGTCCTCGGAACCGCGGTCCTCGCGAGTGCCCGCGTCGCCTTCCGCGGGGCTATCGCCGGAGTCATCGTCCTCGCGGCCACTGCCGCTACCGCGGTCCCTGCCGTCGCTACCGCAGCCGCTGTCGGCGTCGTCCCTGCTGGCGGCCTCGTCCCGGTCGTCGATGTCGTCGGGCTCTTCGTCCGGGAACGGCGGCTGGTCCTCGGGGAACGGCGGCAGGCCCGCGTCCGGATCATCGCCGTGCCGGCCGTCGCCGGGATCCGGGTCGTCGGGGTACCGATCGTCGATGTCGTCCGGCTCGGTGTCAGGGAACGGCGGGTGGTCACCGTACCGGCGGCGGGCCTCGTCCTCGCGCTGCTCGTGTTCCCAGGCATCCCGCCCGGGATCCGCGGCCCCGGTCCGCCGCTTCTCGTCCTGCTCGGCTCGCCACAGGGCCAGGCGGGCCGGGACGCTCACGCCGTTGGTCAGATCGACCAGGCCGAGGACGCGGAGGAAGTCCATCTTCTCCCGGATCCCCGCACCCTTGTACTCCAGGGCGCGCTTTTGGACGTTGGCCTCGGACTTCAGCGCCTCGTCCGGCGGCAGGCCGCTGGCGAACAGGGAGCCGGCGCCGCCGTGACCGCGGAAGTACCGCACCCGCGCCTCGTCCCGCTCCTTGCGCTCCCGCCGCTCCCGGACCCCGTCGGGATCCACCGTGTCGGTGATCCGCTGGCATAGCCTGCGGATCTTCGCCGGCGTCATGTCGTCGGCGGCCAGGTCATGATCCAGCAGCAGCTTCTCCGCCTCGGCCAGCTTGCCGGGGTCGTCATCCAGGACCCAGAACTCATCGGTGATGATCTTCGCCGTCAGCCAGGTGAGAACTCCGATGTCCAGCAGCTCGCCGACGCCGGGCAGCCGCACCTCCAGCCGCCAGGCAAGGTCCACGACCGGGTCGGCGGACTGCACCGAGATCCGCAAGATCGCCGCCACCTCGTGCAGCACCCCGATGTCCCACGAGCGCGAGTCCGGGAAGCTCCCGTCCGGGGCCTCCGGGGCATGACGGCGGATGACCTGCCGCACCAGCGCCAGCTTCATCGCCGTCGCGTGCGACTCCACCGCCGCGGCGGCGGCCAGCATCCCCGCGGTCTCGTCCCACGTCGCTCCCGCGAACGCCGCGTCCCGCGGCCCGGACGGCCGCGCCAGGCACTCCAGCAGCCCCAGCACCCGCGCCGACGGCCGCGCCCCGTCCATCTTCCCGCCCGCCGCGAACCAGGACAGCCGGGGATCCCGGCCGTCGGCCCCGGAAGACCGCCACAGGCCCTCTGAAGACCGCTGCCCTTCCAAAGACCGCAATTCCTCCGAAGACCGGAGTCCTTCCGGCGATAGCCCCTCCACGGCGACCTCCCCCCGGGATCCGCTCGAACCCTTACGCGACCCAATGTAGCACCATATGAAGATCGTTAGTAGATTCGAGATACCTAAATGCGATTCCGTGTTCGAGCACTCGATTACGGATACCTACGATCCCAGCAGGCCGGGTGGCGGATGCCTACGTGCCGGAGCTGATGGGGGCGTTCACGCCGGGCGCGCTGCTGGCCGACGCTTCACAGGTCGGGGACATAACGACATTAAGGTCGGGGACAATAACGACGCTAAGGAGTGCGACATGACCGCACAACGAGACGGTGCCTCCGCCGCCACGTCCACGACGCGCCCGATGACCGGCGCGGAGTACATCGAAAGCCTCCGCGACGGCCGGGAAGTCTTCCTGTACGGCGAGCGAGTCGACGACGTCACCACCCACCCGGCGTTCCGCAACTCGGTACGGATGACCGCCCGGCTCTATGACGCGCTCCACGACCCGGACCAGCGCGATGTGCTGACCGCGCCGACGGACACCGGCAGCGACGGGTTCACGCATCCCTTCTTCCGCACACCGCGCAGTCGCCGCGACCTGTACGCGGACCGGGACGCGATCGCCGCCTGGGCCAGGATGACCTACGGCTGGGTGGGCCGCAGCCCGGACTACAAGGCCGCGTTCCTCGGCACGCTCGGCGCCAACGCGGAATTCTACGAGCCGTACGCGGACAACGCCCGGCGCTGGTACGCCGAATCCCAGGAAAAGGTCCTGTACTGGAATCACGCGATCATCAACCCGCCGGTCGACCGGCACCGGAGCCCGGATGAGGTCGAGGATGTCTTCGTCCACGTCGAGGAGGAACGCGACGACGGCCTGATCGTCTCCGGCGCCAAGGTGGTGGCCACCGGTTCGGCGATCACGCACTACAACTTCATCGCGCACTACGGTCTGCCGATCAAGAAGCGCGAGTTCGCGCTGGTCTGCACCGTGCCGATGGGCACGCCGGGGATGAAGCTGATCTGCCGTCACTCCTACGCGCAGACCGCGGACACCATGGCCAGCCCGTTCGATTATCCGCTGTCCTCGCGGTTCGACGAGAATGACACGATCTTCATCCTGGACCGGGTGAAGATCCCGTGGGAGAACGTGTTCATCTACGGCGATCCCGAAAAGGCCAGCACGTTCTTCCCCGGCTCCGGGTTCCTGCACCGCTTCACGTTCCACGGAGTGACCCGGCTAGCGGTCAAGCTGGACTTCCTTGCCGGGCTGCTGATGAAGGGCGTCGAGACCACCGGCACCAAGGATTTTCGCGGCATCCAGGCCCGGGTCGGCGAGGTGATCGGCTGGCGCAACATGTTCTGGGCGCTGTCCGACGCGATGGCGGCCAAGCCCGACGAGTGGATCGACGGCGCCGTGCTGCCGAACCTGGACTACGGCCTCGCCTACCGCTGGTTCATGACCATCGGGTACCCGCGGGTCCGCGAGATCATCCTGCAGGATCTCGGCTCCGGCCTCATCTACCTGCCATCGCACGCGGCCGACTTCCAGTCCGCGGATATCCGGCCCTACCTCGACCGGTACCTGCGCGGCTCCGACGGCATCGACGCCGTCGAGCGCGTCAAGCTCATGAAGCTGATCTGGGACTCTATCGGCAGCGAGTTCGGCGGACGGCACGAACTCTACGAACGCAATTATTCCGGCAACCACGAAGCCGTCCGCGCCGAGCTGCTGTTCGCCGCGCAGAACTCCGGCGCCGCCGAAGCCATGAAGGGCTTCACCGAGCAGTGCATGGCCGAGTACGACCTCGACGGATGGATCGCCCCCGACCTCCGTGCCTCCCGATCATGACCCTCGACTGGGATCACAACGCGTATTACCATCGGCTGCTGCTCCGCCAGATGCCGCGGCGCTGCCGGCGGGTGCTGGATGCCGGCTGCGGTACCGGCACGTTCGCGGCCCGGCTTGCCCTGCGAAGCGAGCGGGTCGATGCCCTCGATCGCTCCCCGGAGATGATCGGGGAGGCGACCCGCCGCACGCCAGGCAACGTTAACTGCGTTCTCGCCGACGTCCTCGCCGACCCCCTGCCCGGCAAGGACTACGACGCGATCTTCTCGATCAGCGCGCTGCACCACATGCCGCTGCGGGATTCGCTTCCCGTGCTCGGGGCCGCGCTGCGGCCCGGAGGGGTCCTCGCCGCGATCGCCCTGCCCCGGCTGGACCTGCGCCATGAGCTGCCCGTCGAGCTCGTCGCGATGGCCGGGCACCGCGTGCTTGGCGCGATGTTCCTGGCGACGAGGTCGCTGGGAGGCAACGGGTTCGCGATGGACCCCGCCCACTCGGCCATGCCCGTGGTCATGGGCCCGCCGCTGACTACCCGGGAGGTCGCCGCCCAGGCCGCCGCGGTGCTTCCCGGCGCGCGAGTGCGACGCCTCCTCTTCTGGCGTTACCTGCTGACCTGGCACAAGCCAGCGCACCCCCACCCAGACGGCTGATAAACCATAAATGTCAGTACCTGTTGCAGCTTGACGGGATATGTGGCACGGTGCACGATTGGCGGATGAGGAATCGTCTCTGCCGTCTCAGGGTGACGCGCGCCTGGCTCGCGGCGGCGGTCGTCGCGGCGGCCTGCCTGGTCAGCCCCGCCGTCGTGGACGCGAGCACGGCGCACGCCAGCCAGCCGAAAGCGAGCCAGGCCCCCGGCTCCCCGCCGTGGGTCGGCACCTGGGCGGCCAGCCCGGAGGAGGGAACCGCGTCCTCATCAGTGTGCCCGGCCGGCTCCGGCGGCTTCGAGAACAAGACGGTCCGGAACATCGTCTACACCAGCGTCGGGGGCGATGAGGTCCGTGTCCGGCTGTCGAACACGTTCGGGACGGCCCCGCTGACCATCGGCAGCGCCTCGGTCGCCCTCGACGAGATCCAGGCCAGCACCGTCCCCGGGAGCATGCGGCGGCTGCGGTTCGGCGGCAGCACCAGCGTGACCATCCCGGCCGGCTCCGAGGTGCTCAGCGACCCGGTCCGGCTGCGGGTCCACGCGCAGCAGGACCTGGCCGTCAGCGCCTATGTCCCGTCCATGACCGGGCCGGCGACGTACCACCAGGTGGCCATGCAGACCAGCTGGGTCTCCGGCGACGGGGACCACGCGACGAGCGGCACCTCGACCGACTACCCGCAGCCCATCAACTGCTGGATGTTCGCCGATGGCGTCGAGGTTCCGGGATCGGCGCACGTCACCGGCTCGGTCATCGCGTTCGGCGACTCCATCACCGACGGCAACCAGTCGGACAACGACGCCAACGCCCGGTGGCCGAACGTCCTGGCGCGCCGCCTGGACGCCGTGGCCGGACCCACGATGTCCGTGGTCGATGAGGGCATCAGCGGCAACATGCTGCTGACCGACCAGGTCGGCAGCCAGGGCCAGAGCGGCCTGCACCGGCTCGGCCGCGACGTGATCGGCCAGCCGGGCGCCAAGGCCGTGATCATGCTGCTCGGCACCAACGACATCCGCTACACCGACGTCGGCCAGGACAGCCCGCCCGCCACCGCCGCCTCGATCATCAACGGCTACAAGCAGGTCATCGCCCGGGTGCACGCGGCAGGCCTGCGCATCATCGGCGCCACCATTACCCCGTTCCTGACCCTGCCCGTTCCCGCCAGCGGATGGCAGGACGCGGCGGGCGAGGCGATGCGCGAGAAGGTCAACCACTGGATCCTGACCAGCCACGCGTTCGACGGCATCGTCGACTTCTCCTCGGCGGTCGCCTCGCCGTATGACCACAGAACCCTCAACCCGGTCTACGACAGCGGCGACTACCTCCACCCGGACGACGCCGGATACCAGGTCATGGGCGATCGCGTCCCGCTGTCCCTGCTATTGGGCGACAACCGGTAGCCCGGAGCAGGGACGCGCTCGCGGAGTCCGCGGGAAGGTAGGCGTTGAAGCGGGTTCCCGGAGATGTGACGCCTTGAAGGGTGACGAGGGTAAGGACGAGCCGGCCGCCGGGGAGGTCGGCCTGGAGGGTTCCGGTGTCGGCTCGCCGGACGTCGCGGGCCTCCCACAGCGCCTTGAAGCGCGCGCTCCGGCGGCTGAGGGCATCGACGAGCTGGATCGCGGCGGGGTCGCTGAGGTAGGCGCCTGAGCGGCTGCGGAAGGTCTGGACGACATGGGCGGCGTAGCCCTCCCGGTCGGTGAGGCGCTCTCCGAAGGCCGGCTCCTCGAAGAGCAGCCGCAGCAGGTTGCGCCGCTCGGCGGGCCACCGCGCGTAGTCGCCGAACACCTCGCAGGCCTCCGGGTTCCAGGCGAGGACGTTGGTGAAGGCGTCGGTGCAGTAAGCGGGCGCGCGGACGTGGTCGGCGAGGGCCTGGAGCAGCGCGGCGCCCGGGCCGGCATCGGCGGAGGCGGGCGGGGCGTGCCCGGTCAGGGTGAACAGGTAGCTCCGGTCGCCGCCGGACAGGCGCAGCGCGTCGGCGAGCGCGGCGACCACCGCCCTGGACGGATTGACCGGCCGTCCCTGCTCCAGGCTGGTGTACCAGGCGGTGCTGACGGCGGCGCGGTCCGCGACGTCCTCGCGGCGCAGCCCCGGCACGCGCCGTCGCCGTCGCGATGGCAGCCCCAGCTCGGCGGGATCCAGCCGGGCCCGGCGGGCGCACAGGAACTCGGCCAGCTCGCGCCGACGGCGGTCGTCCGCAGGCGATCCGCTCTCCGGCACAGGGCCCGTTCCCGGCCCGGGCTCCGGCACCGTTTCGCCTCGCGGTTGCCCGCTACTCATAGTCCTACGATAAATGCCTTCTGGTAGGAGGATAATGTCCACGGCATCCTTGCCCTGTCGGGCCGTCCCGGCCCCGTCCGGCCTCGCGCCGGCATTGCCGGGAGATCGCTGGCAAGGGAAAGAGGGATTCCATGCGAATCGCCGCTGTGGAGGCGGTACCGCTGACCGCGGCGCTGCAGGAAACGTTCCGGTTCGGCACGACCGACCGGACCACGTCGCCGAACGTCGTCGTGGTCGTGCGCACCGATGAGGGACACGAAGGCTACGGGGAGGCGTGCCCGGTCCCCGCGTTCACCGGCGAGACGCAGTCCTCGATCGTCGATCTGGTGGAAGGGCGCGTCGCGCCGGTCCTGATCGGAGCCGATCCGCTCGCCCGGTCGCCACTGCTGCACGCGCTGGCCGGAACCGCGCGGTTCGCCCCGTTCACCGCCGCGGCCGTCGATACCGCGCTGCTGGACCTGGCCGGCCGGATCCTCGGGGTACCGGCGCACGCGCTGCTCGGCGGCGCCTTCCGGGACCGGGTCGAGGTCCACGGGTCGGTCGGCTGGCAGGAGGACCCAGCGGACATGGCGCGGACGGCGGCCAGGCAGGCGGCGACGTACCGCACGCTCAAGGTATACGCCGGCCGCGGCGAGCTGAGCGCGGACCTGGACCGGCTCGCCGCCGTCCGCGCGGCGGCCGGACCGGGTACCGGCCTCTTCGCCGACGTCAACGGCATGTGGGCGCCGGGAGATCTCCCGCGGGTCCTCCCGCGCCTGAAAGAGATCGGCATCACCCTGCTCGAGCAGCC
This sequence comes from Nocardiopsaceae bacterium, assembly GCA_017354375.1. GTDB lineage: Bacteria > Actinomycetota > Actinomycetes > Streptosporangiales > Streptosporangiaceae > Trebonia. The sequence continues at coordinate 873 of JAFMRC010000226.1, read as the reverse complement.
GCTGCCGCCGGCCGCGGCCGCGTTCCAGCGCGACCTGGTCGCCAGCCACGGCATCGGCGTGGTGGCGGACGAAGCCGTCCGGACCGCCGCCGACGCGGCACAGGTCGCCGCCTCGCGTTCCGCGAGCGTGGTGAACGTCGGGCATTCCAAGCTCGGCGGCCCGACGGCGGCGTTCCATGCCGCTGGTGTCGCCGCCGCGCACGGGCTGGGCGTCATGGTCGGCAGCGTCATCGAGATGGGCATCGCCACCGCCATGGGCCTGCACCTCGCCGCCGCGCTGCCCCGGCTGGCCTGCCCCTGCTACCTCATGGGCCCGCTGAAGTACCGCGAGCGGATCACGACTGAGCAGATCGAGGTGATCGACGGGCACGTCGCCGTCCCGGCCGGGCCCGGCCTCGGCGTGACCGTCGATGAACGGCGGCTGCACGCGCTCGACGCCCGCCGCCGCGGCTGACCGGCCCGCCCCGGAACCAGAGGAGCACCCCCATGGAACTGCCCGCCACGACCGACGTTGCCGTCGTCGGAAGCGGCATCACCGGAGCGGCCACCGCCGCGGCCGTCGCGGCCAGCGGAGCCTCGGTCATGGTCATCGACAAGGAAGACGGCCCGGCCCGGGAGGGATCGGGGCGAGCCCAGGGGTCACTGCGGCTGCAGGGAAGGCACCCGAGCGAGTTCCCGCTGGCGCGGGAGGCACTGCGGCTGTGGACCCGCGCCGCGCGGGAGGACCCCGGCCACGGCATCGAGCTGGCCGCCGCGGGCAATCTCTACTTCTGCACCCGCGAGGAGGAACGGCCGCTGCTGCTGTCCCTCGCCGGCCAGGCCCGCGCCGCGGGCCTGGCCGACGTGGAGTACCTGGACGCGGACCAGGCCCGC
>JAFMRC010000225.1:1218-8784 GCA_017354375.1 Nocardiopsaceae bacterium | reverse complement strand
CGTCCGGTGTCGCCGTGTCCAGCGCCGCCGTGACCGCGGCGAAGATCGCCGCGGCCTCAGCGGCTTCCTCGGTGTCGGTGGCGTCCGCCGCGGCTCCCCAGGCGCCCGAGGACACGGACGTTTCCGAGGCCCGTTCTGACGTTTCCGAGGTCCGCTCTCAGGCCCCGGAAGCTTCCGAAGTTTCCGGAGCCTCGGGGAATCGCGCGGTTTCGGAGACCGCGGGGTCGACGGTCTCGGCCTGGGCCGTTTCGACGTCGTCGCCGGAGGAGCCGCCCGTGGCCGTGTCGGTACCCGTCCCGACTGTCGTAGAGCCGGCCGTGGCGGATGCGGAGGAAGCCGCGCCCGCCCGGCGGACCCGGACCCGCGCCGGCTCCGCCGTGGCCCGCCGCGCCGAGGCCCCGGCGACCACCGATGCGCAAGAGGAACCGGCGCCGCAGGAGGAACCGGCACCGCAGGAGGAACCGGCCGCGCACGAAGAGGCGGCCACCCCGGGTCCCTCCGCTGAGATCGCTCCGGTAACTGAGACCGCTCCGGTAGCCGAAGTGCCCGAGGAACCCGTCCACGCGGAGGCGGAGGCGCCTGCGACTACGGAGCCAGTCGCGACCGCGGAGGCGCCTGCGGCCGTGGAAGCATCGCCCGCCGTGGAGGAGCCCCCCGCCGTGGAGGAGCCCGCCGCTATGGAAGCACCCCACGCCGTGGAGGAACCCCCGGCCACGGAGGAATCCCCAGGCGCCAAGGACGCTCCGGCCGACGGAGGCTTCCTCTTCCCGGCGTAGGGCGGTCAGCGTGGCCGCCGGAAGCTGGTAGCATAGCCCCCGGCGGCCTCTCGCTCGCAAGCACACCGCGGGTGTCCACGTGGCCGCCTCATGCACGTAGGATGGCATGTCAGGTTCATGGCGAGCCCGCCGCGAGCCGCAGCCCGAAAGCCACAGGCCCGGGACGGTCGGAGGTAAGCAGACTCCGGCGGTCACTGGCACGGCCGCAGGGCGCGAGTCGGCGGGGCACGCATAAGGGAGAGGCAGTTCTCGGGTGTACGCGATTGTGCGCTGCGGTGGCAGGCAAGAGAAGGTCGCCCTCGATGACGTGCTCACCGTCGATAAGCTTGAGGGCGAAGCCGGGTCGAGCGTTGAGTTCCCCGCGCTGCTTGTGGTTGACGACGGCGAGGTCATCAGCGACCCGGCCGCGGTTAGCGAGTACCAGGTGACCGGCGAGGTGGTCGGCCCGGCCAAGGGGCCGAAGATCAACATGATCCACTACCGCAACAAGACCGGATACAAGCGTCGTCAGGGGCACCGGCAGAAGTACACGCAGGTGCGGATCACCGGCATCGCGAAGGCTAAGGCGAAGGCGTAAGGCGAGGGTAACGACACATGGCACACAAGAAGGGCGCGTCGTCCAGCCGCAACGGCCGTGACTCGAACGCGCAGCGGCTTGGCGTGAAGCGCTTCGGTGGCCAGGCGGTGAAGGCCGGCGAGATCATCGTCCGCCAGCGCGGCACGCACTTCCACCCGGGCTACAACGTCGGCCGCGGCAAGGACGACACGCTGTTCGCGCTGACCAGCGGCGCCGTCGAGTTCGGCCGCGTCCGCGGTCGCCGCGCGGTGAGCATCGTCCCCGGCCCCGGGCCGTCCGTCAAGGCCTAGCGGGCCCGGGAGGCCAGCCGGGACATGCCGCGCCACCTCAGGCGCGACGTTACCCGGGTACGGTGGGGGTAAGACCATGAAGGCGGGCCGGCGAAACCGGTCCGCCTTCACGCATGCATACGGGAGGATCCATGGCGGAGTTCGCTGACCACGCCGTGCTGCGCGTGCAGGCCGGTCGCGGGGGCCACGGCTGCGCCTCGGTCCACCGCGAGAAGTTCAAGCCCCTGGGCGGTCCCGACGGCGGCAACGGCGGTCGTGGCGGCAACGTCATCCTCGAGGTGGACGCCAGCACCGCCACGCTGCTCGACTTCCACCGCCGCCCGGTGCGCAAGGCCGGCAACGGCAAGCAGGGCGAGGGCTCGAACCGCAACGGCGGTGACGGCATCGACCTCATCGTCAAGGTGCCGAGCGGTACCGTCGTGCTCGATTCCGGCGGCCAGGTTCTCGCCGACCTGGTCGGGACGGGTACCCAGTTCGTGGCGGCGGCCGGGGGGCGTGGCGGCCTGGGAAACGCGGCGCTCGCCTCGCAGCGCCGCAAGGCGCCCGGGTTCGCGCTGAAGGGCGAGCCGGGGGAGGAGCGCGAGCTCACCCTTGAGCTGAAGACCGTCGCGGACATCGGCCTCGTCGGCTTCCCGAACGCGGGCAAGTCCTCGCTGATCGCGGCGATGTCGGCGGCGAAGCCCAAGATCGCGGACTACCCGTTCACCACGCTGATCCCCAACCTCGGCGTCGCGGAGGCGGGCGACGTCCAGTTCGTCATCGCCGACGTCCCCGGCCTGATCCCCGGCGCCAGCGAGGGCAAGGGACTCGGCCACGACTTCCTCCGGCACGTCGAGCGCTGCTCCGCGCTGGTGCACGTCCTGGACTGCGCCACGCCCGAGCAGGGCCGGGATCCCGTTACCGACCTGGAGACGATCGAGAACGAGCTCGCCGCCTACTCCGGGGCCGCCTACCGGGAGACCGCCGGCACCGGCCCGGCGGGCACGGCGATCGCGGGCACGGCACCCGCCGCGGGCACGACCACCGCGGGAACAGATACCCGGCTGACCGACCGCCCGCGGCTCGTCGCGCTCAACAAGATCGACGTTCCCGAGGCGCGCGAGCTGGCCGACTTCGTCACCCAGGAGCTGAAGAACCGGGGATTCAATGTCTACCAGGTCTCCGCCGCCAGCACCGAGGGGCTCCGCGAGCTCAAGTTCGCGATGGCCGAACTGGTGAAGCAGGCCCGGGAGGCGATGCCGGAGCCGGAGCCCGCGCGAGTGGTCATCCGCCCGCGAGCGGTCAGCGAGCCTGGATTCACGGTCGTCCGCACCCGGGACGGCGCCTACCTGATCAAGGGCGATAAGCCGGTCCGCTGGGTGCGGCAGACCGACTTCGGCAACGACGAGGCCGTCGGCTACCTCGCCGACCGCCTCGCCCGGCTCGGCGTGGAGGAAGCACTCGTCGCCAACGGCGCGCAGCCGGGCGACACCATCCTGATCGGAGACGAGGAAGACGCCGTCGTCTTCGACTGGGATCCGGCGCTCCCCACCAGCAGCGGCCACGTGCCCGGCCCTCGCGGCAGCGACTGGCGGCTGGAGTGAGCGAGCGGGTGGAGCGGGCGAGCGGCTGGGGTGAGCGAGCGGGTGGAGTGAGCGAGTGAACGACAGGCGCCAGGACATCGCGGAGGCCTCCCGCACCGTCGTCAAGGTCGGCTCGTCCTCGTTGACGACCCCCGGCGGCGCGATCGACGACGCCAGCATCGGCGCCCTGGCCAGCGCCATCGCGGCGCGGGTCGGTCAGGGCCAGCAGGTGCTGCTGGTGTCCTCCGGCGCGATCGCCGCGGGCATGGCGCCGCTCGGCCTGAGCAAGCGCCCCCGGGACCTGGCGACCCAGCAGGCGGCGGCCAGCGTGGGGCAGGGCCTGCTGATCGCCCGCTACACGGCGGCGTTCGCGAGGCACGGCATCGGCACCGGCCAGGTGCTGCTCACCGCGGACGACCTGATGCGCCGCGGGCACTACCGCAACGCCCAGCGCACCCTGGACCGGCTGCTCGACCTGACCATGCTCCCGGTGATCAACGAGAACGACACCGTGGCTACCGATGAGATCAGGTTCGGCGACAACGACCGGCTCGCGGCGCTCGTCGCCCACGTGACCAGGGCCGACGCGCTGATCCTGCTGTCCGACGTGGACGGGCTCTACGAGGCAGACCCCCGTAAGGGGGAAGCGCGGAAGATCACCACCATAACCGGCCAGAATGACCTGCTAGCCGTCAAGGTCGGCAAGGCCGGCCAGTCAACCGTCGGCACCGGCGGCATGTCCACCAAGGTGGAATCCGCCCTGATCGCCACCGAGGCCGGGATCCCCGCCGTGCTGGCCGCCGCGAAGGACGTGAGGAAGGCGCTCGAGGGCCAGCGGGTGGGCACCTACTTCGCGCCCACCGGGCAGCGCCCGCGCACCCGCCTGCTGTGGCTGGCGCACGCCGCGGTCGCCCGGGGCACCCTGAAACTCGATGAGGGCGCGGTGGAAGCCGTCGTCGGCCGGCGCGCCTCCCTGCTGCCCGCGGGCATCACCGGCGTCGAGGGCGCCTTCGACACCGGTGACCCCGTAGACCTGACTGACCCCAGCGGCAAGCCGGTGGCCCGCGGACTGGTCAACTACGACGCCACGGAAATCCCCGGCCTGATGGGCCGCTCCACCCGGTGGTTGTCGAGCAGGCTAGGCCACGAGTACGAACGCGAGGTCATCCACCGCGACGACCTAGTTATCCTCTAATCCCCGACATAACGTATATGTCCGATATGCCCGAGGGTGGTGGCTGGCGGGGGTGGTGGGGCTGGCGGGGGTGGTGGGGCTGGCGAGGGTGGTGGGGCTGGCCAGGCGCGCGGCGATGGCTGGCGGGGCTAGTTGTCGTCCGAACTCGAGCCCGAGCCGCGACCGCCGGTGAAGCGGTCGAACAGGCTGCCGCCCGCCGAGACCACGGTGTCCGCCACACCGCGGAACACCCCGACCAGCGGGTCCTCGGACCGGCTCCACGACTCCTGGTAGGACCGTGCCGCGTTGCGCACCTCTTCGCCCACCGACGCGTCCCGGTCGTCTTCCCGCCGCGGGTAGTCCCCGCCGAGGATCCGCTCGTAGGCACCGCCGGTCGCCCAGTGGTCCAGCTCCGCGTACCGCACCACCGCGAACGGGTGGGTGTTCCCCTGCAGTTGCAGCAGCTTCAGGATGCTGTCGCGCATGTCGGGCACGGCGTCGTACTCGCGGGCCTGCTCGCGGAACGCGTCGGGGTTCAGCTCCGACAGGTACGGGCCGCCGGCCAGCTTCATCAGCGCCCGCCGCGCCGCGTCCAGGTCCTGCCCGGCGAGCAGCCCGGCCCGGTCGCAGGATAGCTCGGACTTGCGGAACCACTCCTCCAGGCCCCAGATGATCGCCCGGATCCCGATGACGCCGATCGGCATCCAGGCGATCCGCCCGGCGAGCTGGATCAGCCACAGCAGCATCGTGCGGTAGACCGCGTGCCCGGACAGGATGTGGCCGAGCTCGTGGCCGATCACGAACCGCAGTTCCTCGGCGTCGTGCAGGTTCACCAGGCCGGTGGTGACGACGATGAACGGGTGGTCGCGGCCCACCGCCATCGCCTGGACTTCCGGCTTCTGGATGACGAAGACGTCCGGTACCTCGGGCAGGTCGAGGACGTACGCCCCGTCCCGGACCAGGGCGTGGATGTGCGGGAACTGGCGGTCGGACACCTTGACGGCGCCCGCCAGGTACGAGAGCCGGAAGGCGCGCTCGTTGAACAGCCCGAACAGCTTGCGCAGCAGTACGTCGAAGCCGCTGAGCTTGCGCAGCGCGACCAGCGCGGAACGATCGGCCGGGTGCTCATACGCCCGGGAGCTGATTCCGGTGAGCCGGACGCGTGCACGATCAGGCACTGTAGTCATATTCGCATGCTAGCCGGGAATGAGCGGTGCCGGCACGGCGGCGTCCCGGAACATTTCAGCCCCGTCTGGCCCTATACCCTCTCGTAACCATAGTTGAGGAGATGGTCTGGGTGAGTAACGCGCGCCGGCGGCTCGGGGTAATGGGCGGAACGTTCGATCCCGTTCACCACGGTCACCTGGTGGCGGGCAGCGAGGTCGCGCACATATTCGGCCTGGACGAGGTGATCTTCGTGCCGACCGGCCAGCCGTACCAGAAGGAAGGCCGCGCGGTCTCGCCCGCCGAGGACCGCTACCTGATGACGGTGGTCGCGACCGCCTCCAACCCGCGGTTCAGCGTCAGCCGGGTGGACGTGGACCGACCGGGCCCGACCTACACGATCGACACCCTCCGCGACCTGAAGGACGCGAACCCCGACGCCGACCTGTTCTTCATCACCGGCGCGGATGCCCTGGAGAACATCCTGACCTGGCACGACGTGGACACGCTGTTCTCGCTGGCCCACTTCGTTGGCTGTACCCGCCCGGGCCACCGGCTGACCGGCGACGGCCTGCCGGACGGGAAGGTGTCGCTGGTGGAGATCCCCGCGCTGGCCATCTCCTCCAGCGAGTGCCGGCACCGGGTCGCGGCCGGCGAGCCGGTCTGGTACCTGGTCCCCGACGGCGTGGTCCAGTACATCGCCAAGCGCGGCCTGTACCGCCGTCAAGCGGGCTGAAACCCATTAAAACCCCTTTTATACCGAACGGATCGAGGCGGCTGTGACGTCCGATCCGCCTCGATCCGTTCGGCATAAGGATTTGTTGTGTCCCGGTCGCCCGGCCCGCCCGGCCCGCCCGCCCTGACCAGCGCGGACGCGACGCGGACCGCGCAGTCGGGCGGACATGCGACACTTGATACGACAGGCACCACGACCGAGGAGGCCGAGCCAGACACGTGACTGCCACGCCAAGGGCCATCGAGCTCATCGAGACCGCCGCGCTCGCCGCGGCGGACAAGCTCGCCGGGGACATCGTCGCCTACGACGTGAGCGAGCAGCTCGCCATCACCGATGCCTTCCTGCTGTGCTCCGGGGCCAACGACCGGCAGGTCCGCTCCATCACCGATGAGGTCGAGCACAAGATGCGGCAGGCGGGGGCGAAGCTGGCCCGCCGGGAAGGGGAGCGCGAGGGGCGCTGGGTGCTGCTGGACTACATCGATGTGGTGGTCCACGTGCAAAGCGGCGAGGAGCGGATGTTCTACGGCCTGGAGCGGATCTGGAAGGACTGCCCGCGGGTCCCGCTCCCGGAAGCGGTCGCCGTCGGCAGCTCCAGCGTTGCCGACCCCAGCGCTGCTAGTCACGGGGAGGGACGCTGAGCGAGCGCAAGCGCCTCGTGCTGTGGCGGCACGGACAGACGATCTGGAACGCGGAGAACAGGTACCAGGGCCAGTCGGACATACCGCTGAACGACGCGGGCGTGGCCCAGGCCGAGCGGGCCGCCCGGCTGCTGGCCGCCCTGAAGCCCGACAAGATCTTCTCCTCCGACCTGAGCCGCGCGGCGAGCACGGCCGGGGCGCTGGCCCGGATCACCGGCCTGCCGGTCAGCCTCGACAAGGACCTGAGGGAGCGTTCCGGCGGCTGCTGGGAGGGCCTGACCGGCGAGGAGATCTGGAAGGGCTGGCCGAAGGAGCGCGCCGCGTGGAACCCGCCGGACGGCGAGACGGCCGCGGCGGTCGGCGAGCGGGTGTCGGGTGCGCTGGCCCGCATCGCCGACGGCCTCGGAGAGGGCCAGCTGGCCGTGGTGGCCACCCACGGCGCCGCGATCCGGCTGGGCCTGGAGAGATTCCTCGGACTGGACGAGGAACATTCCGGGATCCTCGGCACCCTGTCGAACTGCTCCTGGTCGGTTGTCGGCCTGCGCCACGGCACCTGGCGCCTGCTTGAGCACAACGCGGGCAACCTCCCCGAGCCCGTCCTCGGCGACGACGCCGTCCCCGGGTGAAAGTGCCGTTGCTACGCCTATAA
>JAFMRC010000225.1:0-1208 GCA_017354375.1 Nocardiopsaceae bacterium | reverse complement strand
GCCTATAACCGTAGCAACGGCACTTTGATGCTGGCTCGGTTCTAGCTGGCGGGATGCCAGGGGAGCCGGTAGGCCCGGTAGGTGTTGACCCCCTTGGGGAAGCGGGCGTTGAAGACCAGCGACCCCGACGGGCCGTACTCCGAGAAGTAGGGCAGGATGCCCCAGCCCGTGAACGTGTCGCCACCCGGTAGCAGCTGCGCGTTGCCCTGCGACGACGCGAGCCGCGCCTCGGGCTGGTCGTCCGAGGCGACCAGCGTCGCCACGTGCTTCGCGGGGTCGAGCCGCACCGTGATCGCCCGGCTGTAGGGGTAATCGGACTGCGCGTTGGTGCCGGTGTTGCCGGTGCCGGCGCACTCGTTGTCGAAGAGCGTGTAACTGCCGTCGCCGTGCGCCTCGGCGTCGTGCTGCCAGGCGAACGCCTTCCCGGCGCGGTCCAGGGACTGGCCCGGGGCCGCCGTCAGCCGGAACGAGCTGTCCTTCCCGCCGAGTTCCCAGCGGATCGCGCCGGTGCGGAGCGAGACGTCGTAGGTGGCCCAGGTGTCGCGCGCGTCGATCAGCAGGTTCCCGTCGGTGCCGAGCTTGACGGCGTTGAGGTGGAACCAGTCCCACGGCGTGCTCGCCGAGCCGGGCAGCGGCTGCTCGCTCGCGGAGTACGGCACGTGGTCGGCGCTGTTCCACTGGAAGAGCACCTTGCCGGTCTTGATGTCGACCTCCTGCACGATGCCGTCGATGACCTTCTGGTCGTCCGGCCCGCCGATCGAGGTGAGGTTCGCGGTGGCGGTGGTGTAGGAAATGATCAGCGCGGTGTTCCACGGCGTGATGAGGAACTCGTGCCCGTCGGCGGAGTATCCGTTGCCGGCCCGGACCTGGGCGATCTTCTGGTAGCGGTCGTTGTAGATGTAGTCGGTCCCGGCGGACAGGCCGCCGAGCCCGGTGCCCTGCCAGAAGGTCAGGACGGGCTTCCCGTCGTAGGTCTGGGTGCGGAAGTCCGCGTCCTCGTCTCCCGCGGGCGCCCGGTGGAACCAGAGGACCTTCCTGGCGTCGGGGCTGAGGATCTCCGCGCCGTTGGCGTACTTCGACGAGTCTCCGTACGGCGAGATGAAGATGTCCCCTCCGTTGGCGCCGCCGTCGCTAGCGGGATCCGTGTCGGTCAGCACCCGCACCGGCGGTGGCCGCAGCGCGGCCGTTCCCGCGGTTGCGCCTGTCGT
>JAFMRC010000478.1 GCA_017354375.1 Nocardiopsaceae bacterium | reverse complement strand
CGGCTCGCCGCCGCCGCGCAGCCCCCGCCGGACCGGCGCAACCGCTTCGTGATCGAGTACCTGGCGGACCTGAGCGTCGCGCGCGCCCGCAGCCGCGGCGCTCGTGACGGCAGCGTCGTCGGCAGCGTTGTCGTGGAAGAAGGCGACCTGCCCGCCAGCGTGGACATCGACGACGGCGACCCGCTGCGGGAGGTCAACGCGCTCATCGGGGTGGCCGAGGCCAAGCGCGCCATCGCCGACCTCGTCGCCGTCCTGCGGGCCGAGCGAGTGCGGCGCGACGCGGGCGCCGTCAGCCAGCCGGCCGAGCGCAACATGGTGTTCGCCGGGCCGCCCGGCTCGGGCAAGACCCGGATGGCGGAAACGACCGGACGGCTGCTGCACCGCCTTGGCCTGCTGTCGTCCGGGCACCTCGTCGAGGCGACCCGGGCCGACCTGGTCGGCGAGTACGCCAACGACAGCGTGTCCCTGGTCTCCGGCCTGGTCTCCAAGGCCGTCGGCGGAATCCTGCTGATCGACGACGCCTGCGCGCTGTCCAGGGAGAACGCCCGGAACCGGGAAGCGCTGGAACGGCTCCGCGACGCGCTCGACGACCATCGCGGCGGGGATCTCCTGGTGATCGTGTCCGGGCCCGACCCGCGGATCACCGAGTGGGTGGACGAGGCCGGCTGGTCCGGCCGGTTCCCGGCCATCGTCCGCTTCCCCGGCTACAGCGACGCCGAGCTCGCGGCGATCTTCGCCGCCACCGCGCACGAGCGCGGCTTCGTCCTCGTCCCGGGGACCGAAGACCGGGCGAGGGACGTCCTGGCGGGCCTCGCCCGCGGCGGAGAGGGCAGGGGCAACGCGCGCCTGGCCGGCCTGCTCCTGGAGCGGACGATCACCGCCCAGGCCCGGCGGATCCTGGGCGCGAACCAGCGCACGTCGCACCGCGAGGCGCTCGAGATCGTCCCGGACGACATCCCCGCGGACATCGGGGGGCTCCGCGCCGGAGACGTACCCGCCGATCCCGTCGCCAGCCTCGATGGCCTGATCGGTCTCGCCGGCGTCAAGGCGCGGGTCCGGAGGCTGTCGGCCGAGGCCAAGGCCGAGGTAATGCGGCGCAAGGCCGGGATGCCGATCGTGTCGCCGACCCGGCACATGATCTTCACCGGAAACCCGGGCACCGCCAAGACTACGGTCGCCCGGCTGCTGGCCGCGATCTACCGCCGGCTTGGGCTGCTGTCGTCCGGGCACCTCGTCGAGGTAAGCCGCGTCGACCTGATCGGCGAGTATGTCGGGCAAACCGCGCCGAAGGTCCGGCGGGCGGTCGAGAAGGCCCGGGGAGGCGTGCTGTTCATCGACGAGGCCTACAGCCTCACCGAATCCAGCAAATGGGACTACTACGGACGGGAGGCGATCGACACCCTGATCAAGCTCATGGAGGACCACCGGGGAGACCTGGTCGTCATCGCCGCGGGCTACCCGGACCCGATGCGGTCGTTCCTCGAATCGAATCCGGGGATCGCGTCCCGCTTCCCGACGGTGATCGACTTCCCCGACTACACCGACGCCGAACTGCTGCGGATCTTCACCCAGGCCGCCGCGGACGAGGGATTCGAGCTGGCCGAGGGGGTGACCGAGGAGGTCCGCGCCGTCCTCGCCGCCACCCCGCGCGACCGCGGTTTCGGGAACGGCCGGACGATGCGGTCGCTTCTGGAGGAAGCGATCTCACGCCAGGCCGAGCGCCTGGCCGGTCGGTCACCGGACCCTGGCCCGCTGCCGGAGCACGAGCTGCGGACCATCATCGCGGTGGACGTCGCCCCGTCGGTTAATTATCTGGCGTAGACGGTTGGCCGGGTGGTGTAGACGCGACCGCTGGGCGTGGTCCAGCGCATCTCGCCCGGTGCCGGCTGCTCCAGCTTCCAGCCCGGTGCCTGCTTGACGCGGTGATGGTGGCGGCAGGGCGGAGCGAGATCGCATTCGTCGGTGGGGCCTTCGGGCCACGGGACGGTGTGGTCGAGGTCGTTGTACTCGGCGCGGGCTCCGCAGCCGGGTGCCGGGCAGGTGGCAGTGCGGGCTCGGACGAGGTGCCCGAGCTTCCGGGACGGGGTGTAGCGGTCCTCCTTGTGCCGGTGATCGCATGAACCGCGCGCGATGGGCTCGAGAACGACACCGAGCCAGTCCAGCAGGCCGCTGACCCGCGCGGTTCGTTCGACCGGGCCTGGGGGTGCGGGCCCGGCCCGGGGGTTGATGCCGGACATGACAGCTATGCCGGATATATCAGGCTGTTTCCAGGCGTGACGGCCGGATGCGCATCCGTGGCCGATGGCGGTGCCGTCGGCGCCGGTCAGCGTCACGCACCAGCGGGTCCGTGGGTGGAGGGAAGCGGCCTGGACAAGGTCCCGGGTGGCCTGCTCGTCCAGCGGCCCGAGGCGGGAAGCCTCGCCAGGGCCACCGGACCAGCCGAGCAGGGTGCCGACCGGGACGAGGATCGTGATGTTGGCGGGAACCGGGGCGGTGGCGCCGCCCGCCGGGTTTCCCGTTCCCGCAGGGCCTGTCTCGCTCTCGTCGTCCCAGGGGTCGTAGCCTCCGGGTTCGTCTTCGCGGTAGCCGTCGTCATGCAGTCCGCCAGCCTGATCGTCTCGTGGTGGACCTGCGTCCCGCCCGGGACCGCCTTCGCCATCGCGGCCAGCGATGCGGTCGAGCGGATCCTTGCCGGTGTTGCGATCGGTGAAGGCCAGGTGCCGCAACTCGCGGAGGGTACCGGGGACCCCGCCCTTGCGCAGTGCGCGGGCGAGGGCGTCGTAGTAGGCGCTGGCGGCGAGGGCATCGGCGGGGTCCATCTCGCGCCCGGCGAGGACCGCGTTCCCGGAGTCTTCCTGCCATGTCTCAACTCGCTTGTGCTTGGTGCCGCGCTTCTTGCGCTTCGCCGCGGCCTCGGGGTCGAGCCTCATGGCGATCCGCGCGGCGCGCCTGCGCAGTTCCCCAGGGGTCAGGAACGGTGCCTCCGCGGCCAGGATCGCGTCCGCGATCGCGACGTTCTCCTCGGATAGGTCGCGGGTCGCGCGATGCGTGATCGTCGCCTGGAAGGAACCGATCGCGCCGTCGGCCATCCGGGCGAACATCGCTGGCAGCCGGGTCGCCAGGGCCACGGCCAGTTCTATCCGCTCGTCGGCCGCGTGGCCGGAGCGCACCGTCTGGTAGGCGACTTCCTCGTTGGCGAATTGCCCGGCGCGCTGCCCGTCGGGGTCTCCCCTCTCCCTGGCCGCCTCCTCTTCGGCGTAACGGCGGCGAGTGAACTCGGCCACCGCCGCCAGCTCCAGCCACTCATCCCGGTTCTGCAGCCGCTGCGCCGCCGACATCACGCCGAGCAGCTCATCCTCGGTCAGCTGCCGGACTCCGTCCGCTCCGGCCACCCCGGGAACGCCCGCCAGCGGCCCGGCGCCCGCCGCGACCGATGCGGCTGCGGCC
>JAFMRC010000477.1 GCA_017354375.1 Nocardiopsaceae bacterium | reverse complement strand
GAGCGCAGCAGGAACGACAGGCCGAGCACGGCGATAGCCAGGCCGCGGGTGCCCCGCGCCCCGGAGGCGAGCTGCGCGGCCACGCCGGCGATCCCGGCGAACGCCAGCCCGCAGGCCCCGACGGCCAGCGCGAACGCGACCGACCCGGCCACGTCCAGACCGACCAGGGGAAGAACGACGCACAGCAGCGCCGCCGCCACGACGTTCGCCGCGACGGCCATCAGCAGGGCCGAAGCGAGCGGCGCCTGCCGTCCGACCCGGGCGGAGCCGATCAGTTCCTGGCGGCCGGACTCCTCGTTGGCCCGGCTGTGGCGGACGACGGTGAGGACGGACATGAGGCCCGCGAAGAGCGAGGCCCATACCCCGTAGTGCCAGACGGTCAGCGCGCCCACGGAGGTGCCGTGCAGTTGCCCGTACAGGAACAGCAGCGCGGGGGTGCTCCGCCCGGAGGCCGCCAGCGACTCCCGTGAGGCCGGCGTCTGGTAGAAGAGCCGCATCTCGAGGGCGTTCGCCACGGTGCCGATGAAGATCAGGTAGACCCAGACCGGCAGCAGCAGCCTGTCGCGGCGGTAGGCGAGTCCCGCCAGCGCCCGGGTGCCGAGAAGAGCGGTCATGCCGGGGCGTCCGAGTAGTGCTTGAGGAATAGCTCTTCCAGCGTCGGCGGGCGGCAGGTGAGGGACGTGACCCCGGCCTTCGCCAGCCGGCCGAGCACCTCGGTCAGGGCCGCGTTGTCCGCCTCGCAGCGCAGGTGCCCGTCGGTGAGCGTGACCTCGTGCACTCCGTCTACCCCGTCGAGCGACACCGGCGCGGCCAGGTCCGCCTCCACGGTGGACCGGCTCAGGTGCCGCATCTCCGAGAGCGTGCCGGTCTCGACCGTTCGGCCGTCCCGGATGATGGTGACCCGGTCGGCCAGCGCCTCGGCCTCGGACAGGATGTGGCTGGACAGCAGCACCGTCCGCCCGCGTTCCTTCTCTTCGGCCACGCAGCCGCGGAAGACCTCCTCCATCAGCGGGTCGAGCCCGGAGGTCGGCTCGTCGAGAATGAGGAGTTCGGCGTCGCTGGCGAACGCGGCCACCAGGGCGACCTTCTGCCGGTTCCCCTTGGAGTAGGCGCGGGCCTTCTTCGACGGGTCGAGCCGGAACCGCTCGATGAGCTCGGCTCTCCGCTCCTGACTGTGCTTGCCGCCCCGGAGCCGGCCCAGCAGGTCGATGATCTCCCCGCCGGTCAGGGACGGCCACAGCGTCACGTCGCCCGGCACGTAGGTGAGCCGCCCGTGCAGGGTGGTCGCGTCCTTCCACGGATCCCCGCCAAGCAGGGTGGCCGTGCCGCCGTCGGAGCGGAGCAGCCCCAGCAGGATCCGGATAGTGGTGGACTTCCCGGCCCCGTTGGGCCCGAGGAAGGCATGCACTTCCCCCGAGGCCACGGTCAGGTCGAGCCCGTCCAGAGCCCGGGCCGCCCCGAAGCTCTTCCGCAGGCCTGCGGCCTCGATCGCGTTCCCCATGCGCGTCACATTAGACGCCCCGCCGCCTTATGTTCGCCGTTGCTGTCGTTATAGCGACAGATACTGCGAACTTAAGCGCGGGCGGCATTATGCGCAGGCGGCCAGGACCGCGGCGCGGGCGCCGTCCCGGGAGAGACGGCTGAGGTGGTCGGTCAGGAGGGACCGGAACTCCGGCGAGTCGGCCAGGGGGCCGAAGATCTCCCGGACGCCCAGCAGCGCATCGACCACGGCGGCCGGGGCGTCGGCGCCGGACAGCCGCGCGGCGAACACGCCGGCCAGCGGGTCGTTCACCGTGAATGGCTCCCCGGTTTCCGTGCGCTGGGTCCAGACGTGCCGCATCCAGCCGGCCACCGCCAGCCCGGCCCAGGCGGGCATGGCGCCGGCGGCCAGCCGGCCGGCGACCGTGCCGAGCAGCCGCTGCGGCAGCTTCTGGCTGCCGTCCATCGAGACCTGCCGGGTGGTGTGCTTCAGCGCCGGGTTCCGGAACCGGCGCAGCACCGAGTCGGCATACGGGCCGGTCTCCATCCCGGTCGGCGCGTCGACGGTGACCGCCGCGTCCCGCGTCATCAGCGAGTGCGCGAACGACGCGAACGCGTCGTCGGCGACCGCCTCGGCGATGAACTGGTGCCCGGCCAGCCCGCCCAGGTAGGCCAGGGCCGAGTGGGCGCCGTTGAGCAGCCGCAGCTTGACCTTTTCATACGGCGCCACCGACGAGACAAGTTGCGCGCCGGCCTTCTCCCAGGCGGGCCGGGGGGCCGCGAAGCTGTCCTCGATGACCCACTGGGTGAACGGCTCGGCCACGACCGTGCCCTGGTCCTCCAGCCCGATGAGCGAGGCCGCCTCGGACCGGTCGGCGTCGGTGGCGGCGGGCACGATCCGGTCGACCATGGTGGCGGGGAACGCGGCGTTCGCGTCGATCCAGGCGGTCAGCGCCTGGTCGTAGGCGGCCGCGTAGGCCCGCACCAGGCCCCGGACCGTCGGCCCGTTGTCGGGCAGGTTGTCGCAGCACACCACGTTGACCGGGCCGGCGCCGGTGGCGGCCCGCGCGGCCAGGCCCGCGACCAGCTGCCCGATCACCGTGCGGGCCGGGCGCCCTCCCAGGTCGGCAAGGATCTCCGGGTCGTCCAGGCGCAGCCGCCGGGTCGCCGGGTCGTGACGGTAGCCCTTCTCGGAGACGGTCAGCGTCACGACGCTGACCGCCGGGTCGGCGATCCGCGAGGCGACCGCCAGCGGGTCGTCCCCGGCGAACAGCACCTCCCGCACCGCGCCCAGCACCCTCGGCCGGGCCTCGGTTCCCTCGCGCACGAGCAGCGTGTACAGCCCGTCCTGCGGCCCGAGCTGATCCGCCACGGCGGAGCTGCGCTGGGTGACTCCGCAGATCCCCCAGTCGCCGCATTCTTCGGTGTAGTACGCCTGGTGGGCGCGATGAAACGCGCCGATCCCCAGGTGCACGATGCCCGCGTGCCGGTCCTGGGGATCCACGGCGGGCCGGTAAGCGCCGGGCACCGCCCCCAGCGTGGCCTGGCTCAGACGTCCAGTCACAGCCGCCCCTCCCTCACCACATGATCGCCGCCCCGCCGCCCCGCCACCGCATGATCATTTAGATGTATGGCGGAGCCGTTGCCAGGGGGCCTGTTGCAGGTTTCTCCGGCTGGAATCAACAGTACGGGGGATGGCGTGCCGGTTTCTGCGGGAGGCCGGGTTCGCTGTCCATTTCGGGTTGTTTTGCTCGATGACTGCAGGGGATGCGGGCATGGCAACAGCCCGGCCGCGCGGAGCGGGGCCGGGCTGTCCGGCGCGGGGTTCAGCTGAGGGCGGCGAGGAGGCGCAGGTTGTGGGCAAGGCCGGCGAACAGGAACTCGCTGGTGGCGTTGCCCAGGCCGCGGAGGCTGAAGCGGCGCATGTTCCCGTCGTCTTTGAGGCTGGCGTGCAGTCCCTCGACGTCGGGGG
>JAFMRC010000476.1 GCA_017354375.1 Nocardiopsaceae bacterium | reverse complement strand
AGCCGGAGCGCCGCCACGGCGGCCACCGGGGCGGTGGCCGCGACCACGGTGAGCAGGTCGGCCACCTGAGCCCAGGCCAGCAGCAGCCCCACCACCGCCGCAGTAGGCCATCGCGCCGGGCCAAGATCCAGGATCACCAGCAGCAGGAGGACCGGCACCGCGGTGCCCGCGTGGTCGGGGTTCTCCAGGAACACCTCGGCGGCGCCGGTGATCCCGGGCGCGAGCAGCGCGCCGTTGATCCCGGGCGCGAGCAGGATGCCTCCGGCCACCAGCGCGCGGGCCAACCCCGCCCGGCCCGTTTCCCTTCCCCGGGCCGCCAGGGCGGCGAGCAGGACGGTCAGCGTCCAGGTGATCGCCCCGCAGATGTGCACCACGACGGGCGACAGCCCGCGGACGGCCTCGACCAGGACGTACTCCGGCAATTCGGTGGTGTAGAAGGAGACGTCCGTCAGCCACCAGTGCCCCAGCAGCGGGTTGCCGTGCAGCATCGCCCGCGCCTGCAGGACGGTGGCGGCGCCGTCGGAGCTGACCGGGGCGGTCAGCGACTGCCGGAAGTAGCCCACGGCCAGCCCGGCGCCGGCCAGCAGCAGGCAGCCGCCCCCCAGCAGCCGCATCCGGGAACTCCGCCACTGGCCCATCGGTTGTCGCCGGCCCTCCGTCTTACAGGTGGAAGCCGCCGGTGTCGGGTTGCGGCTGGACTGGCTTGTGCAGCTCGCGCAGCAGGTTCCTGTGGTAGACCGCGATGATGTACTGGCCGAACCGGTACACCCGGGCGGGCTTGCCAAACGCCTTGATCACGCTGGACTCGGCCAGCACCAGGCCGACCTGGGGGTCGGTCCCGGCCACGACGAAGTTCGCGGTGTGCTTGCCCGGGTCGTACCACGACGGCCTGGTGATCCACGGGTCGGGCCGCAGCGGGTTGGAGTAGGTCGGGGATATCCGCACCTTGCCCCGGGTGTACAGCCGGGTGGAGCTGCCCGTCCAGTACCGGCCGATGCCGTCGGTCAGGTGGTGGGCCAGCAGCCAGTTGTCCAGGGTCTGGGTCCTGCCCTTTACCGGCGGCTGGGCGGCGAAGTACCCGAAGAACGCCAGGTAGGCGAGGGCGACGACGCTGAGCGCCCCTACCAGCGGGCGCCTGAGGCGCCACCCCCGGCCAGCTCGCCCCTGGCCAGCCAGCCCCTGCCCGCCCTCCTGGCGCCGCCGGGCCAGCCAGGGGCCGACCGCCCGGCCCGCCAGCACCGCGCCGAACGGGAGCACGACGGCGATCTCGTGGGCGTCGTAGGGCTTGATCATCCGGGTGGCGAACACGCCGGCCGCCAGCGTGACCAGCGTGCCCACGGTCAGCGCCTGGGTGACCCGGTCGCCGCGCGTCCCCGGGGCGGGCTCCTCCGGGGCGGGCTTCCGCGTGGGGGTCACGGACAGCCTTCTCGGCATCCGCACCAGGCAGGCGATGCCGGCGCCGAGGCCGCACACGGCGAGGGCCACCCCGGCGAGGTGGACGAGGCCGGCGGCGGTCAGCAGGCTCGACGGATGGCTGGGGAAGTCGGCGCCGAACAAGATCAGCGTGTCGCGACCGGCCCCGGCCAGCTGCGCGGGCCAGCGCGAGGGAGGCTGGAACTTGGTGGCCTTCGCCATGGTCCGCATGCTGATGCCGCCGGCGGACCTGAGCAGGCCGACCGCGAGCCGCGTCAGGCCGTAGGAGACGACGGCGGCCACGCCGAGGGCCGCGTCGTACCACCACGCCCGGCCCCGGTCGGCCCTCCAGCCGGCCCCGGCGCGGACGAGGCAGACGACGGCGAGGGCGAACGCGCCGGCGAAGGAGGCCACTGGGTCGTCGAACTGCGCCCAGACCAGCAGCACGCACGTGACGGGCGGCACCCACCAGCGTTCCGGCGCCCGGTCCACCAGGAGCAGGGTGAGCAGGATCGGCACCGCGACGCCGATGTGGTCCGGCGAGCCCAGCAGGACGCTGGTGGACAGGATGTAGCCGGGCGCGAGCAGGATCCCGGCGGCGATGACCGCCGCCGCCACGCCCGCACGGCCGCGCGAGTGCCCGCGCGCCACCAGCGCGGCCACCACCACCAGCAGGGTGTAGACGATCGCCGCGGTGATGTGCACCACGTCGGTGCCCAGGCCGCGGACGGCCTCCACCGCCGCGTCGATCGGGATCTCGAACGAGTAGAAGCTGACGTCCGAGGTCCACCAGCCGGATAGCAGCGGGTTGCCGTGGATCATGTCCCAGCCCTGCAGGGCGAAGGCCGAGCCGTCGGAATTCGCGGAGTAGGTCCGCGATATCCGCAGCAAGGCGCTGAACAGCGCGACCGCGGCGACCACGATCACGGCCGCCCACAGCGCCCGCCCGCGCCACGAGCCGGGTCCCTCGTGACCCTCCTGACCCTCGGTTCTCGTTTCGTCTTCGAGGCTCTCCTGCACGGCTCACAGGCTATAGGCATGGGTAAGGCGGGTAGGACACGTTCTGGTTCAGTTCTGGTTCAGCGTGTCACTACCGATAGGCGGCCAGGGCCGCCTCCGCGTCCGCCCGGATCGCCGCGGCCAGCGAGTCGGGGGACAGCACGCGGGCCATGCCGCCGAGGCGCAGCGCCAGGCGCCGCACCCACGCCGTGTCCGGGGTGCGCAACGCGACCCGCAGCCCCCCGCCGTCCAGCTCGGCCACGGACTCGCACGGGTAGGACTCCGCGATCCACCGCGCGCCGGGGGACAACTCGAGTTCCACCACCAGGTCGGCCGCCGACGGCCGGAACAGGCCCCGGTCCACGTCCACCGGCTCGGCGCCGGCGGGCACCTCGGCCGGGACGTCGAGGACCGACAGCGACAGGATCCGGTCGAGGCGGAACAGCCGCACCTCCTCGGCCCGCCGGCACCAGCCCTCCAGGTAACCGCGGCCGTCGGCGACCAGCAGCCGCATCGGGTCCACGTCCCGCTCGGTCGCCTCGTCCCGGCCGGGTACGTAATGGCGAAGGTGAACGCGCCTGCCCGCGTCGAGAGCGGCCCGGACGTCGGCAGCCAGCGAAGACCCGTTCGGCATGCTATCGGCGATGTCGACCGCTACCTGCGCGCTCGCCGCGCCCGCCTCGCCCGCCGCGGCCTCGATCTTCGCGATGAGGCCGATGAGCGCCTGGTCCCCGTCCCTGCCCCCTCCCACGTCCCGCATCATGCGCAGCGCCACCAGCAGCGCGTTCGCCTCGTCGGCGTCCAGCCGCAGCGGGCGCTTTATCGTCTCGGCCTGGCTGACGCTGACCTCCCCGCCCTCGTAGGACAGGTCGATCGGGCAGTACGGGTCGGGCGCCTTCAGCTCCACGCACCACACGAGGTTCAGGTCGTCGACCAGCTCGCGCTCGGTCATGCCGAACGTGGCGGCCGTGTCCTTCAGGCTCACCGACTCCCGGCTCACGACGTACGGGACCAGGGCCAGCAGCCGGCGCAGCCGCTCGGCGGACGTGACCA
>JAFMRC010000475.1 GCA_017354375.1 Nocardiopsaceae bacterium | reverse complement strand
GGGGGGAGCGGGGTCAGCCGCGGCGGGTGGCGGGGCGGCCCCTGGCCGGGCGGCCGGCGCCGCCCTTGCCGCGCTTCTCGCGCAGCCGCATCGAGATCCTGACCGGGGTGCCCTCGAAGCCGAACTCCTCGCGGAGCTTGCGCTCGATGAACCGCCGGTAGGTTTCCTCCAGGAACCCGCTGGTGAACAGCACGAAGTGCGGCGGCTTGGTGCCCGCCTGGGTGGCGAACATGATCTTCGGCTGGCGCCCGCCGCGCATCGGCGGCGGGGTCGCGGCGACCAGGGCGCCGAGCCACGAGTTGAGCTGCCCGGTGGAGACCCGCCGCTCCCAGCTGCCGAGGGCCGTCTGCAGGGCCGGCACCAGCTTCTCCACGTGCCGGCCGGTGGTGGCGGAGATGTTCACCCGGGGCGCCCATCGCGCGTTGTGCAACTGCCCCTCGATCTCCCGTTCCAGGTAGCGCCGGCGCTCGGCGTCGGTGCGATCCCACTTGTTGTAGGCGATGACGAGGGCGCGGCCCGCCTCGATCACCATCGAGATGATCCGCAGGTCCTGGTCGGTAAGCGGCTCGGACGCGTCGATCAGCACGACCGCGACCTCGGCCCGGTCCAGGGCGCTGCGCGTGCGCAGCGTCGCGTAGAAATCGGCGCCCTGGCTCTCCCGGTAGCGGCGGCGGATGCCGGCCGTGTCCACGAACCGCCAGGTGATATCGCCCAGCTCGATCAGCTCGTCCACCGGATCCCGGGTGGTGCCCGCCACCGCGTCGACGACCGCGCGCTCGGACCCGGCGAGCTTGTTCAGCAGGCTGGACTTGCCGACGTTGGGCTTGCCGATGAGGGCCACGCGGCGCGGGCCGCCCACGGCCTCGCGCTGCGGCGGCGGCTCCGGAAGGGCCTCCAGCACCAGGTCGAGCAGGTCGCCGCTGCCCCGGCCGTGCATGGCGCTGACCATGAACGGCTCGCCGAGGCCCAGTGACCACAGGGTCTGCGCGTCGGCTTCGCTCTTGGCGTCGTCCACCTTGTTGGCCGCGAGCACGACGGGCTTGCCGCAGCGGCGCAGCACCGCCGCGACCGCCTCGTCCTCGTCGGTCGCGCCGACTCGCGCGTCCACGACGAACAGCACCGCGTCCGCCATCCCGACCGCCGCCTGGGCCTGCCCCGCAACCTCCGCGGACAGGCCGCGCGGCCTCGGCTCCCAGCCGCCGGTGTCCAGCAGCGTGAACGCCCGGCCGCCCCAGTTCGCGTCGTAGGCGACCCGGTCCCTGGTCACGCCCGGCACGTCCTCGACGACCGCCTGGCGGCTGCCGAGAATGCGGTTGACCAGCGTGGACTTGCCGACGTTCGGCCGCCCCACGACGGCCAGCACCGGCTGGGCTCCATCGGCCTCGCCGTCATCGGTGACGTCGCCGGCCTCCGCGGAATCGACGTCGGCGTAGGTCACCCATTCGGCCGGGTCAGGTTCCATTGAGGTCACCCCCTCCGCTGCCCAGGAGCTGACGCTGGGGAGGCGCCACGATCCGTTCGGAAGTCATATGGTTTTGAAGTCAATTGGCCGCGTCCCCCGTGCAGGCCAGCGACGAGCGCCGCCGGGCCAGCCCGGCGATCTCGCCGACCACCTGCTCCAGCGTCAGGTCGGTGGCGTCGATGAGCACGGCGTCGCCCGCCTTGGCGGACTGCGCGGCGTCGAGCCGGTCGCGGCGCGCCTGGTCGGCCTCGGTGTCATCGACCGCGTCACCCCGCTCGGCGGCGCGGCGGCGCGCCCTGGCCTCGCTGGCGGCGGTG
Source organism: Nocardiopsaceae bacterium (assembly GCA_017354375.1). GTDB lineage: Bacteria > Actinomycetota > Actinomycetes > Streptosporangiales > Streptosporangiaceae > Trebonia. Next base: position 1,694 of record JAFMRC010000475.1, on the reverse strand, counting down.
AGGAACACCTTGAGCTGGGCGGACGGCGCGACCACGGTGCCGATGTCCCTGCCCTCGGCGACGATCCCCGGCTCGGCGTCGGCGATGATCTCGCGCTGCATGCCGATCAGGCGCTCGCGGACCGCCGGGACGCGCGCGACGGAGCTCACCCGCGCGGTAACCTCGCTGGTCCGGATATCGTCCGAGACGTCCCGGCCGTCGACCCGGGTCCACGGGTCATCCGGATCGGTGCTGACCTCGATGCGCGGCTCCGCCACGCGCGCCGCGATGCGCTCCTCGTCGAGCCCGGCGGCTTCCTCGCCGACCCCGGTACCGGCGGCGCCTTGTGCGATGAACCACCAGGTCAGCGCCCGGTACATGGCCCCGGTGTCCAGGTAGCGAAGGCCGAGCGCCCGCGCGACCCCCCGCGACGTGCTCGTCTTCCCGGATCCCGACGGCCCGTCCACGGCCACGACCAGCCCGCTCGGCGTTGAGATTCCCACCCGCAAATGGTACCGTCCGCGCCGATCGGACTGGCTCGATGTCACGTGGACCACGTTCTGAGCGAGCTCGATGTCACGTCGACCCCAATAGAGCAGGCGGTTGAGTCATCGAGCGTTTTTAACTGGCCCCCAGCGACAGCACCGCCGCCATCGACGCCGCCAGCAGTGTACGCAGCGAAACCATCGCATACTCCCTGCTGACGCCGACTCCCCGCTGACGCCGAGCACCCCGGCATACCCGCGCAGGGTATTTATCTTGCTTAGCTGTGTCGTTAGGGGCGTGCGAAGACCCAAACGACACGGCTAAGCGGCTTGCACGCCTTGAGTTTAAGGGCAAGGTTAAGGCTTAAGCATACATAATGGACAGTAGCGTAGCTTGATACCCCCGCCGGTTTCGCAACAGCCCCCTGGCAACAGCATGGATCTCGTTACGTACACAATCCCGCAGCAGCAGGGACACGCCGCAGGGCACCCGATTACGCAATCGAGCGCGTCATAGCGCGCCCAATTGCGCAATCGAGCGTCTCTGGTCAGTGTTAGAGTCCCACGCCGGCGGCGATGGTGACCGCCTCGCCACCGGGGCTGATCGTGATCGTCTGGCCAACGCCCACGAGCGAGTTCTCGGTGACCGTGATCGTGGTGCTCTGGCCAGCCTGGAGCGTGCCCGACGTCTGGGAGAGCGACAAGCCGGACGCTGGCGTGGCACTCCAGGTCACCGGGCCACCGTGAGCGGTCAGCGTGAACGAGTTGCTCTTGCCCACGGCGATCGGGAGGCTGGTCCTCGACACGCTGAGCGTACCCGCGGTGGGCGTGGGCGTGGGCGATGGCGAGGAGCCGCCGCCCCCGCTGCCGCTTCCACTGCCGCCGCTACCGCCCGAGCCGGAGCCGGAGCCGGTGGGCGATGGCGAGGCGGAACCCGAGCCTGAGGTCGATCCGGTCCCGCTGGACGCCGACCCGCCGCCCCCGTAGGTCGGGGATGACGAGCTTCCGCCCGTCGGCCATGCCGACGCGGCCGACGTGTGCGGCGCTGACCCCGCCTGCTTCGCGTGGGCCGGCTTGTGGTGAGAAGCCTTGTGCGACGGCGCGCCAGCGTGGGCGCCCGCGGGCGCCTTCGGCGCGGTCGAGCTGGCCACCGGCGACACCGCCGTGATCGAGGGTGCCGAGGATCCCGAGCTGGCGCCGGCCCGCGCGGCGCCGTGCCCGTGCGTGGCC
>JAFMRC010000224.1 GCA_017354375.1 Nocardiopsaceae bacterium | reverse complement strand
CGCCGGCGCCGAGCAGGCAGCGCGCGGCGAGCCCGGGGTCGAAGGATTCCAGCTCCAGCGCGCGGGCGGCCCGGCGAGCCTCCGCGGCGGCGAGGCCATCCGGCAGCGTCCCCCCGGCCCGGAGCCTGGTCTTCGCCCAGTCGCGGAACTCGGCGTAGGCGTCCCGGGTGAACACGCTCTCGTACCGGTCGGGCCGGTCCCAGCACAGGTATAGGCGGACCAGCGCCGGATCCTCGTCGGCCAGGAACTCGTGCGCCCAGACCGCGTGCCCGCGGCTGGTCGAGAACTTCAGGCCGTCCAGCAGGTAGAACTCGTTGACCACGAGGCCGCCGAGCCCTCCCGGGCCGGCCGGGTCCAGGCCCGCGGCGGTGAACAGGCCCGGGAACAGGACGGCGAAGTAGAAGGCGTTGTCGATGCCGAGGAAATGCCAGCGCCGCCCGGCCCGCCGCCAGGCCGTCAGGTAGCCCTCCAGGGTGGAGGCGTCCGGGTCCAGCCGCCGCGCGGTCTCGGAGAGCAGTCCCAGGCCCATCTCCACCCACACGTCCACCCGCTGCCCGCCGTCGCCCGCCGGGACGCCCCAGTCGGTGGGGTAGGCCAGCGGCACGTCCGGCAGCCCGCGCGCCAGGTAGTGGCCGGCCAGCGAGCGCACCCGGGCCGGCATCACCGCGGCCGACCAGGCCTCGGCCAGCGCGGCGCGGCAGGACTCCAGCCGCAGCAGCGGGATCCGCTCGGTGAACGGCTCGGGTGCGCCGCCGCATCTCGCGCACCGGGGGTCGCCGAGGTTCTCCGCCGTGGTGAACGCGCCGCAGGCCTCGCAGGTGCCGCCGGAGGACTGAAGGCCGCACCTGGGGCAGTCGCCCGACACGTAGGCGTGGTGCAGCGTCGTGCCGCAGTCGCCGCAGCGGGTCAGCGTCGCCGGCTCGGTGACGACCGCCCCCGTGCCCGCCAGCTCGCCGAGCAGCCTGGCGACGCGGTCGCGGTAGCCCCGGTCGGCCCGCGGGTCGATGTACACGTCGTAGGAGATCCTGGCGGCTCGCAGCGCCCGCCGGACCAGGGCCTCGTAGGTGTCCAGCACCTCGTCCGCCGTCCGGCCCTGGCTCGCCGCCTTGGCCCGCACGTAGTTCTGGTGCGGGTCGAGGCCGCTGACGGTCAGCACCCGCGCGCCGCGGGACCGCGCCGCCCGCGCCGCCACGTCCGCGGCGATGAAGGGGCCGGCCAGGTGGCCGACGTGCAGCGGCCCGTTCGGGGTGGGGGCGGTGGCCGTCACCACCAACGGCGACTGCGTCACGAGTCGTACTCGCCGCGCATCAGCTCGATGCCCAGCGATTCCTCCATCCGGCTGGCCATCTGGGCGCCGGTCCGGGCGGTCGCCGCGTAATCGGCCCCGCGGACGATCACGCGGCCGACGACCGTGCCGCGGCGCACGGGCTGCGGCGGGCACAGCCCGAGGTCCTCGGGCGGGTCGAACCGGATCAGCTCGTCCGGGTAGGCCTCCAGCCAGCGGGTGTCCAGGCTTTCCGGGAGCCTGCCGTCCCCGGCCGCGAAGAACCGGCGGCCGGTCACGCACCCGTCGAACGACGGCGGCCCGGCGTCCATCGGGGCGCCCGAGACGAGCCGCAGGAACTCGCCGTAGATGTTGCGGCCGGTCGCGTGGGCGTACACCGTCGGCATGATGCCACCCATGATCCTCGGGTTCGCCTCGACCAGGACCGGTCCGCGGGAGGTCACGATCATCTCCAGGTGGAACACGCCCACGTCCAGCCCGACGGCGCGGCAGGCGGACTCCGCGTACGCCTCGCAGTCCCGCGCCTGGCCGGCGGTCAGCTCGGCCGGGATGTGCGGGCCGATCTCGACCACCTCGTCGTCACGGGCGCGGGTCCGGCCGCTGATGCAGAACACGTGGCCGCGGGAGTCCCGCATCCCGATCTCGACCGAGACCAGCGGCCCCGCCAGGTGCTCTTCCACCAGCAGCCCGCGGCGGAACAGGCCCTGCCACAATGACGGCATCGCGTCCGGGCCGCTGAGCGTGGCCGCGCACCCGGCGCGGACATCCGCCTGGTCACGGGCGACGAACGTCAGCTTGCTGTCCGTCCCCGACGGCGGCTTGATGACGACCGGGTAGCCGATCGAGTCCGCGGTGGCCACCGCCTCGCCGGCGTCCCGCGCCACCGCGTAGGAGGGCGTGGCCAGGCCCGCGTCCCGCAGCGCCGCCCGGGTGAGGTCCTTGCGGCGCGCGGTCAGCACCCCGTCCGGGCTGGTGCAGCGCAGGCCAAGGGCCTTGGCGCCCAGCGCGACCGCCTCGGCCGCCAGCTCGAAGGTCGTGACGACGAAGTCGATCGGGTGCCAGGCGTGGCATTCCGCTAGCACCTCGGTGACGGCGGCGGCATCGGTGGTCGCGACGTCGCGCCTGATCCAGTCGGCCCGCTCGGTCAGCCGCTGGTTCGCGGCGGTGCGCGGGTAGTAGGTCTTCAGCGACTCGACGTAGCTGACCAGGTGGCCTTCGTCCTTCGCGCGCCCGATCGCCTCGAGCCCCGCGGCGTTGGAATCGACGAAGGCGATGTGCATGGAGCCAACATATTCGGTCATATACGCATACGACAGGTTTTCGGGGCTTTCGGCGGGCGCTTGATCCGCTGGGGGAGGAGCCGGGACGCGGGGCAGGCGCCACGATCCGTTCGGTATAAAGGCACCCGCGCGCTAACCTGCCTCACGTGACCAACCCTGCCCCGCCCGCCCGGGGTGCCCTGGCATGGGGCCTGTGGGACTGGGCGTTCTCGGCGTTCAACGCCGTCGCGACGACCTTCGTGTTCAGCACGTACCTGTCGAGCCCGGCGTTCGGCGACCCGGCCCGCGAATCGGAGCTGCTGGGCGTCTTCATGGCCGTCGCGGGCATCACCATCGCGGTCCTCGCGCCGGTGGCGGGGCAGCGCACCGACGCCTCCGGCCGCCGCAAGCTGTGGCTCGCGATCAACTCGGGCGTCGTCGTGACCTGCCTGCTCGGCACGGTGTTCGTCCGCAACTCGCCGGGGTACCTGTGGCTGGGCCTCGCGTGCATCGCGGTCGGCACCGTGTTCTACGAGCTCGCGACGGTGTTCTACAACTCGATGCTGCCGCTCGTGTCGACGCCGGAGACGGTCGGCAAGGTCAGCGCCTTCGGGTGGAGCATGGCCTACTTCGGCGGCATCGCGCTGCTCGGCATCATCCTGGCGGGCTTCGTGCTGGGCGGCGGCAGCGGCAGCGGCACCGCGGGCCTGCTGGGCGTGTCCACGGCGGGCGGCCTCAACGTGCGGCTGGCGATGCTGGTCGCCACGGCATGGGCGGCCGGCTTCAGCATCCCGGTGTTCGTCAAGGTAAGGGTGCCGCCACCGCCGGCCGCGGTGGCGGCCGAGCGCGCGGGCTTCTTCGGCAGCTACGGCGTGCTGCTGGCCAACATCCGGGACATCTGGCGGGTCAGCCGGCACACGATCTGGTTCCTGCTCGCCAGCGCGATCTTCCGCGACGGGCTCACCGGCGTGTTCGTCTTCGGCGGCGTCCTCGGGCGCGTGGTGTTCGGGCTGTCGGCGACGCAGGTGCTCATGTTCGGCATCGCGGCGAACGTCATCGCCGGCGTCGCCACGATCTCCTCCGGTTCCCTGGATGACCGGCTCGGCCCCAAGCCGCTGATCGTCGCCTCGCTCATCGGCATGATCGCGTGCGCGATCCTGCTGTTCGCCACGCGCTCGGTGGGGCCGGCCGCGTTCTGGGCCTTCGGCCTGATCCTGTGCGCCTTCGTCGGCCCGGCGGGGTCGGCGAGCCGGACCTTCCTGTCGCGCGTCATCCCGCCGGGCCGCGAGGGAGAGGTCTTCGGCCTCTACGCGACGACCGGCCGCGCGGCGATCTGGATATCGCCGCTGCTCTACTCGGCCGCGATAGCGGTATCACCCGCCACGGGAACGGCGGAGAAGACGTCCTGGGGCATTCTCGGCATCACGCTCGTGCTGCTGGCGGGGCTCGCGGCGCTGCTCCCGGTCAAGCCGGGGAATCGGCTGGACACGCACGGAACGGCTAGCGGGGAAGGCGGGGAAGCCCGCCCCGCGGGCGGGCCCACGGGCATCGCGCATCACCGCACGGGCGGTTGACGTCGTCGAACTCCGGCGTCTCACCGTCGGCGCCGTCGTCGCTGTTGGCTCTGTTGGCTCTGTTGGCTCTGTTGGCGCCTCCGGCCAGCCACGTCCGGGCCAGCTCCGCGTCCCTGGCGGTGAGCCCGGTGGCGGGGTTCACCGGGACGCACAGGTGCGGCTGTCCCGCCTGCCGAGCGAGACGGCTCGCGGTCGCGAGCTCGTCCTCGTCGTTGTCCAGCCATACCCACCTGCGGCCGGCCGTCCACGGCACCGCGTGCGCGGCCTTCTCCCCGACCGGGGCGGGGATCACGGCCGGCAGCCGCGGCAGGCCGATGAGCGGGGCGACGTAGGAGTTCGCCGCGTCTTCCAGCGTGGTCGCCCAGGCCAGCTCCGCGCCGGTGCTGCGGGCGAGGTCGCGCAGCAGCCTTCCGTGGGCGGGGTTGACGAACAGCTGGTACTCCCGGCCCTCGCTCCACGCCTTCCCCCTCCGCCAGCCGTGGTGATGCGCGAGATGGCGGCGGGACGCGCTGCTGAACCCGATCAGGTTGAGCACCTCATCGACATCAACCAGGATCAGCGGCCTGCTCTCTCCGGTCACCGTCACCTCCCGTAACCCTCCGTTACCCACCGTCGCCCGCCGGACCCATCAAGAGTAGGGCGGGCCGAACGACCCCGGCACGAAGACACGCGCCGGGGGAGAGGTACCGCGTGAGCAGGGTGCCGTAGTGTTATCAGTGTGACGGACAGCCTGGCAGTCGCCCTGCGACCAGCGACGTCCAGCGACGTGGGCACGCTGGCCGCCGTCTTGGCCCGGGCCTTTTACGACGACCCGCCGATGACGTGGCTGCTGCCCGACCCGGCTACGCGCCTGCGCCGCCTCACCCGCATGTTCGCGACCATCATCGGGATCGAGTCACTCTCGCATGGCGGCGTGGACATCGCGCATGCGGGGAAGGAAATCCTCGGCGGCGCGATCTGGCTGCCGCCGGGTCACTGGCAGCCAGGCCTGCGCGAGAAGGTCTGGGCGGCACCCGGGCACTGGCGAGCGGTGGCCGGGGGAGAGGTCCGGGCCGCCCGGATGGGACGCGCGCTCTCAAGCGCCCACCCGAGGGAACCGCACTGGTACCTGAAGTCGATCGGCATCGACCCCTCCAGCCAGGGCCGCGGAGTCGCCAGCCTGCTGCTGCGATCGCGGCTGGAGTATTGCGACCGGCACGGGCAGCCGGCCTACCTGGAGGCGAGCAACCCCGAGGGCGTCCCCCTCTATGAGCGCTTCGGCTTCCGGCGCATAGGGAACGTCGGCATGCCAGCGGGAGCGCCGGTACTGACGAAGATGTGGCGCCCGCCCGCGGCCTGAACCGGTCACTCGCCCGTGGCGCACACCCGGGTGATGAAGCTGGCGGTCTGGGCGACAGCGGCGTCGGCGGCCGAGATCAGGCCAGGCTGCAAGGGGAAGTTATGCCACATGCGCGGCCACCGGGCGGAGGTGACGTCCAGGCCGGCGGCCCTGGCGCGGGCGGCCAGGCACTCGGAGTCGGGTGCCACCAGGTCGTCGGTGCCGCACTGGATCAGCAGTGGAGGCAGGCCCGCGAGATCGCCGTGCAGCGGCGAGATCGTAGGCTGGGACCGGTCTGCTGCCCGCGCGTAGGCCTCGGCGCACGCCTCAAGCCAGGCCGGGGTGAGCACCACGTCCCAGCGCGCGGGTTCCGGTACCGCCCTCCAGTCAGCCGTCAGATCGAGCCATGGCGACATCAGCATGCATCCGGCGAGGCGTGGCTTGTCCCGCGCGGCGTCATCCTGCGCGAGGACCAGGGCGAGCCCCCCGCCCGCGGAGTCACCCGACACGATCACCGTGCCCGGTGCGGCCTCGGCGAGGACCGCGTCCAGGGCCGCGCGGGCGTCGGTTAGGGCGGCGGGATAGGGATGCTCGGGGGCCAGCCGGTAGTCGGGCAGGATCATCCGGCACCCAGCTTGGGCACTGACGTGCGCCGCCCAGTCCCGGGACTCCCCGGGCGAGCCCACGCAGTACCCGCCGCCGTGGAAATGGACGACGGTGACCACGGCCGCGTTAGCCGCTGCCGCGTCTGCCGTGTCGCTGGCCGTGACCACATCGGCCGGGATCCCGTTCAGCGAGGTCCGCACGGCCGGCGGGCGCCGCAACAGCGGCCATGTGCCCACCAGCCGGTCCAGCCGGCGGCGCTGAACCTCCCAGGGCAGGCCAGGATTGAGCACGCGGCTGCTGGTCAGCCGCGCGCCCAGCCGCACGAGCGCCGGCGGCACGCGGATATTTCCCATGGCAAGAGACCTTAGCGGCCCATGACCAGGCACGATTACGGGCCACCCGGATAGGCGGCTACTGCGGCTACGGCTCGTGCAGGAAGGCGCCCTGGCGGCGGAGTTCCGCGCGGAGCTCACTGACGTCGAGCGCGCGGGGCGGGAGGCCGGTGCGGGCCGCGAGGCCGGCGGCGGTTCCGGCCGCCTGCCCGGTCATCCAGCACTGCGGGATCTCGCGCATGAAGGCCTGGGTGGCGGCGTCGCTGGCCACGTGACGGCCGCCGACGACCACGCCGTCGAGGCGTTCCGGCACCAGGGCGCGGTACGGCACCGAGATCGTCGGGAACTTCCGGGACGGCGAGGGGGAGACGCCTACCTCATCGGGGTGGCGTGCCCCTGCCTTCCAGTCGCCGGACGTCATCGGGTGCAAGCCCGCCAGGCGGCGGGTCATCCGCACGCCGACCTGCGGCGCGGCGAGCATGATCCACGCGTTCTCGAAGCCGGGGGCCTGCTTGCGGAAGAAGTCCAGGTGGGCGACCATGCGGCGGCGGGACTCGAGCTCGACCGCGGAGAGGTGCTCGACGTCGAGCCCGCTGTAGCCGGACAGGCGGGGGCCCATGAACACCACGACGTCATCGCGCCAGCCGACATGCGGCGTGTCCACGAAGCCGAGGAGCTCGCGGCCGCGGTTCATCAGGGCGTGGTGGGCGGCCGGGTCCTCGCGCTTGAACTCCAGCCACCTGCCCATGTCGACACCCGTCCACGTGAAGGCGGTGTTGACGCAGTGCTGGACGTTGCCGCCCGTGCCGTCCTTCTCGGCGTCGGTGACGAACGCGCCGCCGGCCTGAGCGATGACGTCGAGGTCACCGGTCGCGTCCACGACGGCCTTGGCCAGGATCGCGCGGCGCCCCTGCTTGCTCTCGAAGATCACGCCGCGGACGGTGCCTCCGCCGTTGGCGGTGCCTGTGTCAAGGAGCGTGGCGACGACCCAGGAGTGCAGCAGCACCCGCGCTCCCTCGCCGACGAGGAACTCGTGGGAGGTGATCTTGAGCCACTCCGGGTCGATCATCGGCGAGCGGCAGACGGTCTCGCGGAACGCGGACAGGCGCTCGCGCCAGTACGCCACCTGCCCGGGGTCGGTCGAGCCCCAGAGCTCGGGGCCGGGCCCGGCGAGGGCCCCCTCGGGCAGCCGGTCCAGCAGCTCGGCGCCGATGCCGGCGATGACTGGGGTGCCTTCCCAGTCGGTCATCCGGTCGATCCAGATCACCAGCCCGCCCGCCGAGAGGCCCCCGAGGTCGCCGTACCGCTCGACGAGGGTCACCCGCTGGCCGAGCCGCCGCGCCGCGACCGCCGCCGCCGTGCCAGCCGGGCCGCCGCCGACCACGAGCACGTCGGTCTCCTCGTGCACGGGAATCTCCCGGGCGGGCTCGGTGACCGTGGCAACAGAAGGCTCGGCGGGCGCGGGGGAGTGCGGCCCGCCCGGCGTTCCTCCCGCGGTGAACAGGCCGCTTCCCCCGCCGATCCCGGCGCCGAAGTAGCTTTCCGGGTCGCGCTCGCGCGGTGGCTCGCCCATGGCTCCTTGATATAGATCCCCGTGCTCGCGGTCAACGTATCAACGTAGGGGGGTGGCGCCGGATCACCTGCCGTATATATCGGGTTTTAGACGGCACGCCGCGTCGATACCTTTGCCTGAACTTCTGTCTTTACCTGAATGCGTGACGTTCGCAATCGTTTGCAGTCGCTATTTAGCGTCAGGAACTCAGGCAAAGACGGAAACTCAGGCAAGGCGTTTACCCTGAGATAACCACACGAGGCTGCCCATGGCGACCCCGCCGATGATCCGCCGGGCGATCTCCTCCGGGGCCTGCCCTTCGCCGGTGATGAGATGCCGGCCTGGCACGGCCGCCTCGGAGAAGGCGCGGTACATGGCGCGCGTGGCGTCCGCGCTGGTGAACCCGTGGCCGGACCGGGCGGCCACCCTGCCGACGCATGTCGCCTCCGGCGGGAGGATCACGGCGTAATGCAGGACGCTGGCTCCGGTCCGGGAGGCGAAGCCGGGCAGGTCGAGGGGGAGGATGAACCCGTCGTAGACGACATGGCAGTCCGCGCGGGCGAACGCGGCCGCCGCGGCCGCCGCCGCGCTGAAGGCGACGCCGGTCTGCGGCCGGGCCTCCGGCAGCCACGGGTCGATGGCTCCCCGCCGCCACAGGCCGAAGAACCAGTCGGCCGGGATGAGCACGGACGAACCGAACCCGTCGGCCACCAGGGGAGCCACGGTGGACTTTCCCGCCCCCGGCGGCCCGGTCACGACGATCAGCTCACCCATGGGCTTGTCCGTAAATCTTGCTGTTATCAGCGTGCGCGCGTTATCGTAGTAATAGGACGTAGCCCCGGGAAGGCGGCTGATTAGCGGGTTCCGCTTGTGAAGGGGACGTCCTCCTGGTGCGGTAGTGCGGGCTTGGTGTCCCAAACGCAGTGAGGAGGACGTC
>JAFMRC010000474.1 GCA_017354375.1 Nocardiopsaceae bacterium | reverse complement strand
GCGGTGGCGTAGGCGGCGGCCTGCTGGTCGTGCAGGGCGGTGGCCTGCGCCGTGGCGCCCTGGGCCTGGTCCCACAGCACGATCGCCCCCCGCGCCTGGGACTGCGCATCCTCGACCGCGCCCGCGTAGGACTCCAGGGCGGCCGCCGCCTTGCCCATCGCCTCGGTGGCGGCCTGCCACCTCGCGGGCTGGGGGGAGAACCTCGCCCGGAACGCGTCGGCCGCCTGCCCCTCCCAGTGCCCGGTGCCGATCGCGCCCAGCCCGGCGGCGACCTCCCCGAACCCGGAGGCGAACCCGTGCAGCCTCCCCGCCGCCGACCGGATCGCCGACGCGTCCCCGTGCACCAGCTGCGCCGGGTCACTGGTCTGGCCGAGCTGCAGCTCCGGGACGTCCCCGCCCAGGCTGGAGCCCAGCTTGTCGCCCGCGGTCTCCACGTCCTGGGCCGCGCCGTGCGCCCCGACCGCGTTCAGCCCGTCCCCGAGCAGGTGCGCGCCGCCGCTGACGAGATCGCCCGCACCCTGCTTGGCCGTGTTCCACAAGTCCTCGAAGGGATTGCTCATCCCCGAAGCTCTCTGCCGCTATTCGGCCCCATATTCGGCCCCACGACAAGATCCTCCAGATCATCCCACGGCTAAACCGTTCACAACGGAATCCCGCTGATAATAGTGGTAATAGTCAGTAAAAGAGGTATTTGTCGCCCATGATCCAGGCGGCGGACGGCGAGGATGAACCGGAGGCGCGATGAGCTGGACGGAAGCGCGTGCTTGCCGCGCTTCGCAAGTCCGACTACCTGGTCCTGGTCGGCGGACAACCGGTTGATCCGGTGACCAGCTGAAGGAAGATCGTGTCAACGATCTCCTCGATGATCGCGTTCGACCCTGGGTTGAGGGTCATGAAGAACTACGGCCTCCATCGTGAAATCGGCTTACCATCGGCTCGGCAGATACAGGCGTGCGGGTTCGCCACGGACTACGCCGGGGCCGTAGACCAGGTCGGCGAGGGGGCGACCGGGTTCGCGACCGGCGACCGCGTGTTCGGTTGCACCGTGTCGCAGGCGGTCGCCAATTACGTGGTCCTCGACCCGCACGGGACCGGGCCGGCCCCGCTTCACCGCGCCGTTCCGCCGCCACACTCCGCCGCTTTCCCCACTTCGCCCCAGGCCGAGCATGTCGGATATCTCCTATTAATGCTTTCCAGTGCGGCTAACTAGGCTTAATGATCACCAATTTTGTATTGCCCAATGTGCTATTCGAGTTTATAATCGAACCATCGGATCGTTCCGGATGACGGAGCGCGGATAGCGGAAGGGGGTGGCCCGCGATGTGCACCGGCGGCGACGGGATCCCGGCCAGCACGGCCGAGGCGCTCGCGCTGATGCGCGCCGGAGCGGACTACCTCCTCGGACCCGGGCTGGACGAGACGTCGGAGGCGGCGCTGGGGGATACGCTGCGGGAGCTGACCGCGATCGGGTCCAAGCACGGCGCCGCGTGGAACGCCTTCGTGTCCCGCTTCGACGCCGCCAGCTGCCACGATGCCGACGGCTACCAGACCACCGCCGCCTGGCTGGCGGGGCAGGCGGGCACCGACCTGGCCGCGGCGCGGGGGCAGGTGCGGCGGATGCGGGAGGTCACCGCCCGCCCGGTGCTGGACGCCGCGATGGGCGCCGGGGAGCTGACCGGGTCCCTGGCCGCGACGATCATCCGGTGGACCAGGGAGCTGCCGGCGGAGCTGCGCGACGGCACCGACGAGATCCTCCTGAAGGCGGCCGGGGCCGGGGTGGGCCCCGACGACCTGCGGATGCTGGCCGCCAAGGCGATCGAGCAGTACAAGTCGACCCGCCCGGACCCCGACGACGGCGACGGCTTCACCGACCGGCGGCTGCGGCTGGGCAGCACGCTCGGCGGCGCCGGGCGGCTGGCCGGCGACCTGACCCCGGAGTGCGCCGCCGCCGTCCGCGCCGTGTGCGAGGCCCTCGGCAAGCGGCAGGGCAAGGAGGATGCCCGCAGCGAGGCCCAGCGCTGGCACGACGCCCTGCAGGAGGGATGCGAGCTGCTGATCCGGGCGAAGATGGTGCCCGACCGGGCCGGATCCGACACCCGCGTGGATGCCGTGATCTCGCTGGCCGCGCTGCTGTCCCTGGACGGCGCCACCGCGATCGAGGAGGCCTGGCTGGCCGGGGCGAGGGCGGGCCTGCCCGGCTACCTGGCCGGCAAGGACGCCGGGGCCATCGCCTGCGACGCGTTGATCGCGCCCGTCGTCGTGGGCCACTGCGACTGGGACGTGATCGGCCAGATGATCGAGCTCGTCCTCGACGCCTACGGGGATGGGGCCAGCGACGGCGACCCGGCCCCCGCACCCGCCAGCGGCAGCGCCGGATCCGGGCACGACAGCGCAAGTAGCGGCGACGGCGGCGGGGACGGTGACGGTGACGGTGACGGTGACCGCGGCGGGCAGCGCGCCGCCCGGCCGCTGCCGCCCCAGGCGTGGGAGGCGCTGCAGTACGCGATGGCCAGGCTGGCGATCGGGTTCGTGTCCGGGCCCGGCGGGCTCGCCTCCGCGCTGCGCCGCGGCCTCCTGGAGGCCCCGTACAGCAGCCGCAGCGTCCCCCTCGACGTCGGATGGTCCGAGACGGTCCCCGAGGCGATCCGCCGAGCCGTCCGGCTCCGTGACCGGCACTGCCGGTGGCCCGGCGGGTGTAATCGCCCGGCGGCCGTCTGCGACTGCCATCACGTGAAGCACAAGAAGGACGGCGGCCCGACTTCCGTTCAATCTTGTTTGCTTCTGTGCCAGTATCATCACGATATCTGTGTTCACCGGTGGGGGTGGAAAATCGAACTCCTGCCCGACGGTGAGGTGATCGCGACCGGGCCGTGGGGGCAGGTCCTCCGCAGCCGCCCACCGCCCGGCACTGGCCCGCCTGGCACCGGGCCACCCAGCACAGGGCCACCCGGGCACGGGCCACCCGGGGAGAACGCCGCCGCGTAGCCGCGGCACGAGCCGGCAGCCCCGCCGTGCGGCAAGCGGGCCAGACGGGGGTCGCGGTAGGGACCGCCATTGCTGGCGGCCCCCCGCGCAGATCCCAGCGAGCGGAATTCCCGCACTGGGCTCCTGTTCATGAGTACCTGGCGGCGAACCGCTCTTCTGGCCAGGGATGCCTGGTCCGGACGGGTGGGAGGTAGTACCTGGCCATGCGGCGCACCTGGACCCAGTCGACCTTGCCCTTCTGGCTGCGCCGCGAGAGCGATCGCTTCCAGTGCCGGCTGACCTCGTACCGGAATGCGCTGATCGCCTTGGTGTTGCCGGGCACGGCGTAGTACGCCTGATGCCCCCGGACAACACTCGCCAGCCATCTCCCCTGCCCGGGGACGGGCAGATGGCGTTTCCGCATCAGCTCGGCTTTCACCGATTTCAGCTTGGCCGCCATCTTCTTCTTGTCCGTGACGCGCTGAACCCAGAACCGCCCGCGCCGGGACATCCGGG
>JAFMRC010000223.1 GCA_017354375.1 Nocardiopsaceae bacterium | reverse complement strand
CCGCCAGCCGGTCGTCGTAGGCCTTGGCCGCGGTGGCGTAGGCGGCGGCCTGCTGGTCGTGGAGGGCGGTGGCCTGCGCCGTGGCGCCCTGGGCCTGGTCCCACAGCACGATCGCCCCCCGCGCCCGGGACTGCGCATCCTCGACCGCGCCCGCGTAGGATTCCAGGGCAGCGGCGGCCTTGCCCATCGCCTCGGTGGCGGCCTGCCATTTCGCGGGCTGGGGGGAGAACTTCGCCCGGAACGCGTCGGCGGCGGTCCCCTCCCAGTGCCCGGTCGCGATCGCGCCCAGCCCGGCGGCGACCTCCCCGAACCCGGAGGCGAACCCGCGCAGCTTCGTGGCCGTCGAGCGGATCTCGCCCGGGTTCCCGTGCACCAGCTGCGCCGGGTCGCTGGTCTGCCCCAGCTGCAGCTCCGGGACGTCCCCGCCCAGGCTGGAGCCCAGCTTGTCGCCCGCGGTCTCCACGTCCTGGGCCGCGCCGTGCGCCCCGACCGCGTTCAGCCCGTCGCCGAGCAGGTGCGCGCCGCCGCTGATGGCGTCGCCCGCGTCCTGCTTGACCGTGTTCCAGGCATCCTCGAAGGGATTACTCATCCCGGGCCCTTCTTCCGCTGGGAGCCCCCACGACAAAATCCTCCATGCAACCCCGCGACAAAACCGATGACAACGGGACTCCGCTTGATCGTAGTGATAATAGCCACATCCTGTGGCCGGGGTAGTCCCTTGACCAGAGGGAGCATGAGATCACTGAGCGTATTCGGATTAAGATGTCCGTGATCATTCCGCACGGGGCGTGAGGAGAACGTGAAGATCGCGGATAGCGCGGAACTGGCGGGGCTCGCCGAGGGCACGGGGAACGAGAAGCTGCTGGCGGTGGCGGCCCGGGTGGCGGTGGCCGCCGGCCAGATGCTCGCGTCCTCCGCCGGCCGGGTGGCGGTGGCCGACACCAAGTCCAGCCCGACCGACGTGGTGACCGAGATGGACCGCAGGGCGGAGGAACTGATCCGCTCCCGTATCCTGGCGGCGCGGCCCGGCGACGCCATTCTCGGCGAGGAGGAGGGCCAGACCGGCGACGAGGCGGACGCGCCCGTGCGCTGGGTGGTGGATCCCCTCGACGGCACCGTGAACTACCTGTACGGGCTGCGCGACTGGGCGGTGTCGATCGCGGCGGAGGTGTCCGGGGAGATCGTGGCGGGCGCGGTGTTCGCGCCGCAGGCGAGGGAACTATTCACCGCCACCCGGGGCGGCGGCGCGTGGCTGCGGATCCTCGGGAGTGCCGCGGCGGAGCCCGGAAGTGCCGCGGTGGAACTGCGCTGCGGTCCCGGCGTGGCCCTTGACCGCGCGCTGGTGGCGACCGGGTTCGGGTACCGGGCGGAGCGGCGCAAGGTCCAGGGGGAGGTCGTGGCGGCGCTGCTGCCCCGCCTGCGGGACATCCGGCGCGCCGGGTCGGCGTCGGTTGACCTGTGCTCGGTGGCCGCGGGCCGGGTGGACGCCTACTACGAGCGGGGCCTGAACTACTGGGACTACGCCGCCGGGGCGCTGATCGCCGCCGAGGCGGGCGCGACCGTGGGCGGCCTGCGCGGCATGCCGCCCGGCACTTCGATGACGGTCGCGGCCGGCCCGTCCCTGTTCGGCCCGCTCACCGACGCCCTCGTCGCCCTCGGCGCCGAACGCGACGCCTAGCTGCTGAGCCCCGGCGCTCACCAGCCACTACGGAAACTGGTTGCCGGGAGCGGAATAGATGGGCGCTATGAGTGGTTTACCTGCGGCCAGAGCGGGTCCGGGTGGGACACGTCGGCACCGTCGCGCATCTTGCATGCGGGCCTAGCCGGAACGTGGCATAATTCCCCGCCGGAATCGGGCACAACTACGGCTTCCGTAGCGTTAATACGGCGCAGCGACCGCGCACCACCTGTGGAGGGGGATGGGCCACCACAATGGCTACTGACTACGACAGTCCACGCAAGACCGACGACGACCTCACCGAGGACAGCCTGCAGGAACTCCAGGCACGCCGGATGGACAAGTCGTCTACCGCGATTGACCTTGACCCGGATGACGTCGCGGAGTCCTTGGAGCTTCCGGGTGCCGACCTGTCGAATGAGGAACTTTCGCTCCGGGTGATACCACGGCAGGCCGACGAGTTCACCTGCTCGCTTTGCTTCCTTGTGCACCACCGCAGCCAGCTTGCCGAAGAGCGGAACGGCCAGCTTGTGTGCCGGGAGTGCGCCGCGTGATGTGACCTCCGTGCCCGATGGCATAAACCGCCACCGGGCACGCGGTCTCAGCTGATGGTGGGATCAGTTGGCCTCTGCGGTATCCGTCGCGTCCGCGGCCGACTGGCGGCGGGTCGTGGCCCGGGCCGCGAACAGCCGGGCGGCCTCGATGGTGACGCCCGCGACGGCGGCCCAGCCGAGCGCTTCCGCCACGGTGACCTCGGGGTCGGCGGGGTCCGTCGGCGGAACCTTGCCGGTCGTGCGGGTCCACAGCGCCGTGATCACCTTGCGTGCCGCGTACACGGCGGCGGTGGTCGCGAGCGTGGCCACCAGCTTCCCGCCGGCGCCCCCGCTGTTCTTAGCCATCTTCTGCCCTCCTTGTCGCCTTGTCGTCGCGGGCCATCATCGCACGACCTGGTGGCTGCGCTGGATGGCCGCGGCAAGTTCGGTGGGCTTGCGGGTCGCGAGCAGCCAGTACGGCACGTCGCTGTCCGGGCCGGCGAGCTCGATGTAGACGGCCCGCTTCAGGTACGGGCGCAGCAGCAGGTGAGCGGCCGGGTCGGCCCTCGGGCCGCGCAGCCGGGTCGCCTGCGCCTCGTCGAGGGCCACGACCTCGCCCACCTGGTCAAGCGGTAGCGTGGCGCGTCCGGCGCGGAGGGTGTCCCCGGTCACCTCGATGACCGCCGCGCTCCAGTTCACCAGGACGGCGCCCACGACCGCGGCGAGCACGACGTAGGTTCCCGCCGGGATCAGGCCGCCCAGCCCGGCCCAGACCTCGGTGCCGAGCAGCGCCACGCAGGCCGAGGCCAGCAGCCACCAGCCGACGGGGACGGTCAGCCGCTCGCGATACGAATGCATGCACTCCACGGTAGTGGGTTATTGGTTAGATGTACCCATGGAGGCGCGGACGGCACGCAAGAGCGGCGATACGCGCGCTGTGCCGGGCCCCGGTGACGGCGCGGGGACCAGGCCGCCGCGCGGCGGTGACGGCATCCCGCCGTGGCTGCGCACGGGGGCGGCGTACTCCTGGCGGCTGCTGCTGCTGCTCGCCGTGGTGTACCTGCTGGCGCGCGTCGTCGCGATGCTGTACGTGGTGGTGGTGCCGTGCACGGTCGCGCTGCTGCTCACGGCGCTGCTGCAGCCACCCGCGGCCGTGCTCCGCCGTCACGGATGGGGGCCGATGGCCGCCACCTGGACCACGCTGCTGACCGCGATCATCGTGCTGGCCGGGGTCGGCGCGCTGGTGACCAACAGGGTCCAGGCCGAGTACCCGAGCCTGGTCAACCAGGTCAAGCACACCAGCGCCCAGGTGCAGTCGTGGCTGGCGGGGTCACCGTTCCACCTGCACACCGCCAATATCGAGAGCATCTCCGACAACGTCGTGAAATACCTCAGCCAGCACCGGACCGCGGTGGAGGGGACCGTGGTCAACGGCGGGCGGATCGCCGCGGAGGTGCTGGCCGGCGTGGTGCTGATGTTCTTCGTCACCTTCTTCCTGCTCAAGGACGGCGACCGGATCTGGCGGTGGCTGACCAGCGCGCTGGGCCCGGAGCGCCGGGCGCGGGCGGACGGGGCCGGGCACGCCGCCTGGACCGTCCTCGTGCACTACATCCGCGGCACGGTGGTGGTGGCGGCGATTCACGCGACCGTCATGGGGATCACGCTGTCGATCATGGGAGCGCCGCTGGTCGCGCCGCTGGCGCTGCTGATATTCGTCGCGGCGTTCGTGCCGCTCGTCGGGGCGCTCGTGGCCGGGGGCCTGGCCATCCTGGTGGTGCTGGCGGCCAAGGGCCTGATCCTGGCCCTGGTGGTGCTCGGCGTCCTGATCCTGATGAGCCAGCTGGAGTCGCACCTGCTGCAGCCGCAGGTGGTCGGCAAGATGGTCCACCTGCATCCGCTCGCCGTGATCCTCGTGCTCGCCGTCGGGGGCGTGATCGCCGGGGTCTTCGGCGCGGTGATCGCGGTGCCGCTCACGGCGGCGGTGACCCGCGCGGTGCCCGAACTGCGGGGCTCTGGCAGCGCCCCGCCCTGAGGTCGCGTACCCTCTGCTCGACGGTTGACCGATAGGGGGATCATGAACGATGCCGACGTGCTGGTCACGCGCGTCGATCCGGATGCCGCGCTGCCGTCGTACGCGAAGCCGGGCGATGCGGGCGCCGATCTCGTGGCCTGCGAGGACGTGGACCTGGCACCCGGCGAGCGGGCCGTCGTCCGGACCGGGATCGCGGTGGCGCTGCCGGACGGCTACGCGGCGTTCGTGCACCCGCGGTCTGGCCTGGCGGCCAGGCATGGTATCACGGTGGTCAACGCGCCAGGCACCGTCGATGCGGGATACCGTGGTGAGATAAAGGTAATTCTGCTGAACACGGACGCGGCGCGCCCGGTCTCCTTCCGGCGCGGGGACCGGATCGCGCAGCTCGTGATCCAGCGGGTAGAACGCGTGACGTTCCGTGAGGTTGCGGCCCTTCCTGGCTCGGCCAGGGGCGAGGGCGGCTTCGGATCAACCGGCGGGCACGCCGCGGGAAACCGGACGGGCGCGCCCGCCGGGAGACAACGCTAAGGAGAAGCACAGTGTTCGGTCGGCGTCGTTCAGCCAAGGACCGCGATGCGGTGAAGGGCGCCAGCGCGGACCTGGCCGCCGAAGCCGCGGACACCGATCTCCAGGCCGCGCCGCCGGAGAAGGCGAGCGGCCCGTGGGACGCGGCTGAGGATTTCCCCGACATGGATCGGGCGGATCTGGGCAGCCTGCAAGTCCCGGTGCTGCCCGGAATCGAGATCCAGCTGGTTTTCGCCGAGCAGCAGGGCGCCCTGGTGACCGCGCGGTACGGGGACAACGCGATGCAGGTGCAGGCGTTCGCCGCGCCCAAGTCCGGGCGCCTGTGGGACGAGATCCGCACCGAGCACGTCTCGGAGATCGCCAACGCGGGCGGGACGTGCGAGGAGCGCGAGGGGCCGTTCGGGGCCGAGTTGCTGGCCAGCGTCCCGATTCAGCCCGGCCAGCCCCAGGCGGGCATGGCGCCGCTCCGGTTCGTCGGCGTGGACGGCCGCCGCTGGTTCCTGCAGGCCGTGTTCTCCGGGCAGGCCGCCGTCGATCGTGGTGCCGCCATTCCGCTGGAGGGGCTGTTGCGCGAGGTCGTCGTGGTCCGCGGCGACCACCCGGTGCCGCCACGCGACATGCTGGAACTCCGGCTGCCCGCGGATGCCGCGAAGGCCCTGGAAGAGCAGGCCCGCGCCCAGCAGGAACAGCAGCAGAACAGGTTCAGCGAACTGCCGGACCCCTTCGAGCGCGGCCCCGAGATCACCGAAACCCGTTAGAGGCAACCTCGCCCAACGTGCCATGTGCGCACTCGGGCCGGCTAGAGCGAGCCCAAATGCGCACTCGGGCCGCAGCGAGAGGGCGGGTGCGGCGGCAACGAGAGGGCGGGTGGGGCGGCTCAGTACCAGTCTTTGCTGAGGGTCCTGGCGCCGGCGAGGACGAGGAAGCCGACGACGGTGACCGCGACGCCCGTCCAGAACAGCCACCAGGTCATGTGCGGAATGAACGCGGCACCGCCGATGAGCGATCCGATGATCGCGATCGCGACGCCGACCCAGGAGGCCGGCCGCCCGGAGTTGTGCTCCAGGTGCTGCGGCTGCTGGGGGCCGTGCGCCGAGCTCACGGGCGCTACCCCGGCGGGTTCCTCGGTCTCCACCATGCCTGTTGCCTGGTCGGCCACGACTCCTCCTCCGTCACCATGGCTGCCTACGCGCTGAGGCCGCCATTACTGAGGTTGCCACGATAATTTCCCCTACATTATCGGGCAGGCCCCGGGTCATCTGGTGACCGGGGGCCTGGATACGCACTCGATACCTTACGGCGCGGGCGCTGACTCACCCGCACGGCTAACACTGCCCTCGCGGTCTCGCCTACCATGGCTTGCGAGGCCCAGTGGTTCACCAGGCACTGCCGGCCCATCCGGTCCGCAAGGAGTACGACAAGGAGCACGACCACAAGTGCCAGTCATCCTAGATAGCATCCTTCGCGCGGGCGAAGGCAAGACCTTGCGCCGAGTCAAGCGGATCAGCGAGCAAATCAACTCCGTTGAGGACGACTTCGTCGCGATGAGCGACACGGAACTGCAGGCGATGACCGACGAGTTCCGCCAGCGGTACGCCGAGGGGGAGACGCTCGACGATCTGCTGCCCGAGGCATTCGCCACGGTTCGGGAGGCGGCGCGGCGCACGCTCGGCCAGCGGGCCTTCGACGTGCAGCTCATGGGTGCCGCCGTGCTGCACATGGGGAACATCGCCGAGATGAAGACCGGTGAGGGCAAGACGCTCACCTCCGTCTTCCCGGCCTACCTCAACGCCCTGGCAGGCAATGGCGTGCATGTCGTCACGACCAATGACTACCTGGCCAAGCGGGACGCGGAGTGGATGGGCCGGGTGCACCGCTTCCTCGGCCTCGAGGTGGGCGTCATCCTGGCCGACATGCAGCCGGAGGAGCGCAAGCGTGCCTACGCGGCGGACGTCACCTACGGCACGAACAACGAGTTCGGCTTCGACTACCTGCGCGACAACATGGCCTGGACGCTGGAAGAGTGCGTGCAGCGAGGCCACAGCTACGCGATCGTCGACGAGGTCGACTCCATCCTCATCGACGAGGCCAGGACCCCGCTGATCATCAGCGGCCCCGCCGAGCAGAACTCCCGCTGGTACGTGGAGTTCGCCAAGATCGTGCCGCGGCTCCGGCGCGGCGAGGAGGGCGAGGGCGACTACGAGGTCGATGAGAAGAAGAAGACCGTCGGCATCCTGGAGTCCGGCGTCGAGAAGGTCGAGGACTGGCTCGGCATCGACAACCTGTACGACCCGTCCAACACGCCGCTGGTGAGCTTCCTGAACAACGCCATCAAGGCCAAGGAGCTTTACAAGCGGGACAAGGACTACGTCGTGATGAACGGCGAGGTTCTCATCGTGGACGAGTTCACCGGCCGCATCCTGCATGGCCGCCGGTACAACGAGGGCATGCACCAGGCCATCGAGGCCAAGGAGAGCGTGGAGATCAAGGACGAGAACCAGACGCTCGCCACGATCACCCTGCAGAACTACTTCCGGCTGTACGACAAGCTCGCGGGCATGACCGGCACGGCCGTGACCGAGGCCAATGAGTTCTACTCGACCTACAAGCTCGGCGTGGTCCCGATCCCGACCAACGAGCCGATGATCCGCGTGGACGAGACGGACATCATCTACCAGACGATGCAGGCCAAGTTCGAGGCGGTCGTCGATGACATCGCCGAGCGGAACGAGGCGGGCCAGCCGATCCTGGTGGGCACCACGTCGGTGGAGAAGTCCGAGATCCTGTCGGTGATGCTGAAGCGCCGGGGCATAGCCCACCACGTGCTGAACGCGAAGTACCACGAGCAGGAGGCCGCGATCGTCGCCCAGGGCGGGCGCAAGGGCGCGGTCACCGTCGCGACCAACATGGCCGGGCGCGGCACCGACATCATGCTCGGCGGCAACCCCGAGTTCATCGCCAACGCCGAGCTCCACCAGCGGGGCCTGTCGCCGGTCGATACCCCCGAGGACTACGAGGCCGCGTGGCCGGAGGCGGTCGCCAAGGCCAAGGCGGCGGTGGCCGCGGAGCACGAGGAGGTCGTCGAGGCGGGCGGGCTGTACGTGCTCGGCACCGAGCGGCATGAGTCGAGGCGAATCGATAACCAGCTGCGCGGCCGTTCCGGCCGGCAGGGCGACCCCGGCCTGTCGCGGTTCTACCTGTCCCTGGAAGACGACCTGATGCGGATGTTCAACTCCGACCGGGTCGCGGCGGTGATGGAACGGCTGAACATCCCGGCCGACGTGCCGGTGGAGAACAAGGTCGTGTCCCGGTCGATCAGGTCCGCGCAGACCCAGGTGGAGTCGCAGAACTTCGAGATCCGCAAGGACGTCCTCAAGTACGACGACGTGCTCAACCGGCAGCGTAAGGTGATCTACGCCGAGCGGCGCAAGGTCCTGGAGGGCGCGGACCTGCACGAGCAGGCCAGGTCCATGGTCGATGACGTGGTCGAGTCGTACGTGGCCGGGGCGACCAGCGAGGGGTACCCGGAAGAGTGGGACCTGGAGAAGCTGTGGCGGGCGCTGAAGCAGCTGTACCCGGTCAGGCTCACGATCGACGAGGCGATCGAGGAAGCGGGCGGGGAAAAGTCCGGGCTGACGGCCGACATGCTCTCCGAGATGGTGAGCGATGACGCGCAGGCCGCCTACGATCGCCGCGAGGAGCAGCTCACCCCAGAGGTGATGCGGGAGCTCGAGCGCCGGGTGGTCCTCTCCGTGCTCGACCGCAAGTGGCGCGAGCACCTGTACGAGATGGACTACCTCCGCGAGGGCATCGGCCTCCGCGCCATGGCGCAGCGCGATCCGCTGGTCGAGTACCAGCGAGAGGGCTACGACATGTTCAACGCGATGATGGACGGCATCAAGGAGGAATCGGTCGGCAACCTCTTCAACCTTGAGGTGCAGGTCCAGGAGAACCCCATCGTCGAGGAAGCCGCCAGCGCCACGGAGGCCCCCGCTGGCGCGGCGGCGGCCGGGCAGGCGGCGGCGGCCGGGCTAGTCGAGTCGATCGGCAGGCACGCGGGCCAGGCCGGCCAGGCCGGAGCGTCTCCGGCAGGCCAGGCTC
>JAFMRC010000473.1 GCA_017354375.1 Nocardiopsaceae bacterium | reverse complement strand
GAACTTCGCCGCGAGCGCCGCCTCGTCGATATCGCTGATCGCCATTAACCCATCCTGGCACGGAAGTCACGCACCAAACCGGACAAGCGCAAATAAATAAACGACGAGTCCCGGAGCGCACGTATCCTCCACGCGAGCGTGATCGCGGCCCCGCGGATACCCCAGCGGGTATTTCGAAGATCGCGAATTGGCCACCAGGGTCGCAAACGGGGTTCGAGGCGGGCATGGGATGGCCGGAACTCCCGGCAATGAAGTACGGGAGTGACAGGTGTGGGTGGCGGGAACAGCGGAGGGCGGGGCACCGGCACTAGCGGGCCGCGCCCGCGGCACCACCCGGCACCGCTGGGGCTCGCCGCGCCCACGCCTGCGGCGCCATCGCGGTCGTTCCGGGAGCCGCCCACCAAGCACGACTGCGTAAACATGCCCCCACGAACCTCGCCATTGTCAGACGACCTTGCCATACTCATCGGTAGACCACAGGACCGAGAGGATGCCCGCATGCGCGCCTTCCGCCGTTGGGCCACCGCCGCCCGCCGTTGGGCCACCGCCGCCACGACCGCGGCTACCGCCGCAGTCACCCCGGCAGTCACCCCGGCCATCGCCGTAGCCGCCACCGTAGTGGCGGCGGCCGGCCTCGCCGCCTGTTCCGGCAGCGGCAGCGGTAGCGGCGGCAACAGCATCGGCGGTGGCGCGGGCAGCAACGCGACCGGCCACAAGGTCCAGGGCGGCACCGTCACCATCGCCTGGCCGAACGGCACGGCGCCGAACCTCATCTTCCCGCTGCCTCCCGCCACCAACACGGACGGCTACGACGCCAACCTCACCGAGCTGATGTGGCCGTACCTGGTCTACGACGGCGACGGCGGCCAGTCCACAGTGAACCCGAAGGAAAGCCTGTTCAGCAGCCTGAACTTCAGCAACGGCGACAAGACCGTCACGGTCCGGCTCAAGCCGTGGAAGTGGTCGGACGGGAAGCCGATCACCAGCAGGGACTTCCTGTTCACCTACAACCTGCTGAAGGCCAACGTGCCGAACTGGGTCGGCTACTCCAAGGGCCTGTTCCCCGACGACGTCGCGAGCGTCCAGACAAAGAGCGCCAGCACGTTCGTGCTCAACCTCACCCGTTCCTACAACCCGGACTTCTACGAGGACGACGTGCTGAGCCAGGTTCCGCTGCTCCCGCAGCACGCCTGGGACAAGACGGCGAGCAACGGGAAGATAGGCAACTACGACGAGACGACCGCCGGGGCCAAGCGGGTCTGGAACTTCCTGCAGAAGGAGGGCGGCGACATCTCCACCTTCGACACCAACCCGCTGTGGAAGGTGGTCGACGGCCCGTTCACGCTGCAAAGCTTCGACAGCAACGGCGACTACACCTACGTGCCCAACAAGCATTACGGGGGCACCGTGCCGTCCACGTCCAAGGTCGTCAACCAGCAGTTCACCACGGACACCGCGGAGCTGAACGCGCTGCGCTCCGGAGGCAACCTGACCGTCGGCCAGCTCCCGCAGAACGATATCCAGCAGGCCGGGATCCTGAAGTCCCAGGGCTACAGCATCATCAACCAGCCCCTCCCGGCCGTGTCCGGCATCACGCCGAACTTCTACAACCCCCAGGCCGGGCCGGTCTTCCGGCAGCTGTACATCCGGCAGGCCATGGAGTACCTGATCGACCGCCCGCAGATCGTCCGCAAGATTTTCGGGGGTTACGCGGATCCGGAGAACGGCCCCATCCCGGTCAGCGGCTTCGGCCAGTGGGCGTCCCCGCTGGAGAAGAGCGGCGGCCCCTACCCGTACGACCCGGCGAAGGCGGTCAGCCTGCTCAAGGCCCACGGCTGGACGGTCAAGCCGAACGGCGCCTCGGCCTGCCAGCGCCCCGGCACCGGCCCATCAGAGTGCGGAAAGGGCGTCACCAAGGGCGAGCGGCTCGCGTTCCAGCTCGTCTACCCGTCCGGGACCACCAGCACGGACGAGGAGATGGCCGCCATCAAGAGCTCCGAGGAGCAGGCGGGGGTCCAGATCGGCCTCAAGTCCGAGCCGTTCAGCACGATGTCCTCCACGCTCGGCACCTGCAACGCGAGCAGCCACCCGGCGTCGGGCTGCGGCTGGCAGCTGATCGGCGGGGAGTACCAGCCGTACTACCTGTACCCGGCCGGCAACGGCGTCTTCAACACCGACGGCCCCTACAACGCCGGCGGCTACTCCAGCCCGACCGAGGACAAGCTCATCAACGAGACCGAGTACGGCAGCGGCACGAAGTCGTTCTACGCCTACGAGGACTACACCGCCCGGCAGCTGCCCATCCTGTGGACCCCGCTGGGATCCATCATCCAGGTGTACAAGTCCAACCTGGGCGGGTTCGCCCCGCTGAATCCGCTCACCGGGGGCATCAACCCCCAGGACTGGTACTTCACCAAGTGACCCGAGTGACCAAGCGACCCAAGCGACCCGAGTGACGACCACGTGACGAGATACCTCGCATGGCGCACCGCCCAGGCGGTCGTGACCGTGATCGGCGTCATGATCCTGACGTTCATCCTGGTCCACCTGGTCCCGGGCAGCGCCGCCCGGGCCGCCCTGGGCATGCGCGCCACGTCCACCCGGATCGCCATCTTCAACACCACCTACGGCCTCGATAAGCCGCTGTACATCCAGTTCTTCGATTACGTCGGCCAGCTGTTCCATGGCAACTTCGGCGTCTCCTACACGACGCAGCAGCCGGTCTCGGCCGAAATCGCCCAGCGGCTGCCCGGGGACATCCTGCTCGTCGGCGTCTCCACCGTCCTCGCCGTGGCGATCGCCATCCCGATGGGCATCTACCAGGCCATCAGGCGCCATCGCCCCAGCGATCACCTGCTGGACGGCGTTTCCTTCACCCTGTACTCGATGCCGGACTTCTTCGTCGCGTTCGTGCTGATCGCGCTCCTGTCCGTGCAGCTGCACGTCTTCCCGCCGGAGGCCCCGGACACCACGTCCGTGACCGGCATGCTCGCGGACCCGCGCGCCCTGGTGCTGCCGATCGCGACGCTGACGCTGTCCAACCTGGCCGGCTACAGCCGGTACATGCGCGCCGCCGCCATCGACGTTCTGGCCGAGGACTACCTGCGCGTGGTGCGGGCCAAGGGCCTGCCGGAACGCCTCGTGCTATCCCGGCACGTGCTGAGGAATTCGGTACTCCCGATGGTGACGCTGGTCGGCCTCTCGCTGCCCACGATCGTGGCCGGCGCGGTCATCGCCGAGACCGTGTTCAACTTCCAGGGCATGGGGCTCCTCTTCTTCCGGGCCGCGACCAGCAAGGACTTCCCGGTCCTGCTCGGCACCACGCTGATCATCGGCGGCGCCACGGTCGTCGGCAACCTCATCGCCGACGTCGCCTATGGCGTCCTTGACCCGAGGATCCGGTATGGCAGCGCATGAACTGACCGGAACCGGCGCCGCCGGGGAGCCGCGGGACGCCCGGCCGCGGGACGCCCGGCCGCGGGA
>JAFMRC010000222.1 GCA_017354375.1 Nocardiopsaceae bacterium | reverse complement strand
AGCGTGACCCGCAGCGGGTGCGGCGGGCGGCCGGCGGCCTCGCGCGCGGCGACCCGGGACGGCGAGCGGACCAGCAACCGCGGGTTGTCGGCGCGGACCGTCCCGGCGCCGACCAGGATCGCGTCGGCCCCGGCGCGAAGCGCGTCCACCTCGTCCAGGTCCTCGGGACCGGACAGGACCAGCCGGTCGGGTGACGCGTCGTCCAGGCATCCGTTGGCGGAAATCGCGCAGCTCAGCAGGGTATACGGGCGGTCAGGCACGGAAAAATCCTACTCATCGGTAATACACTCTTCAGATGCCCCGGGCTCCGATGGTTTACTGAGCATCATGGCAGGTCAAGCGACGGCGCCGGCGGACTCCTCTCGGGGCTCCGCGGACGGCACATTCGAATCCCGCAGCCCGGCGACCGGCGAGGTGCTCGCCAGCTACCCGGTCCACGGCGAGAAAGAGGTCGGCGACGCGGTCGCGCGGGCGCGACCGGCCGCTCAGTGGTGGGCCGGGCTTTCCTGGGCCGGCCGACGGCAGCGGCTGCTCGCCTGGAAGTCGCATATCACCCGGCACATGCCGCGGCTCGTCACCGTCGTGCGCGCCGAGACGGGAAAGCCCGCCGACGACGCGAGGCTGGAGATCATCAACGCGATCCTGCACCTGGACTGGGCCGCCCGGCACGCGCGGTCGGTGCTGAAGCCGCGGCGAGTGCCAAGCGGCATCGCGATGGTCAACATGGCCTCCTCCGTCGAGTACCACCCGCTCGGCGTCGTCGGCGTGATCGGGCCGTGGAACTACCCGGTGTTCA
Source organism: Nocardiopsaceae bacterium (assembly GCA_017354375.1). Lineage (GTDB taxonomy): Bacteria > Actinomycetota > Actinomycetes > Streptosporangiales > Streptosporangiaceae > Trebonia. Next base: position 8,083 of record JAFMRC010000222.1, on the reverse strand, counting down.
CGCCGATGGGGTCAATCGGCTACGCACTCGCGGCCGGCAACGCCGTCGTGTTCAAGCCCAGCGAGCTGACACCGGGCACCGGGGCGTGGCTCGTGTCGTCCTTCGAGCAGACGCTGCGGGAGGCGTTCGGCGAGGACCAGCGGGTGCTGCAGCTCGTCACCGGGTTCGGGGAGACCGGCGGGTTCCTCGCCTCGTCGCCGGGCCTGGACAAGATCGCGTTCACCGGCTCGCCGGGGACCGCCCGCAAGGTGATGGCCGCCGCGGCGAAGAACCTCACCCCCGTGCTGGCGGAGTGCGGCGGGAAGGACGCCATGCTGGTCGACGCCTCGGCGGACCTTGACGCCGCCGCGGACGCGGCGGCCTGGGGCGCGATGTCCAACGCCGGGCAGACCTGCGTGGGCATCGAGCGGGTGTACGTGGTCTCGTCCGTGTACGAGGCGTTCACCGAGAAGCTCAAGGAGAAGGTCTCGGCGCTGCGCGCGGGTGACGACGACGGCGCCTCCTACGGGCCGATGACGCTGCCATCACAGGTGGGCATCGTCGAGCGGCACCTTCGCGACGCGCTGGCGCGCGGCGGCCAGGCCGCCGTGGGCGGAACCGACTCGGTGGCCGCGCCGTACGTCGGGCCGGTCGTGCTGACCGGCGTGCCGGAGGAGTCCGCCGCCGTGCGGGAGGAGACGTTCGGGCCAGTGGTCACGGTCACGCCGGTGCCGTCGCTGGAGGACGGGGTGCGGCTGGCCAACGCGTCGCCCTACGGGCTCGGCTCGGCCGTGTTCACCCGGGGCCGCGCGGCCGGACTCGCGGCGGCGAGGGCGCTGCGCGCGGGGATGACCTCGGTCAACTCGGTGATCGCGTTCGCGGCGGTGCCCGCCTTGCCGTTCGGCGGCTCGGGCGAGTCGGGGTTCGGGCGGATCCACGGCGCCGACGGGCTGCGCGAGTTCTCCCGGGCCAAGGCGATCACCCGGCAGCGGATGAAGCCGCTGCTGCGCACCACGACGTTCAGCCGGACTCCGGCCGACATGGACCGCATCGCGAAGCTCATCACCGTCCTGCACGGCAGGCGCAAGTAGTCCTGTTGACCTCGCGTCAACGGCGCGTTGCTATGGCTGGAGCCGTAGCAACGGCACTTTCATCCTGGCATATGGCCTAGCGGTCGCCGCCGGGGCGCCAGAGGACGTCGTCGCGGGCGGCGTTCGCGACGCGGGCGAGGATGAACAGCAGGTCCGAGAGGCGGTTGAGGTACTTCGCCGGCGCGACGCTGACCGCGTCCCCGTGCTCTTCCACGGCGGCCCAGGCGCTGCGCTCCGCGCGCCGCGTGATCACCCGCGCGTTGTGCAGCAGGGCCGCGCCCGGCGTGCCACCCGGAAGCACGAAGCTGCGCAGCGTCTCCAGGTCGGCGTTGTAGGAATCGCAGGCCTCCTCCAGCCCGCTGATGTAGCTGTCGTCAACCCGGATCGGCGGGTACTTGGGTGGCTCGGAGCTGACGGGGTTGGCGAGGTCGGCGCCGACGTCGAACAGCTCGTTCTGGATGCGGCCGAGCAGGCGGCCGATGTCGTCGGGGAGCTGCCCGAACGTCACGGCCATCCCGATCGCGCAGTTCGCCTCGTCGGCGTCGGCGTAGGCCACCAGGCGGCTGTCGTCCTTGGTGACGCGTGTCCCGTCGGCCAGGGCCGTGGTGCCGTCATCGCCGGTTCGCGTGTAGATGCGGGAGAGCACGACCGGGTTGTCACGTCGTTCGTTCGCCATGCGCCAACCTTAACCGTCTATTCTCTCCGAGCCGGGAGCCGGGAGCCGGGAGCCGGGATCTAAGTCCCGGATCCCGGGAAATCTAACCGCGGAGCCGGGAATGACCGGGCCGGCTACGACGTTGATTACGTAACGTAGTACCTTTGAGGTTAATTAAAGCTCTGACCTTGGTTTATTTGCACTGCTGATTTGATGCGACATTGAACGGCTACATAGTGTAGTATCCCACGGGCTCCGGGGCCCGGCGGTTCTCGGGGGCCCGCCGGACCCCGGTCTTATTCCGGCAGCGAGCGGGCATGCGTGGATGCCCTCGATGAGGAGCCGGAACGGGGGCCGGGGGCAGGACCGGGCGAGGCGGATGAGTGCCGGGGCAGGCGCGACCACCCGTTCGGTACAAGGGTGTTAGGTGATGTCTTCCAGGTGCGAGCTGGGGGGAGACGCTTCGAGCCAGGCCAGGAAGCCGGTCAGCGCCTCCGGGGTCATGGCCAGCTCGACCTTGTCAGCCGGGCCGCGCGAGCTACCCGAGCCGACCAGGCCGGTCTTCATCTCGACCACGTAACGGCCCGGACCCAGCACCCTGGCCTCCGGCGGTTCGGCCGGACGGCGGGAGAGGACGCTAAGCGAGCGGCGGGTGAACACTCGCTCGGGGCGCGGCAGGACGCCGAGCGCCCGGTACCAGTACAGCTCGTCCCGGCGGTAGGAGGCAACGCCGGGACGCCAGGTACCGTCGCCCGCGGGCATTCGCAGGCTGCACTCGACGGTGCCGCCACCGCGCTCCAGCAGGAAGCGGCGGACCGCGAGGACGGTCGCGGCGAGCGCGGCCAGCAGCAGGACGGCGACGAGCAACCAGATCGCGAAATCCAGTGTTCCGTCCACCGCCGCCCCGTCGTGAGAACCCGTGTCAGGCCTGCTCGCCCACTGCTCGCAGCCTGGCCCGAGCGTACCTGACCTCAGGCGATTCCTCGGCCGCCGCGGACGAGCCCGCGTCGGTCGTGGCCGACTCCAGGTCGGCGCGGGCCTCGGCCACGTCTACCTCACCGGACAGCTGGCCGGAGGAGGCCAGCACCGACACCCGGTCGTCCGTCACCGACAGGAACCCATCCCTGACCGCGAGCCGCACGACATCCCCGGGGTTGTCGTCCCCGGGGACCTCGCGGATGCGGACCAGGCTGCCGGGCGACAGGATGCCGAAGACCGGGGAGTGGCCGGCCTGGACGCCGATGTCGCCGTCGAGCGTCTTCGCGATCACCAGGCCTGCCTCGCCGGACCACAGCGAGCGGTCCGGCATCAGCACCTCGACGTGCAGCGTCACGAGCGCTCCAGTTCCTTGGCCTTCTTCTCCACGTCCTCGATGCCGCCGCACATGAAGAACGCCTGCTCGGGGACGTGGTCGTACTTACCCTCGGCGATCGCCCGGAAGGAGGAGATCGTCTCGTCCAGCGTAACGAACACCCCCGGCTGGCCGGTGAACTGCTCCGCCACGTACATCGGGTGCGACAGGAACCGCTCGATCCGCCGCGCGCGCTGCACGGTGATCTGGTCGTCCTGGGAGAGCTCGTCGATGCCCAGGATCGCGATGATGTCCTGCAGCTCCTTGTACCGCTGCAGGATCTGCTGCACGGTGCGGGCCACGTCGTAGTGTTCCTGGCCAATGTAGCGCGGATCCATGATCCGGGAGGTGGAGTCCAGCGGGTCCACGGCCGGGTAGATGCCCTTCTGGGTGATCGCCCGGGAGAGCGTCGTGGTGGCGTCCAGGTGCGCGAACACCGTGTGCGGCGCCGGGTCGGTGATGTCGTCCGCGGGAACGTAGATCGCCTGCATGGAGGTGATCGAGTGCCCGCGGGTAGAGGTGATCCGCTCCTGCAGCTGGCCCATCTCGTCGGCCAGGGTCGGCTGGTAGCCCACCGCGGACGGCATCCGGCCGAGCAGCGTGGACACCTCGGAGCCCGCCTGGGTGAACCGGAAGATGTTGTCGATGAACAGCAGCACGTCCTGCTTCTGCACGTCGCGGAAGTACTCCGCCATGGTCAGCGCGGACAGCGCCACCCGCAGCCGGGTACCCGGCGGCTCGTCCATCTGGCCGAACACCAGCGCGGTGTCGTTGATGACACCGGACTCGGTCATCTCCAGGAAGAGGTCGTTGCCCTCCCGGGTCCGTTCCCCCACGCCGGCGAAGCAGGAGACGCCGCCGAAGTCCTTCGCGACCCGGCGGATCATCTCCTGGATGAGCACGGTCTTGCCCACGCCAGCGCCACCGAACAGGCCGATCTTCCCGCCTCGCACGTACGGCGTGAGCAGGTCGATGACCTTGATGCCGGTGACGAACATCTCGGTCTTGGACTCGAGCTGATCCAGCGCCGGGGCGGGCCGGTGGATCGGCCAGCGCTCTTCCACCTTCAGCGAGCCGGCCGGGACGTCCAGCGGCTCGCCGAGGGCGTTGAACACGTGGCCCTTGGCCACGTCGCCGACGGGAACCTCGATCGGGGCGCCGGTGCTGACCACCGTGCCGCCGCGGATCAGGCCGTCGGTCGGCTGCATCGAGATCGCCCGGACCATGTTATCGCCGAGGTGCTGCTCGACCTCGAGGGTCAGCGTGCGCGTCTGGCCGCCGAAATCCACGTCGGTGTGCAGCGCGTGGTAGATCTCCGGCATCTGCTCCGCGGGGAACTCGACATCGACGACCGGGCCGATGACCCGGGCGACGCGGCCGGTGCCGGCCGCGGTGGCCTCGTTTTCCGTTACGGGTGCGGTCATGGTGGTGTTATTCACTCCCTGCGTTCGCTTCAGCGAGCGCGTTGGACCCGCCGACGATTTCGCTGATTTCCTGGGTGATCTCGGCCTGCCGGGCGTTGTTCGCCTCCCGGGTCAGCCGGTCTAGGAGGTCGTTCGCGTTGTCCGTGGCGGCCTTCATCGCCCGGCGCCGCGCGGCCAGCTCGGAGGCCGCCGCCTCCAGCATGGCGTAGTAGATCCGGCTGGCCACGTACTGCGGCAGCAACGCGTCCAGCACGTCGTCCGTGGACGGCTCGAACTCATACGACGGGAGCGGGCCGCCGGGGCGCTCGCTCTCGGGTGCCTCCGCTATCTCCAGCGGCAGCAGCCTCGTGACGGCGGGCCGCTGGGTCAGCATCGAGACGAACTCTGTGGACACGAGGTAGATCTCGTCTACCTTGGTGAGCCCTCCAGCACCCCCGCCGGCGCTCCCGCCGGCGCCCCCGCCTTCGCCCTCGCCCTCGCCCTCGCCCTCGCCCGAGAAGGCGTCGAGCAGGGCGGTGGCGACCTTCTCCGCGTCCGCGTACGTGGGCTGGGAGGAGAACCCGGACCATTCCCGCTCGACGGGGATGTCGCGGAACCGGTGCCAGCCGATGCCCTTGCTCCCGGCCACGTAGGTGGTGGTCGCCGTGCCGTTCTCGTCGTTGCGCTGCCTCAGCCGCGCGGACTCCCGCAGCACGTTGGCGTTGTAGGCGCCGCAGAATCCGCTGTCGCTGGTGAGGATGAGGACCGCGGCGCTCGCGTGAGCCTCGGGCTCGGTGACCATCGGGTGGCTGATCGAGGAGGAGCGGCTGACCACCGCCTCCACCGCCTGCGTGAGCTCCCGCGCGTACGGCTCGGCGGCGCGCATCCGCTGCTGCGCCCTGATGATCCGCGACGACGCGATCAGCTCCTGGGCGCGGGTGATCTTGCCGATCGACTTGACCGCCCTGATCCGCGCCCGGACCGCGCGAAGCTGTGCTCCCATGGCTTCCTACTTACCGCCTTTACCGTCCGCCTTGGACGCCGCCGAGCTGCCCGTCGAGCCGCCCGCCGAGCCGCCCTCCGAACTGCCTGATGACGCGCCCGGTGACGTTCCCGATGGCGTACCCGCTGACGAGTCCGTGTATTTCGCGACCTTCTCCTGGCCGTGCTCGCCCGCGCCGAGCGCCTCGACCGGCTCGTCATCGTCCGATGCCAGCAGCTTGCCGCCGGTGACCTCGAAGCCGCGGCGGAACCGGCCGATCGCGTCCCGCAGCGCGGTGACGTCGTCATCGGACAGCTTCCCGGTCTCCCGGATGGCGCCAAGCAGTCCCGCCTGGTCGCGGCGCAGGTAGTCGAGGAACTCCGACTCGAACCGCCGGATGTCCTCGACGGGCACGTCATCGACCTGGCCGGTGGTGCCCGCCCAGATCGAGACGACCTGCTCCTCGACCGGGTATGGCGAGTACTGCCCCTGCTTGAGCAGTTCAACCAGCCGCGCACCGCGATCCAGCTGGGCGCGGGAGGCCGCGTCCAGGTCGGACGCGAACGCCGCGAACGCCTCCAGGTCGCGGAACTGCGACAGCGCGAGCCGCAGGTTGCCCGCGACCGACTTCATGGCCTTGATCTGGGCGGCGCCGCCGACCCTGGACACCGACTGGCCGACATTGATCGCCGGGCGGACGCCGGAGTTGAACAGGTCCGTCTCCAGGAAGATCTGGCCGTCGGTGATGGAGATGACGTTGGTCGGGATGTAGGCCGAGATGTCGTTTGCCTTGGTCTCCACGATCGGGAGCCCGGTCATCGAGCCCGCCCCCAGCTCGTCAGAAAGCTTGGCGCAGCGCTCGAGGAGGCGCGAATGCAGGTAGAAGACGTCCCCCGGGTAGGCCTCGCGGCCCGGCGGGCGGCGCAGCAGCAGGGAGATCGCCCGGTAGGCCTCGGCCTGCTTCGACAGGTCGTCGAAGATGATCAGGACGTGCTTGCCGTCGTACATCCAGTGCTGGCCGATCGCGCTGCCGGTGTAGGGCGCGATGTACTTGTAGCCGGACGGGTCGGAGGCGGGCGCCGCCACGATCGTGGTGTACTCCATCGCCCCTGCCTCTTCCAGGGACTGCTTGACGGCCGCGATCGTCGAGCCCTTCTGGCCGACCGCGACGTAGACGCAGCGGACCTGCTTCGTGGGGTCGCCGGAGGCCCAGTTGGCCTTCTGGTTGATGATCGTGTCGATCGCGATCGCGGTCTTGCCGGTCTGCCGGTCGCCGATGATCAGCTGCCGCTGGCCGCGACCGATCGGCGTCATCGCGTCGATGGCCTTGATGCCGGTCTGCAGCGGCTCGCCCACCGGCTGCCGGTTGACCACCGACGGCGCCTGCACCTCAAGGGCGCGCAGCTCGGCGACGTCGATCTCGCCCAGCCCGTCGAGCGGCTGCCCCAGCGGGCTGATCACGCGGCCGAGGAACCCGTCGCCGACGGGCACGGACAGCACCTCACCGGTGCGGCGCACCCGCTGGCCCTCCTCGATGCCGGTGAAGTCGCCAAGGACGACCACGCCGATCTCGCGAACGTCGAGGTTCAGCGCGATGCCGCGGACCCCGTTCTCGAATTCGATAAGCTCGTTCGACATGGCGCTGGGGAGACCCTCGACGCGCGCGATGCCGTCACCGCACTCGACGACCGTGCCGACCTCTTCGCGTGCGACGCCCTCGGGCTCGTACTCCTCGACGAAGCGCGTCAGCGCGTCACGGATCTCCTCCGGCCGGATTGTCAGCTCCGCCATCTTCCCCATTCCGTTCGTGAATACTCAGTGGCCTGTAGTTGCCGGTTCGGCACCATGATTTTCGGCACCATGATTGGCATGGTCAGCCTGCTAGCTTGCGGCGCATCGCGCCGAGGCGGGTAGCAGCGGTCCCGTCGATGAGCTCGTCCCCGATCTGCACGGACATCCCGCCCACGACCTCGGGGTCGAGCACCACGTTCAGGTGCACCCCCTTGCCGTAGCCGGCCTCCAGCGCGGACAGCAGCCGCCGCCGCTGCTCCGGGGTGAGCTCGGTGGCGACGCGCACCACCGCGATGAGCTGCTCGCGCCGCTGGGCCGCGATGCCGGCGGCCAGGTCGAGCACCACCTGTGGCGAGCGACCGCGCGGGTGGGTGAGCAGCTGGGTGATCAGGCTCAGCGACACCGCGCTGACCTTGGCCGACAGCAGGTTGTCCAGCAGCGACCGCTTGGCCGCGTCGTCCGCGGGGCCGGCCAGCGCCTCGCGCAGTCCAGGCTGCCCGGAGACCACCCGGGAGAACCTGAACAGGTCGTCCTCCAGGTCGTCCAGGCTGCCGTCGAGCTGCGCGGCGATGGCGAGCGCCTCGATCGCGAGCTGCTCGATGGCGTCGGCCAGGTCGCCCGGAGTCGCCCACTTGGCGGCCACCGCGTCCGCGACCAGGTCCTCCACCGTCTGGGAGACCTTGCCGTCCAGCAGCCTGCGCGCGATGGCCGACCTCTCGCCCGGCGGCTTGGTGGCGTCGGCGAGTGCCCGGCGCAGCCCGTGCTCGGCGTCGAGCAGGCGGGTGACCGCGAACAGCTCGTCGCCGGCCTGCCCGGCGGCGACCGCCCTAG
>JAFMRC010000472.1 GCA_017354375.1 Nocardiopsaceae bacterium | reverse complement strand
CCCGGGTCGGGCACCTCCGCGCTCAGGCAGGCCGGCGTCCAGTACCGGCGCAACAGCTCACCCATCAGCGTCCCCCGGCCCACCCGGGTCAAGATCTCGTTGTCCTCCGCCTTAAGCACGCCGGTGCCTCCGCATCTCCGCATCTCCGCGTCGACCAGGCCGGACCCGGTCTTTTCCCAGTCTCACCGCGCCGACAAGAGGTTGTCAATTATTAAGCGAACACTTAATGTAACCATCTTTCGCGCTAATAGGAATCGCAGAAGTTAATGGCGTCCCGAATGCTAATGGCGGTGCCGGAGTCACACCTGCTCGATGCCGCGCAGGTCTGCGTGCACCGGCGAGGTGCGGAAGGTCTCGACGTCGCCGGAGAACGCGAGCCGCCCCTCCACCATGGCCCACATGTGCTCGCTGATGGACGTGAGCATGTCCAGGTCGTGCTCGACCACGACGACCGCCCGGTCCTTGCTGATCGCGGTGAGCGCGCCGGCGAGCACGGTTCGCTGGGCGGAGGAAAGCCCCGAAGCGGGCTCGTCCGCGAGGAGCACCCTGGGATCGCTCACCAGGGCCCTGGCCAGTTCCGTCAGCCGCTGGTCCTCAAGGGTCAGCCCGTCGACGAGCCGCCCGCCGAGGTGGCCGATGCCGAGGCTCTCCAGGGCCGCCCAGGCCCGTTCCCTGGCGGGCGCGGCCTGGGGCCGCCAGAGCGCGCCGAGCATCCACTGGCCGGGAGCGGCGAGGCAGGCGGCGGCCACGTTGTCGAGTGCGGTCCGCCCGAGGGCGAGGCGGACCGTCTGCCAGGTTCGCGCGACCCCGGAGCGGGCCCGGCGCATGGCGGACCAGCCGGTGGCGTCGCGGCCGTCGATCCGCACCACGCCCTCGTCGGCCCGCACCGAGCCGGCCAGCAGGTTGAACAGGGTGGACTTGCCGGCCCCGTTGAAGCCGCACAGCCCGAACAGCCCCTGGTCGGGCACCGACAGGGTCACCGAATCGACCGCGCGGACCCCGCCGTAGCTCTTCGTGACGGCCTCACAGGCCAGCACCACGGAACCGGCCGAAGCACTCGCCTCAGGCACCGCCCTTACCTCCTCGCGCGAGCAGCCCGCCGGGCAGCCGCGACCGCAGCATCGCCGCCCACTGATCCGTCCGTCGCCCGAGGAGCCGGTCAATCGCCCCGGCCACCCCGTCGGGCTCCACGATGAGGATGACCAGCAGGACGATGCCCTCGATGATGCCGAGGTTCGTGCTGATGAACGACGTGCTCGTGGCCAGGTACTCGATGACGACGGCCCCGACGATCGCGCCCACGATGCTCCTGCGCCCGGCCACGAACACCATCAGGAGCAGCGTGATCTCGGAAGTCTCGCTGAGCACGTCGGGCGTGACGATGCCCTGGACGCTCGCGATGGCTGCGCCGCCGACGGCGGCGAAGACCGACCCGAGGACGAACACCTCGAGGCGGCGCTGGCGCAGGCTGATGCCGAGGGACTCGCCGAGCCGCTCGTCGGCGGCCATCGCCATCAGCTGCAGGCCGACCCCCGACCTGATGACGCGGAAGACGATCGCGGTCGCGATGCCGAGCAGCACCGCGCAGGCGATCCCCGACTCGACGAGCGTTGTCGTATAGTCCGCGCCGGTCAGCAGCGGCAGCACGCCGTTGATGCCGGCGAACGACCCGAGCCAGTTGGAGTATGTCGCCAGCTGGAAGACGAACAGCGGCATCAGCAGGGTCGCCAGGGCGAGCGCCAGGCCGGGGGCGCGGGTGACGACCGCCCCGATCAGGAGCGATGTCACCAGGGCAAGCCCGATCACGGCGAGGAGGCTTTCCAGCGAGCCGAAGCCGTACTTCGTCTCGAGCACGCCCATGCCGTACGCGCCGAGGCCCATGAACACGGACTGGCTGAAGGCCAGCTGACGGCTGTAGCCGAGCTGCAGCACCATCCCGACCGTCACGATGGCAAAGCCGACGCCGGTCGTCACGGTGAGGCCCAGGTAGGAGCCATTCATCGCCGCCAGCACCAGGGCGCCGACGGCGGCGACGCAGACGCCCGCGCCCAGGGGCACCGGGTCACGGCGACGCACCCGGTGCACGGCCGCCGCGCTTCCCGGAGAACCAGGGGCGGGGCCCGGGAGGGTGCCGCTCTCCGCCGCGGCCGGCTCCGTCATCGCCGTCGCCCGCCTTCCGAGCTTCGCAAGAACCTCATGCTGGCCCTTCTTTAGGCTGGTTCCGCGCCCAGGCCGAGCACCTCGGGCCGGAAGATGATGATGCCGAAGAGGATCGCGTAGAGCAGCACGTCGTTGTAGCTGGTGCTGACGTAGCCGCCGAGCATGGACTCGGCGACGCCGATCGCCAGCCCGATCGCCACCGCGCGTCCCGGTCGGCGGAACGACGCGAACCCCGCGGCGACGGTCCCGATCAGGCTGATCACCGGCCCGCTGGCGTAGGTGTAGCCGGACAGCGGGGACTCCACGATGCCGAACAGCGCGGCGAGCACCGCCGTCGCGATGAAGATCCGCCGCCGGAACTTCGCGGTGTCGATCCCGACGATCCGGGACCCGAGCCTGCTCTCGCCGCAGGCGCTCGCCGCCCGGCCGGAGACGGTGAAGCGCAGGTACGCCCACAGGGCGAGCCCGCTCACGATGGCCAGCGCGATGACGAGGATCCCGGCCCGCTGCACGTGGAAGTCCAGGACGGACAGCGCCGGACCCGACCAGATCACCGGCGCGCCCCACACGTCGGTGCCGAACCACGCCCTGGCCACCCCTTCGAGCACCAGGGAAAGCCCGAAGGTGTAGAAAAATACACCGACGATGCCGCGCGCGCCCCTGCCCCGGTCGAAGGCCGGGTGCAGCACGACCCAGTCGAAGAGCCACGCGGCCAGGCCGACGCCGGCCACGACCACGACGATGCCCGCGATGAACGGCAGCCCGGCGTTCTGCACCAGCCACGCGGTGCCGATCGCCCCGAACATCGCGAAGTCGCCCACCGCGAGGTTCAGTATGTTGCACACCCTGAACCACACCGCCAGGCAGGCGCCGAAGATCCCGTAGATCGCGCCGGAGGTCAGCCCGGCGACGAGGAGGTTGAGGAACTGGCTCACGCCGCATTCCCCCGCCCGCCCGGTACCTCCACAAGCCCCTTGTACATGCGCACCGAGCGGTCGGCCACCAGGAGCGCGTGGACGGGGTTCTCCTCGACGAGCAGGATCGTCATGTCGGTCGCGGTCATCTGGGCCAGCCAATCGTAGACGCGGCGGGCCACCGCCTCGGCGAGGCCGAGGCAGGGCTCGTCGAGCAGCAAGACCTTCGGCCGCGCGGCCATCCCCCGGGCCAGGGCGACCATCTGCTGCTGCCCGCCCGACAGGGTGCCCGCCTTCTGGTCGAGCAGCTTGGCCAGCTCGGGGAACATGTCAAGCACGTCGGACACGTCCGCCCAGGCCGCGCGGGCCCCGAGCCTGCGGGTCCGCGCGTAGCTGCCGAGCATGATGTTGTCCCTGACTGGC
>JAFMRC010000221.1 GCA_017354375.1 Nocardiopsaceae bacterium | reverse complement strand
GGTGGAGCTGGAGGTCGCCGACGACGGGCCCGGCATCCCGGCCGCCGACGCCGAACGGGCCTTCGGCCGGTTCACCCGGCTCGATCCCGCCCGCAGCCGCGACGGCGAGGACGACGGCGGCGCGGGCCTGGGCCTGGCGATCGTACGAGCGACGGCACAGGAGTTCGGCGGCACGGCGCGGCTGGAGCCCGCCTGCCCCGGCGGGAACCCCCCGGGCCTCCGCGCGGTCGTCCGCTTCCCCGCGGCCGGGCCTCATGGCGTCAGCCGCTGGGGCTGATGCTGGTTCCGATGTTGGGGCTGGAGGTGCCGGTGGGCAGGCCGGTGGTGGAGCCGGTGGTGGCGGGGGCGCTGTTCCCGCCGCCGGGGGCCGGGCCGGACGTCGCCGGGGAGGACGGCGCCTGCGAGGTCGCTGGCTGGGTCGATGGCTGGACCGCCGGCTGGGTCGTCGGCGCTTCCGTGTGCGAGACCGGCCCACCGCCCCCCGTCGTCGCCTTCGCGCTCGCCGGCGGCTTCGAGTTGTTCGACGTGTTCTTCAGCGGGTGCGAGCCGAGGTTGGACAACAGGGCGAAACCCACCACCGCCAGCACCACGACGGCCACCGCCGCCGCGATCAACGCGCCGCGCCACCGCCGCGGGTTGCCCTCGGATGCCATCCCGCGGGTCGATTCCGGGTCCGGCGGCAACGTGCGGGTCCGCTCCGGGTCCGGTCGGTAATTATCCCGAACGGTTGGTGGCGACTGCGCATCGAGTGCCGTCCGCGGCGTCATCCCCGGGTCGACGGCGGTCTGCTGGGCGATCTCCCCGAGCGCGTCGGGTGCCAGTTCCCGGAGCAGGTCCGTCGCCGCCGGCCGGTTCCCCGGCTCCTTGGCCAGCGCGGCCTGTACCAGCGGCATCAGCTGCGGCGGGACCGCGGAGATGTCCGGCTCGTCGCTGACGATGCGGTGCATGATCGCGACCGACTGCCCGTCGCCGAACGGCCGCCGGCCGCTCGCAGCGAACGCCACGATGAGCGCCCAGGTGAAGATGTCGGCTTCCTGGCCCGCGCGCCCCATGACCTGCTCGGGCGCCATGTAGCCCGGCGAGCCGACCGCCATCCCGGTCCTCGTGATCGAGACCGTGTCCGCGACCTGCGCGATCCCGAAGTCGATGACCTTCGGCCCGGAGTCGGTGAGCAGCACGTTCGACGGCTTGAGGTCACGGTGGCTCACCCCGGCCGCGTGAATCGCTGCGATGGCTTCGGCCAGGGCGGCGGCGAGGCGGTACACGGCCTCTTCGTGCAGCGGGCCGTGGGCCCCCACGTGCTCGTCGAGCGACGGTCCCTCGGCGAAATCGGTCGCGAGGAAGGGCTTCGCGGACCTGGTGTCCGCGTCGAGCACCCGGACGGTGTACCTGTTCCTGACCCGCGCCATCGCGACGACCTCGCGCTGGAAGCGCGCCCGGAACTCCTGGTCGTCGGCGTACTCGGGGCGCAGCACCTTGACCGCGACCTGCTGGCCGTCGGCCGCCTGGCCCAGGTACACGACCCCCATACCGCCCGAGCCAAGCCGGGCCGTCAGCCGGTAACGCCCGATCTGGGGCGGATCGCCCTGCTGAAGCGGCATCGGCGGCAAAACGTCCTCCTTTAGCGGGAACCCGGTCTCTCAGGGTAGGCGACTTCAGCCGCAATAGTGGGAAGGATCGGCGTATGCGTCGAGCGACTACCAGCGTCCCCAGGGGAGAAGGGCGGTGAGGGCGACCGCGGCGAACAGGAGGGTCAGGTAGGCGATCGATAGGTGGAACAGCCGCATGGGCACGGGCCTTACGGGAGGGGGCACCGGGTCGGCCCGGACCTGGGCAGCGCTGACCTGGGCAGCGCTGACCTGGCGGTGCAGGGCGCGGGCCTCGGCCAGGAACCACGCGCCGAGGACGAGGGCGGCGGCGCCGTAGATCCAGCCCGCGTACGGGACCAGGGCGAGGGTCGCGGCGACCATCGCGCAGGAGTACCAGAGGATATTGCGGGTGACCACGGCGGGAGCGGCCACCACGGGGAGCATCGGGACGCCCGCGGTCTCATAGTCGCGCCGGAACTTCATGGCCAGCGCCCAGAAGTGCGGCGGCGTCCACAGGAAGATGATCGCGAACAGCACGAGCGCGGGCACGGCCACGGTTCCGCGAACCGCGGCCCAGCCGACCAGGACCGGGAAGCAGCCGGCCGCCCCGCCGATCACGATGTTAGACGGGCTCCGGCGCTTGAGCAGCAGCGTGTAGACGAACACGTAGAACAGGATCGCCGCGTCGGCAAGCGAGGCGGCGAGCCAGTTGGCCAGCAGGCCGAGCAGCAGCGTCGCGACCGCGCCTAGCGAGACCCCCCAGGCCAGGGCCTCGCTAGGCTTGACCGCCCCCGACTCGTTCACGAGCGGGCGGCGGGACGTCCGCGCCATCAGCGCGTCGATGTCGCGGTCGAGGTAGCAGTTGATCGTGTTGGCGCTGCCGGCCGCGAGCGTGCCGCCGATCAGCGTGACGAGCACCAGGCCCGGCGAGGGAAGGCCCCGCTGCGCCAGCAGCATGGCCGGCACCGTGGTGACCAGGAGCAGTTCGATGATGCGCGGTTTCGTCAGCGCGACGAGCGCGGCGGCGACGGCCCGCGGATTACGCGACCTCACCCCGTCCCGGGTCCGTTCTCCGGCGCCCGGGCGCCGTCGGGACCCTCGGACGGCTTCCCCGGCAGCCGGGTGGCCCCCACCGGGAACGCGCCCTCGTCGGCCTGGCGCCCCGGTACCAGTTCCGGCTTGGTGTAGATGATGAACAGGGCCGCCGCGACCAGGACGAACACGATCATCGGGACCAGGAACGTGATGATCGATCCGCCGAAGCTCCACGCCTCGCCGGCGGACGCCTCGACCAGGTTCTGCACTGGGTTTCCTCTCTGCCTAGAAGACGTAGAACAAGAGCCAGAACAGCAGTGACATGAGCGCCAGGTAGCTCCACACTGTCGAGAAGGCGCTGAGCGACGACTGGAACCGCTGGACCCGGTACACCTCGGCATGCGTGGGAGGCTGCTCCACGAACGACATCTCCGGGATGAACCGGGACCTGGCGAGCAGGCTCTCCAGCCACACGCCCGCGGCGAGCTGGGACGTCAGGAAGACCGGGTAGAAGCCGGTGAACACGCTGGAGTACCCGGAGCTCCCGGGCGCGAACGGCAGGGTGGCCAGCTGGGTGATCTGCAGTCCCACCGCCGCGAGGCCCAGCCCGAGCGTGATCGCGCCGCCCCGCTGCCAGGCCCGCTTCCTGCCCGCCTTGATCCGCTGCAGCACGCCGTAGTGAACGCCCGCGCTGGCCAGCACCAGCAGCATGATCACCGTGCCCGTCACCATCGACGGCGGGTGGTACCCCGACCCCTCCCACCGGCCGGAGGAGTCGACCGACCGGAGGTAGAAGTAGGAGAACGCGAACGCGCCGAAGATGAAGGTGAGGGCGCCGAGGGCCAGCCGTGCCCCCGTCCACGCGGCGTTGACCGCCGACTGGTGGTAGAACGCCGCGTCCTCTTCGGCGATCGATGGCACCTCACCAGGCCCGGCCTGGATAGTCGGGTCCGCCATGGCTTACGCCTCCCCCCTGGACGCGCCGACATAGGCCGAGCTGACGACGCCGGGCGGCGGGTTCAGGTCCGCGACCGGCGGCGCGTCCGGGTCGCCGTATTCGTAGGGGCTGGCCAGGATGACCGGAATGCGCTCGAAGTTGGCCGGCGGCACCGGGGTGGGCACCTGCCACTCCAGGCTGCGCGCCCGGTACGGGTTGCCGGCCTCGCGCTGCCGCCAGAACAGCGTGGACATCACCACGTTGAACAGGAAGATGAGCATCGACACCCCGAGGCAGTACGAGCTGATCGACACCCAGTCGTTCAGCGTCTGCAGGTTGTTCGCGTACTCGAACACCCGGCGCGGCATGCCCATGAGCCCCAGCGCGAACAGCGGCAGGAACGTCGAGTTGAAGAAGATGAACATGGTCCAGAAGTGAACCTTGCCGAGCGTCTCGTTCAGCTTGATCCCCAGCATCTTGGGCAGCCAGTAGTAGATCCCGCCCATGAAGGCGAAGATAAGCCCGCCCATGATCGTGTAATGGAAGTGCGCCATCACGAAGAAACTTCCGTGCTCGGTTACATCCGCGGGGACGTCTGAAAGGAAGACCCCGCTGATGCCGCCGATCAGGAAGTTGAAATAGAAGGCGAGCGCGAACAGCATCGGGATGCTGAACCGTATTCGCGCCTTCCAGAACGTCCCCATGCCCACCAGGTAGATGAATCCGGTCGGGATCGAGATCAGCTCGGTGGTAAGCATGAATACCGGCCGCATATCTGGATTTATCCCGCTATCGAATAGGTGATGCTGCCAGACGAAGAACGACAGCAGGCCCACGCCGAGCATGCCGGCGGCCGCCACCCGGTAGCCGAACAGGGGCTTGCGGCAGAACACCGACACGATCTCCGAGATCACGCCGAACCCGGGCAGCGCCAGGATGTACACCTCCGGGTGGCCGAAGAACCAGAACAGATCCTCGTAGAGGTAGCTGCTGCCGCCCAGCTGGTTGGTGAAGAACGCGGTCTGGAACGTCCTGTCGGTCAGCGCCATGTAGCAGGCGCCGAGGAGGACGGGCGCCGAGAGCACCTGCAGGAAGGAGACCGAGAACATCGACCAGACGAACATCGGCAGCCGGCCCCAGCGCATGCCGGGCGCCCGGTAGTTGATGACCGTGCAGATCATGTTGAACCCGGCCAGCGTCATCGACACGGCCATCAGCCCGAAGGCGAAGAAGAAGGAGTCCATGCCCTGCTTCGCCTCGGTGGCCAGCGGCTCGTAGCCGGTCCAGCCGGTCGGGAACCCGCCGAACAGGATCCCGGACAGCAGGATCACGAAGGCGGCCGGGGTGAGCCAGAAGCCGAGCGCCTCCAGGCGCGGGAAGGCGACCCGCTTCGACCCGATCATGATCGGGCCGAAGTACTGCCCGAACGGCCCGAGCACGACCGATGACATCATCATCATCATCATGGTGCCGTGCTCGCCGACCACCATGAGGTACTGGTTCGGCCCCATGATGTGGTACGACGGCGACAGCAGCTCGGTCCTGATCGCCATCGCGAACAGGCCGCCGGTCAGGAAGTACCCGATCATGCCGAACAGGTACTGGATGCCCACGGTCTTGTGGTTGAGCGTGAACCTGAAGTACTTGCCCAGGCCGGCCTCGGCCCCGTCCGCCGCCTCCCGGTCCGGGAACGGCCTTCCGAGCATAGTGCCGAACAGGTCGTTGAAGACGCCGAGCCCGAGCAGCCACCCGATCGTGGCGAGCGCGTAGCCGAGGACTATCGGCACGTCGTTGCTGTCCGACAGCGGATTCTGGAGGTACCCGCTGGACAGGAAGTTACCGAGCCAGTGGCCAAGGAAGTAGCCGGCCACCGCTCCGGCCAGGCCGGTATGCACGCCCATGCGCCGGAAGTAGGGCTTCGTGGATGCGGAGACCGGCTCGGCCCGCTCCGGCTGTACCTCGACGGCCATTAACGTCACTCCTCTGCCATCGTCGCGGCGGCCGGGGTCACGGCGTCACCGGGTCGCTGGGCGGGTAGTAGTAACCGGCCGCGCCGGTGATCCCGTCGATCTTCGGGAGGTTCTTGCCGATCGCCGAGATCACCGTGGGGTCGTAGGTGAGCGCGTACTTCGGGAGCGCGCGGAGCAGCCCGTCCTTCGCTTCCTTGCCGCGCACGCTGGTCGCCCAGCTGGCGAACCGCGCGGGCGAGACGGCGTTCCCGTAGGTGTACATGGCGCCGTGCCAGATGCCGCACAGCTCGTTGCAGCGCACCTCGAAGGTGCCCTTCTGGTGGACGGTCGTGTAGGCCACGTCGTCCACGCCCGGGTTGGCGTCCGCCTTGACGCCGAGCTGGTAGGCCCAGAAGCTGTGGATCACGTCCAGCGACGTCACGTGGAACTCGATCGGGGTGCCGGTCGGCAGGTAAAGCTTCGAGCTCTCCATCCCGCCGAACTGCGGGTACCGGAAGGTCCACGCCCACTGCTGGCCGATCACCTGGACCTGGAGCTTGTCGCCCTGGCCCGGGGCCCAGGTCGAGGAGGTCTTGCCGGCCAGGTTCCAGACCGGGTTCGGCCCCTCGCCGCTGCCCGCGCCCGCGGGCACGATCAGCTCGAAGGTACCGAACGCGAACGCCCACAGCACGATCAGCGACGTAGTGATGATCCAGGTCACCGATACCTTGGTGTGGCCGTGTATCGGGGGGCCGTCCCCCTCGTCGTCCGGCCCGGCCCGCCAGGCCACGATCGCGTAGGCGAAGTAGAGCAGCACCGCGATCACGACCGGGAAGCCGGTGACCGCCAGCACCGCGAAGTCGAACTGCTGGCCGGTCGCGGAGGTGGACATGTCGCCCGGCGGCAGGTGCGGGCGCCACACGTACCAGGTGATGAGGTCTGCCGCGAGCGACAGCACGAACCACATCACGAACAGCCGCAGCCAGTGCCGTGGCTCCCTGCCGCCGGCCCCGGGGGCCGGCGGGGCCGCTGGGGTTCCGGTCGTTCCCGAGGTCATCTGGCTACCACGTCCATCTCGCCCATCATGTAGCCCACGGTCTGCATCGGGCCGCTGTTCCCGTCGAGGTAGCCGCCGCCGCAGGGGACCAGGCACTGCCAGCGGTAGAGGCCCCCGTGGTCGGGTGTCTTGAAGCTGAACTTCTCCAGCGAGTACGGGTTGCCCTGCCTGGTGCACGGCGAGGAAGCGCACAGGTCGTCCGCTGACAGCCGCGCGTCCGGCGAGGCCACCGGCACGTATACGCCCAGGGCCGGGATCGCGAACGTGTGCCCCACGTTGCAGTCCGCCCAGGAGTTGATGGTCGAGGTATTCCGCGTCGGCCCGAGTCGCTTCCCGTGCTGGTTGAACTGGGTGACGCTCACGGTGCCGCCAACGGTGCCCTGAACCCCGCTGAAGAAGTTGTTCCGCAGGGGCGTGCAGCCGTCGTAGCCGTAGATGGTCACGTTGACCGTCGTGTGAGCGGGCACCGAGAACAACGTGGTGTGAACCCACTGCCTGGTCGCCGGGTCCTGCACGTAATAGCTGACCCAGTCGGGCTTGCTGGAGGAGTTGTTTTGCGGATCCTCCTGCAGCATCACGTTGACCTGCCCGCCGGAAGCCGCGTAGTTCACGGTGGGAAGGGAACTCTGACCGCCTATGTAATAGACGGCGACAAAGGCCCCTAGCCCGACCACTACCAGGAAAGCGACAATCAACGCCGCTACCCGCGCCGGCACGGACACGGACCATCACCTCATTTCGGGTAATCCCGCATCACCCTGGCGTCCACGCGCGCTTATGCCACCGGCTAGGTGCGTCGACTAGCCGGTCCAGGCCTCTTGAGAAGATCTTCAGTGCGGCGGCTGCACCAGATCAACGCCTGGGACCCTGGATGACGAAATTGTCATTTGGCGCACCGCCCAATGACCTTCTCAATGCTCCTCTTTTCACAAGTCAGCCCTTATGATTCTCATGTCGGGGCACAAGCGGCGCTGGAGGGACGATGACGGCACGCGGGCCGGCACGATCGCAGCGCTCGGGCTGGCCGGCCGTCCGCACGCCGCGGTGGATGCTCGCTGGCGCCGGCGTCCTCGTCGCGGGCATGGTGATCGCCGCGATTCCCCACCACCCGTCCGCCAGCCAGCGCGTCAGTGACCTGCGGGGGTTCGTCAGCGCCGTCAACACGGACATCGAGTCCTGCGCGGGCGGCATCACCGACTCGCGGACCGCGCTGCGGGAAATCGAGGCCGGGGCCAGCCATGATGTCGCCACCGCGGTCACGATCGCGAACGACGCCGCGGCGAACTGCTCTCCGGCCAACAGCATGCCGCTGGATGACCTAGTGCAGTACCAGGTCGCGGAGTCACTCGCCTCGTTCCACCTGCAGGCAACCGTCAACGAGCTGGTTACCTGGGCGTTTCCGCTGGCGCAGCGGGTGGAGGCCGACATCGGGAAGCTAGCGGCCGCCAGCGCCCAGCCGGCGCGGGCCAGTACCCGGTCGGCTACTACCCGGTCGGCGAGGAAGCGCGCGTCAAGCCGGCTGCGGGCGGATCAGCGGGCCCTCGACGCGCAGCGCGCCACGATCGACAAGGCGATCGCGGCGGCGAACAAGGCGCTCGGCTCGCACGTCGCGCCGCCTAGGCTCCCCGCTTAACTCCGGAGTGAAAGTGCCGTTGCTACGGCTCTAGCCGTAGCAACGCGCCGTTGACGCGGCGTCAATCACGCGCCAACTGGCGTCTAGACGCGTGCCCGGTGCGTGCTTACCCTAAGGCCAAGGGATTGCAATCGTTTGTTGATGCCGGAGACACGACGATGCCTACAGGCCGTAACACCCTCTTGACCCGCACGGGGAATGGCGCGAGGGGCATCGGCGACGCGCGACTGTGGGGGCCGCGACGCATCAGGAGACTCACTAGACCCGAGGACCGAGGTGGCGGGAATGGGGTCGCGACAAGAGGCCGGACAGCGCATCCTCATCGTGGACGACGAGCCGAGGATCCGCTCCTTCATCGGCCGGGCGCTGACCGCGGCGGGGTACCGCACCGACTCCGCGGCCAACGGGGCCGATGGCCTGCGCAGCGCCCTGCAGGCCCGCTACGACCTTGTCATACTCGACCTCGTCATGCCCGAGGTGGACGGCCGGCACGTGCTGGACCTGCTGCTGGACGCCCGGCCGGACCAGGCGGTCCTCATCCTGTCCTGCGTCGCCGACGTGGCCACCAAGGTGGAGTGCCTGGAGCACGGTGCCCAGGACTACCTGACCAAGCCGTTCTCGCTCGCCGAACTGCTCGCCCGGGTACGGGCCCGCCTCCGCCGGGAGGCCCAGGCCCGCCAGCAGGAGCGGCAGGCCCGCCAGGAG
>JAFMRC010000052.1 GCA_017354375.1 Nocardiopsaceae bacterium | reverse complement strand
CCCGGACGCTCGGCCTGCCGCCGGACCCGGTCTGCGCGGCTCGCCGGATCGCCGCCGCCCTGCGCGCGGGCGCCTCCCGCACCATTGGGCTGGGCCTGGCGACGGCCAGCACCGGGGAGAGGCACTTCGTGTTCAGCGCGGGACTGGGGGCCGACGCGGAGGTAGTCGCCGACGTCGAGCGGATACGCGCGAGCGGGCAGCGGGAGTCGGCGCCGCTTTTCGCGTGGACCGCGCTGCGCCGCTACTACACCGCGACCGACCGGCGCCACCCGGCGCTCACCCTGGAGGCGGACGGTCTCGGCGCGATCGGCGGGCTGTTCATGGGAGTGGTGACCAACAGCGCACCGTGGACCTATTTCGGCGACCGTCCCGTCCGGCCCTCTCCGCACAATGATTTCAGCTCCGGCCTGGACGTTTTCGCGATGCGACGCCTGCGTACCCTGAGCACGCTGAGTGCCCTGCGGCAGATGATGCGCGCGGAGCCGCGGCTGGTGTCCGGACGGAACGTGGTCGCCGCGACAGCGCTGCCGGGGCTGGCGTTCCGGGCGAGCCGGCCGATCGCCTTCCACATCGACGGCGAGTACATGGGCGAGACCGAGAAGGTCGCGTTCCGGATCCTGCCTGACGCAATGCGTATCGTGGCGCCAGCGTTGTGATTGAGATGACATCGAATAGGGAATGAATGTTTCCCTGACCTCTTGCGAAGGTCGCTGCCGGTTGAGAGGCTAGTTCCGGTGCGTGGGGAGAACATGTCCGGGCGTGACATGCGCTCAACGGCCACGGACACGTTGCTCACCGGGGCGCGTAGGGGCTTCACCTGATACCCAGACGCGATTACTTCGACACCGACAATATCAGGAATAACGGTCGTTACCGACATACGGCATAGCTCGTGAAATACTTCACAAGCATTGAGGGGCGCGCGGCGGATCGCCATTGACCGGCCGTGACGCCGAGAAGGAGTTAGACATCATGGACTGGCGCCACGTTGCCGCCTGTCGTGAGGTGGATCCCGAGCTGTTCTTCCCGATCGGGAACAGCGGGCCCGCGCTCCTCCAGATCGAAGAGGCCAAGCAGGTGTGCCGGCGCTGCCCGGTGACCGAAGACTGCCTACGCTGGGCTATCGACACTGGCCAGGACGCTGGCGTCTGGGGCGGCACGAGCGAGGACGAGCGCCGGCTGCTCAAGCGCCGCGCCATGCGGCTGCGCGCCCGCGCTCACGCCTGACGGCTAACTGCTGACTGGCACCGGACGGCGGTTCGTAGCGGATCGGCAGGTCCACGACCGCCACGGTGCCGCGTCCCGGCCGGGGCGTGATGCTCAGCCGTCCGCCAAGCTCGGTGACCACCAGCGTCCGGACGATCTGCAGCCCGAGGCTCGTCGAGGACTCGACATCGAAGTCCTCGGGCAGCCCGGAACCGCTGTCGGACACGGTGACGGTCAGCTGTTCCGGGGCTCGCGCGGCCAGCACCTCGATCATCTCGTCCCCGGTACCACCATGAGCCGTCCCGTCCCCGAATCCGTGCTCCAGGGCGTTCTGCAGCAGCTCGGTGAGCACCATCGCGAGCGGCGTCGCCACCGACGCCGACAGCATCCCGAACTGGCCCGTTATCGTGGGCATGATCCGCACCTCCGGCGAGGAGACC
This sequence comes from Nocardiopsaceae bacterium, assembly GCA_017354375.1. GTDB lineage: Bacteria > Actinomycetota > Actinomycetes > Streptosporangiales > Streptosporangiaceae > Trebonia. Next base: position 18,760 of record JAFMRC010000052.1, on the reverse strand, counting down.
TCGCCCGCCATCATCGCGACCCGGCCGGCGATGTCGTCGAAGTCGACGATCTCTTCCGGGCCGTGCGACAGGGTCTCGTGCACGATCGCGATCGATCCGACGCGGCGCACCGCCTCCTCCAGCGCGGCCACCGCCTCCGGCGCCTGCAGCCGGCGCGCCTGCAGGCGCAGCAGCGCCGCCACGGTCTGCAGGTTGTTCTTGACCCGGTGATGGATCTCGCGGATCGTCGCCTCCTTGGTCAGCAGCTCCTGCTCCCGCCGCCGCAGCTCGGTCACGTCCCGCACCAGGACCAGTGCGCCGGTCTTGTCGCCGGCCACCACCAGGGGGATGGAGCGCAGCTGCACGACGGCGCCGTTGGCGTCGATCTCCGACTCACGCGGTGCCCGGCCGCGGGCGACCAGCATCAAGGACTCGTCCACCGGCTCGGCTGAAGTGCTGATCTGCGCCGTCGCGGCTCCCAGGTCCGCCCCCATCAGGTCGGCGGCGAGCCCGAGCCGCCGGTATGCCGACTGCGCGTTCGGACTGGCGTAGGTAACCCGGCCGGAGGCGTCGAGCCGTAGCAGGCCGTCGCCCACGCGCGGCGATCGGATCAGGGTCGCATCCTGGCCGTGATGGGGAAACGTTCCCTCTGACACCATCCGTGCCAGGTCGTCGGCTCCCTGCAGGTACGTAAGCTCAAGCCGGCTGGGCGTGCGCGCGGAGTTCAGGTTCGTGGACCGCTCGATGACGGCGACCGCCCGGCCGTCCCGCGTCACCGGTATCGCCTCCGCGCGGACCGGCACCCCGGTCGTCCAGTCCGGGTCGCTCTCCCGCCAGATGCGCTGCTCCCTGCGCGCGGTGTCCAGCAGCGGCCGCTCGTTCGAGGCGACCCGCGAGCCCACCACGTCGTCGGGAAACGAGGTCGGGCCGGTGGTCGGCCGCATCTGCGCGACCGCCACCCAGCCAGCGCCTATCGCGTCCGCGGACGCTCGCAGCGGAGCCCAGAGGATGAGGTCGGCGAACGAGAGGTCGGCGAGCAGCTGCCAGTCCGACACCAGCGAGTGCAGCCATTCCAGGTCGGCACCCGTCAGGTTCGTGTAGTTCCTGGCGAGATCGGTAAGCGTCGGCACTTTCCAATGATGTCACGCACCTGAGTTTTTCCCGCCGGGGATGACCTGGCATTATGCGCGCATGCAAGCGTCTACTCAGCAGCTAGCCGATCCCCTCGCCAGGCTCCGGGCCGCGGCGGCCGAACGCGAGGCGGCCGGCCTGCGGCGGCACCTGTCGCCGCGCCAGCCCGGCCGGCAGGCCCTCGACCTGGCGTCCAACGACTACCTGGGCTTGTCCGGCGATCCGCGGCTGGCGGAGGCCGCGGCTACGGCCGCGCGCGAGTGGGGCACCGGATCGACGGGCTCCAGGCTGGTGACCGGGACTACCGCGCTGCACGCGAGGCTGGAAGAGGAGCTGGCCTCCTTCGCCGGGGCGCCGGCGGCCCTGGTGTTCTCCTCCGGGTACCTGGCCAACCTCGCCGCCGTTACGGCGCTGGCCGGCGCGCTCGCGCCCGCGCGTACCGGATCCTCTGGCGGCGGGCTGCTGATCGTGTCGGACGAGCGGAACCACGCGTCGCTCATCGACGCCTGCAGGCTGGCCCGCGGGCGAGGCGTCCGGCTGGTGGTGACGCCGCACCGGGACGTGGCCGCGATGGCCGACGCGCTGTCCGGGCGCGCCGAGCCGGCCGCGCTGCTCGTCACCGACGCCGTGTTCTCCGTCTCCGGAGGGCTGGCATCCGTCGTCGCGCTGCACGCGCTGGCCCGTCGGCACGGGGCTCTTCTCGTCCTGGACGAGGCCCATTCGTTCGGCGTGCTCGGCGACGGCGGGCGCGGCGCGGCGCACGCGGCCGGGATCGCGGCCGAACCGGACCTGGTGCGGACCGTCACGCTGTCCAAATCGCTGTCCGGCCAGGGCGGCGCCGTACTCGCCGCGCCCGAAGTGATCCAGACCCTGATCGACACCGGGCGCGGGTTCATCTTCGACACCGGGCTGGCTCCCCCGGCGACGGGCGCCGCGCTCGCCGCGCTGCGCGCCCTGCGCGCCGAGCCTGGACGTCCGGCCCTGGCACTGCGCAACACCGCCCGGCTCGCCGACCTCGCCGTGGGCCTCGGCCTGGCCGCTACCACGCCGGACGCCGCCATGACGTCGGTTATCCTTGGCGATCCCGGCAGCGCGCTGGCGGCACAGCGGGCGTGCGCGGCCTCAGGGGTGCGGGTCGGATGCTTCCGCCACCCCTCGGTGCCCGCCGGGGAAGCGTGCCTGCGCCTCGCCGGGCGGGCCACGCTGACCGAAGAGGACTTCCGCGTAGCACGCCAGGCACTGGCCGACGCGGCCGAACACTGCCATCATTGCCGGAATACCGCACAAGCGGGAAGGAGCGCCCGATGACCGTGTCTGGTGTGCCGACGGAGGACGAGTTTGACGTCAGTGCCGACGGTGGCGCTCCGGAACCGCCTGCCGGGCACGGGCAGCCAGGCATGACCGCCGACGTGCCGGCGACGCCCGCCGAGCTGCTGCGCCTGCCCAAGTACTACCAGGTCAAGAAGCAGCTCCTCGACCTCACCGCGAGCATGTCACCGGGCAGCCCGGTGCCACCGGAGCGAGAGCTCGCCAAGAGCTACGGCACCTCCCGCACCACCGTCAGGCAGGCCCTGGCCGAGCTGGTCGTCGAGGGACGGCTGCTGCGCATGCAGGGCAAGGGAACGTTCGTCGCCAAGCCCAAGGTCGCCCAGTCCCTCGAACTCGCCAGCTACACCGAGGGCCTGCGCGAGCACGGCCTCCACCCGCGCACGAAGATCCTGGAGATCGGTTACGTGACCGCGGACGAGCACCTCGCGGGGCTGCTCGGCATCCGGCCCGGCGCGCGCACGCTGCGGATCCACCGGCTCCGGCTCGCCGACGGCGAGCCGATGTCGATCGACACCTCGCACCTGCCCGCCAAGCGCTTCCCCGGATTGCGGCGCCAGCTGGAGCGCCACTCGTCGCTGTACGAGGCGCTCCATACCTGTTACGGCATCCAGCCAACCGAGGCCGAGGAGACCATCGAGACCGTCCTCGCCGACCCGCACGACGCGCAGCTGCTCGGCGTGGACCCGGGACTGCCGCTGCTGCTGCTGTCCCGGCACGCGATCGACTCCACGGGACAGGCGGTGGAGTACGCGCAGTCCTGGTACCGCGGCGACCGGTACAAGTTCACCACCCGGCTGCGCCGGTCGACGGCGCGATGAACACCGAGCGAGCCCGGACATGAGCCAGGTATCAAGCCGTGCATCGAGCCGGCCGGCCGGGGCGGGCCGCGCCGGCACCGTCCTCGTCGTCACGGGCACCGGGACCGGGGTGGGCAAGACGGTGGCGACCGCCGCGATCGCCACCCTCGCCGTGGCCAGGGGAGCGCGCGTGGCGGTGCTCAAGCCCGCCCAGACCGGTATCCGGCCCGGTTATGCCAATGGCGACGTGCCCGATGTCGACGTGGTCACGCGGCTGTCCGGCGTCACCGACACCCACGAGCTGGCCCGCTACCCCGAACCGCTGTCCCCCGAGGCCGCGGCGCGTGCCTCCGGGCTGGCGCCGGTGAGCATGGCGGACGTCGCCGACTACGCCGCCAAGCTCGCCCTCGACCGCGACCTGGTGCTCGTCGAGGGCGCGGGCGGCCTCCTGGTCCGCTACGACGGCCGGGGTGCCACCATCGCGGACCTGGCGGCGAGCATCGGGGCGCCGGCGCTGATCGTGGCCGCCGCCGGCCTGGGCACGCTCAATCACGTCGCGCTCACCCTGGAGGCCCTCAGGGCCCGCCACATACCCAGCGCGGGAGTCGTGATCGGCAGCTGGCCTCGGGAGCCCGGCCTCGCCGAGATCACCAACCTCGCTGACCTGGAGGCCATCGCCAGGGAACCGCTGGCCGGGATCCTGCCCGCGGGCGCCGGCCAGCTGAACGACCGGGATTTCGCGGCCATGGCGCAGGCGAGCCTCACGCCGCGGCTGGGCGGCCTCCGCGGCGCTTGATGATTTGCGGCATATGACGCAACATTGGGGCAATCGAAGTGACACTTGTTACTTCGCGGCGTGATAGAGGCAAGCAAGAGGAAAACATGACCCAGCCGGGCTCCAGACCGAGAAACCCCGTGGCCGCGCACCCGGTCACGTCGGCGGCAATCGGGATCCTGTTCGCCGCCAACATCTTCTTCATCGTGTACGTGCCGGTCTACGGCACCGTCACCCCGAAGATCGGCTCCTGGCCATTCTTCTACTTCTACCTGCTCATCTTCATGCCGGTCACGTCACTGGTGCTCTGGATCGTCACGCAGCTCCAGAAGCGCCTCAACGGCGCGCAGGCCGGCCCGAGCGGAAGCGCGGGAAGCGAGGGAGCGGAATGAGCCACGTCAACGTCACCACGTTCACGATCGTCGTCGCCCTCTTCATCCTCGTCACCGGGGTCGGCTTCGGCGCGGCCCGCTGGCGCCGGGCCGCGGACATGATGCACCTGGACGAGTGGGGCCTGGGCGGCCGGGCCTTCGGCACGTTCATCACGTGGTTCCTGCTCGGCGGCGACCTGTACACGGCCTACACGTTCATCGCGGTGCCGGCGCTGGTGTTCGCCTCCGGATCCATCGGCTTCTTCGCCGTGGCGTACACGATCCTGGTGTTCCCGATCGTGCTCATCTTCCTGCCCAGGCTGTGGTCGGTGTCGCGGGTCCACGGCTACGTCACCCCCGCCGACTTCATCCGCGGCCGGTACGGCTCCCGCGGCCTGGCCCTGGCCTCGGCCTTCACCGGCATCCTGGCGCTGATGCCGTACATCGCGCTGCAGCTCGTCGGGATCCAGTCCGTGCTGTCGGTGATGGGCGTCGGGGTCAGCTCGGGGAACACGTTCCTCCAGGACCTGCCGCTGTTCATCGCGTTCCTGGTGCTGGCGATCTTCACCTACGTGTCCGGCCTGCGCGCCCCCGCCATGATCGCGTTCATCAAGGACACGCTGATCTACCTGTTCGTGCTCGTGGCGATCTTCTACCTGCCGACCCGGCTCGGCGGCTGGAGCCACATCTTCTCCGTGGCGCAGTCCCACTTCGCCGCGACCAACCCGGACACCGGCAAGCCGTTCGGCACGTTCGTCCCGGCCACGGGGTCGATCGGCGCCACCCGGTTCGACTTCGGCGCTCTCGCGGTGGGCTCCGCGGTCGCGCTGTTCCTCTACCCGCACGCCATCACCGGGACGCTGGCCGCCAAGAGCCGCAACACGGTCAAGCGGAACATGATCTACCTGCCGACCTACTCGGTGCTGCTCGCGCTGATCGCGCTGTTCGGCTACATGGCGGTCGCCGACCCGGTGACCAGCGCCGACATCAAGAAGGCGGGCGGCAACTCCCAGCTCGCGGTGCCATACCTGTTCCAGCACCTGTTCCCCAGCTGGTTCACCGGGATCGCGTTCGCGGGGATCATCATCGGCGCGCTGGTGCCCGCGGCGATCATGTCCATCGCGGCCGCGAACCTGTTCACCCGCAACATCTACAAGGAGTTCTTCCAGCCGGACGCCACGCCGCACCTGCAGACGCGGGTGTCGCAATGGGCCTCGCTGGTCGTGAAGATCGGCGCCCTGCTGTTCGCGGTCGAACTGCCCCACACGTTCTCGATCGACCTGCAGCTGCTCGGCGGCATCTGGATACTGCAGCTCGCGCCGATGCTGATCGGCGGGCTGTTCACCCGCTGGTTCCACCGGTGGGCGCTGCTGGCCGGCTGGTTCGCCGGCATGATCTACGGCACGATCGCGGCCTACAACGTGGCCAGCCCGACGACATCACACTGGGCCGGGTCGTCGGACATCGTGTTCGGGCACACCATCTACATTGGCCTGAGCGCGGTCATCATCAACCTCGTGATCTCCGTCGTCCTGACGCTGGTCCTGCGGGCGTTCAAGGTTCCCGCGGGGATCGACGAGACCCTCCCGCACCAGTACACGGCCGACCCCGAGCCGGCGGCCGCGCCGGTCCCGGCTGGCGCGGGTGCCGGTGCGGGCGCGGGTGACCTGCCCGCCCCGTCCCCCGATTAGTGGTTGACCAGCGGCCGGCGGGCGACGACCCGGCTCAGGGCCTCCACCACCCGGGGATCGTACTCGGACGCGGTGTCGAGCCGGAGCCGCTCCACGGCCGCCGAGGCGCGGCTGGCCTCCGCGGAACTGCCCACGAGGTCGTCGAAGGCGTTGGCCGCCCGGATGATGCGGCTGCTCAGCGGGGGCTCCTGGCCACGGGCGGCGGGCCGGCAGGGGTCGCTCTGGCGGCGGACGATGTCGGCGACCGGGTCCAGCACGCGTGCCTGCTGGATGACCTCCGCACCGTACTCGGCGATCCGCCGCTGTTCCTCGCGGACCACGAGCACGGTCGCGCCGCCGGGGATGGGGTCGCGCAGCGACAGCTGGCCGATGTCGTGCATCAGCGCGGCGTACTCGAGTTCAAGCAGGGCGGCCTCGGACATGCCGAGCTCGCGGCCGACGGCCACCGCGAGCCGGCTGACCCGGTCGGAATGACCGGGCTCCACGTACCCGCCGATCTCGGTCACCCGGGCGAGCGCCCGCACCGTCTGCAGGTAGGTTGCCCTGATGCCCGCATACCGGCGCAGCGCCACCTGGGTGACCAGCAGCGGGGCGGTGAACACGGCCACGGCCGCCAGGCCCATGACCTCCGCCGCGAACACGATCAGCAGGGCTGAGGCGCCCACCGCCGCGCCGAGCGGCAGCTGGACGCGTATCTCGTCGACCAGCGTCACGCCGAACCTTCCGCGCAGCGCGTCGGCCCTGATGAGCGCCGCGGTCACCGTCTCGATCAGCCAGGCCAGCACGACGAGCGAGATCATCACGGGCAGTTCCGCCCACCAGTGCCGTGTGATCACCGTGCCGACGGTCAGCGGCCGGAAGACCCCGGCCACGCAGGCGACGGCAAGCAGCCTGGCGGCCATCCCCTCAAGCCGTGCTGGCCTGCCCACCGCGAGGTGCGGCAGCGCCCCGACGATCATGCCGAGGGCGGTCACCGTCACCACCTGCTCGACGGTTTCAACCGCCGGCTGGTCGCCGATCCGGACTAGCAGGGCATAGCCGAGCGATCCCGCGGTGGCGATCGGGGACGCCTCACGGTCACCGGGCATGTTCAGCCGCAGCAGCTCACCGAACGCGATCAGCGCGCCGAACACCAGCGCCGAGGCCACATCGGGCACCCCGGCCGCGGCCGTCTGCGCGGCGCACGCCGCCAGCAGCACGCCGGCGCACAAGAACAGGAGCGACCGCCCGGAGTTCAGTGCCTGCAGCGGGAACCCTCGCGCCTCCCGCACGCTCCTGGCCATGCTGGCTACATGCTCTCGATGGCGGGGAAGTCAATGGCGCTGTCGATCGCCCCGGCGGACTCGGAAGGACCGGTGACGCCTGCCTCGCCGACAGCGCTCGCGACCACGTCGGCGGCGTCGTCACCCGCCGCGGGCGGCTCCGGTGTCTTCCAGCCGTCTCGCTCGATCGCCGCGATGAACGCGTCCACGAAGGCCGGGTCGAACTGCCTGCCCGCCCACTTCCGCAGCTCGGCGACCGCCTCCGGCACCGGCCGCGCCCCGCGGTAGGAACGGGTGGACGTCATCGCGTCGAACGCGTCCGCGACCGCCAGCACCCGGGCGAACTCGGGGATCTCGTCCCCGGCCAGGCCCATCGGGTAGCCGCGGCCGTCGATGCGCTCGTGGTGGTGCATGATGCCGGCCAGGGCCTCGTCGAGGAAGCCGATGTCCCGCACGATGTCGAGGCCGCACATGGGGTGCAGCTGGATGGCGGCGTACTCCTCGTCGGTGAGCGAGCCGCTCTTCTGCAGCACGGAGGTGGGCACGCCGAGCTTGCCAACGTCGTGCAGCATGCCCGCGTACCGGATCGCCTCGACCCGCTCGGTCCGCATTCCGATCTCGCGGGCGATCATGACCGAGCCGCGGGATACGCGCTCGCTGTGTCCCCGGGTGTAGACGTCCTTGGTCTCCACGGCCTGGCACAGCGCGCTGACCGTGGCCGCCTGCGCCCTCTGCTGGGCGGCGAACTGGGCCACCGCCCACCTGGCGGCCAGCAGCGGGATCAGCAGCAAGACCGGGGCGAAGGGCCCGAGCACCTTCCACAGCGCCGCGGTGAGCAGGCCGAAGGCCCCGTAGCCCAGGTCGGTGATGCCTAGCTTGAGGTGCAGGTCAACCCGGCTGCCCGCGCCTGGTTCCCTGGTCAGCCAGAGTACGCCGCCCAGCAACGCGAAGTTGATGACGACGTGGGCCACGTCCGCGACCACGAACGGCCCGATGATCCCCGGGAAGGAACTCGGCTCCGGCGTGCCGACATGCCCGCCGGACAGCAGGAAGGCATGGCCGGCCAGGTATGCGCTGAGCGCGTACATCGCGGTGTTGAATAGCCGCTGCGGCGGGGACGGGCCGCGGCGGATGCCAAGCAGGGTGCAGCAGCTCACCAGGGCGGCGCCGACCGGGCCGGTGAGGACCACCGCCGCGAGGCTGGCGATGCTGGTGGCCGACCAGGCAACGCTCCGCGACCTCAGCACCGTCGCCGTGGACTCGGAAACGATCTGCAGCAGGCCGAGCGCCACGACCGGCGCCCACTCGACCCCGGTGTACGGGCCGAGGGCGGTAACGGCCACGGCGGCGACGACAACGGCGGTGATGTAGAGCCACGCGCCCCACCAGAGCCTGCCCACGCTCCCCCCTAGCAGCCAGCGGCAGTTAACCCGAACCGAACCATTCGCCGTCATTACCCCCAGGAGACGCTGAAGCTCCGGGAAAGACCAGGAGCGCCGAACGACGCCGACGTGAAGCCCGCCACCGCTTGAGCTTGCATCGGTAGACCTCCCTGAGCGCTAATGCCGACGCCAAGTCATTGCCATCCATGACAGGATAACGTGATCGCGCTAATTCGCGCAGGCCTAGTTATCGCCTGGAGAAGCGCTGCTACCTCGCGTGCACTACCTCGCGTGCCTCGCGCGGAGGGTTACTCGGCGACTTCGATCTGCGCCCGGACCTCGCGGATCCGGACAAGCACCTTATCCCGTAGGCCGGAAGGCGCGGCGTCACAGCCGCAATGCTTGGCCACCAGGCGCTTGACCGACTCCTCCAGCCCGAATTTCTGCAGGCACGGTCCGCACTCGTCCAGGTGCTGCCGAATGTTCTCGCAATCCGCCTCGGAAATCTCGCCGTCGAGGTACCAGTAGACGCGTTCGAGTACCTCGCTGCACGGTACGTCGTGCGGCTTTCCGCAGCTCATGACGTGCCCTCCTCGGCCTGGCTGGCCTCGGTCCGCCCGCTCCCAGCCTGAACGCCGTCAGCACCTGAGCGGACCAGGCCACGATCGGCGGCGTAGTCCTGCAGCATCTCACGCAACTGGCGCCGGCCGCGATGCAGCCGTGACATCACGGTACCTATGGGGGTGCTCATGATGTCGGCGATTTCCTTATACGCGAACCCTTCGACGTCAGCTAGATAGACCGCGATCCGGAATTCCTCCGGAAGAGTCTGCAGCGCCGTCTTGATGTCGGAGTCCGGGAGCCGCTCCAGGGCCTCGGCCTCGGCCGACTTCAGCCCTTCGGCCGTATGCGATGCCGCCCGCGCGAGCTGCCAGTCCTCTACCTCGTCCGAACCGGAGCGCTGCGGCTCTCGCTGCCGCTTCCGGTAGGTGTTGATGAACGTATTGGTGAGGATCCGGAACAGCCAGGCCTTGAGATTCGTCCCCTGCTGGAACTGATGGAACGACGCATAGGCCTTGGCGAAGGTTTCCTGTACGAGGTCCTCGGCGTCTGCCGGGTTCCGCGTCATCCGGAGGGCAGCGGAGTACAGCTGGTCCAGGAACGGCATGACATCCGCTTCGAAACGCGCGCTGCGCTCCTCAAGTGCTTCCGGAACGGGACCCACCCCCTCTCGGTTCTCGTCCTGCCGCAGGCGAAGACCGTACGAGGATACCCGTCCATCATGCCGGGCCTGCGGCCGGCATGACCTCGGCCGACGCTCGGCGAGTCTACCGCCGGCCTGGTTCGAGGTTTTCGAGGGTGGAGCGACTGCCATGCTCCGTTCAACACGCTCCGGCACTAGGTATTCCAGGTCAGCCGGTTGTCGTCGTATCACCACCCGGCTACGCCAAGAAAAGCTAAAGCTAACGGCAAGAGATCGGCAAGATGACGGCACTAACGTCAGGGGTGGAACGTCTAACCCTGGGAAGGTATAACCGAGAGTGTCCCGCGAGCGGGCACCCGCCCAGGAGTCCCCCGTGCACGCAAGCGCCACCGCCGTCCAGGGCACCAGCCCGACCGCAGCCTATGCGCGGTTCCGCGCGGCCGTCGCACGGGCTCATGTCACGCACTGGCTGGCGGAGTTCAGGGAGGCAGTCCCCGCAACGCTCGTGGATATCTCCGGCCCCGCCGCTACCGCGGCCTGGCTCGCCGCGGATTCCGGTCACGCCGTGCTCCACGTCATCCCTCCGGAGGCCGTGCGGCCGGGCACGGTGAAGCTCACGGCCGAGCCAGCCGAGGGGCCCTGCCCCGAGAACCAGCGCGGTCCCGGGAGGCAGGGCAATCCCGGGGGTCACTGCGGGCGGCCCAGGCTGATCGCTGGCGACGCGTCCAGCCTGGAGTTCCTCGCCGACGGATGCGCCGACGGCGTGATCGCCGAGGACCGCACGCTGTCGGTCAACCTGGCCGCCGAGACGCTGGTTGGCGAGATCGCCCGGGTGCTGGTGCCCGGCGGCAGGGTACTGGCATGCGTGGACAACCTGACGAGCGGCATGGCGGCGCTCGCCCAGCAGAGCCGCTGGCCGCATCTCGTCGACCTGCCGCACGCCGACGTCGTGCTGGTTCCCTGGCCCAATGGCACGATCACCCGCTGCTACGGCGCCGAGCAGCTTCATGAGCTGTTCACCGCGGGCGGTTTCGACGTGAGCTGGATACGCCCCCGCACGGTATTCGCGCCACGCGCGGTCAGCTACCTGCTCGCCCGCGACCCGGCCAGCTTCCCCCGGCTGCTGAACGCCGAGCTCCGCGCCCGCAGCGACGACTCCGTCGGCGACCACCTCATCGTCTCGGCCCAGCGCCGCTAGCGTTAGCACGCCCAATTACGCAATCGAGCGCGCTATTACGCCATCGATTGCGCAATCGAGCGCGTTGTGTCACCGCCTGCGGCGGTCGCGCTTGCCCTGGCAGGGGACGCAGCGCGGGGTGGCCGGGCGCGCCTCCAGGCGCTCGTCCGGCACCGGCTTGCCGCATTCGGTGCACCGGCCGTAGCTGCCGTCATCGACGCGAGCCAGCGCCGCCAGCACGTCGCCGTGCTGTGCCTGAACGGCCTGCACCGACGCCGCGTTCCTGTCGGCCTCGGTGAGGTTGGAGCCAGCGTCGCCCGCCTCCGCGGAACCGCCCCGGGCCAGCGGGTGCTCACCCCGCAGTACCATGAGCGTCCGCTCCAGGTCGTCGCGCATTTCCTCTAGGCGCTTGCGGGCAACACTGATATCCATTTGTCGTACTCGCCTCCTGCTCGCGGCCACCGCCGACCGGTTTGCCAGGGGAAGGAACCGGGCCAATGCCCGCGAACCTCAGAACAGGGTCGCCCCTTCCGATCCGCCGGCCTGAGGTCCTGGCACCGCGCTAGACAGGGGCGCGATGAGGTCCGGCCCGTTGTTCCGGACGGAGTTGACGTCCCTCGAGACCGGATACGACGAGAGCCCGCCAATTCCGGCCCCGGTGGCGGGCCTCATCGTCGCCAGTAGCAGTTCCTTATCGCCGTTGGCCGGATCGAGCCAGTCCGCCCAGCCCTCGGACGGCACCACCATCGGCGTGCGGTCGTGGATCTTGCCGATCTCATCAGTCGCGTTGGTGGTGATAATCGACGCGGTCCAGAGCCAGGCCTGCTCGTGATCAGAAGGCAGCGATTCGTCTCGCCAGAGTTCGTATAGGCCAGCGAAGGGGAGAATGCCACCATCCGTTCGGTGGATGTAAAAGGGTTGCTTGGGCTCTTTGCCTTCCGCCGCCTGCCACTCGTAGTAGCCATCCGCCGGGATGATGCAGCGCCGTTTCGCGAACGCGCTGCGGAATGCGGGCTTGACCGCCACCGTCTCCGCCCGCGCGTTGATCATCCGGGCGCCGCCCGAGGCGTCCTTGGCCCAGGACGGCACGAGGCCCCAGCGCACCAGTCGCAGTTCGCGCCGCGGCTTTCCCTCATCCTTGCCGTCGAGGACCGCGTATATCCGCTTCGTCGGCGCCACGTTGTAGTCCGGGTCGCGGTCGGCCGACACGGCATCACGCTCGACGGCGAACTCCTCGAGGAGCTCAAGCCGCTTTCGCGCAGAAACAAACCGTCCGCACATATATCCATCCCTAGCGAGCGAACGATGCCGGATTGGCAGTTCATAACCGGAAATCGGCACCGCCAAACCCGGCCGGCGACGCGACCAAGCCGGTGCCAGCCGCTAGGCTCGATCGTATGGAACCTGGCCGATGGAGGGCACCCGCCGCTCACGGACCGGTGCGTGCCCGCCTGCGGCTGCCCGGCTCCAAGTCAATCACCAACCGCGCCCTGGTACTCGCCGCGCTCAGCTCGTCGCCGTCTACGATCGCCAGCCCGCTGAAGGCCCGCGACACGACCCTGGCCACCGCGGCACTGCGCGTCATGGGCTCCGACATCACGGAATCCGGAACGGATCTCTCCGTCTCGCCCGGTTCCCTTCCCGCCGGATCTTCGGTAAGCGTGGACGTGGGCAACGCCGGGACGGTCATGCGGTTCCTGCCCGCGCTGGCGGCTCTGTCGCCGGCCTCCGTGTCGTTCGACGGCGACCCGCGGGCGCGCGAACGGCCGGTCGGCGCGCTGCTGACCGCCCTGCGGGAACTTGGAGCGCTCATCGACGACGGCGGCCGCGGCGCGCTGCCGTTCACGGTGCACGGCTCCGGCCAGGTGCGCGGCGGCCCGGTCGTCCTGGACGCGTCGGGCTCGTCTCAGCTGGTGTCCGGGCTGCTGCTGGCCGCGCCGCGGTTCACGGAGGGAGTCGAGGTCCGGCACTCCGGCCCCCCGGTCCCCTCCCTGCCGCACATCGAGATGACGCTGCGCATGCTGGAACTCGCCGGCGCCACTGTCGAGTCCGGCCACATCCCGCCCGCCGGCTCCCCCGCATCTACCCTTTTGCCGGATAAATCCGACATGTCAGGCGCCCGGCCGAACGTCTGGCGTGTCCGGCCGGGCGCCCTTGACCTCGGGGACTTCACCGTGGAGCCGGACCTGTCCAACGCGGGGCCGTTCCTGGCGGCGGCCCTCGTCACCGGCGGCTCGGTGACGATCGCCGACTGGCCGCGCGACAGCCTCCAGGCCGCCGACGCCATCCTCGCCACGGTGACCGAGATGGGCGCGGACTGCTCCCTCGGGCCAGACGGGCTGACGATCACCGGGCCGGGCACGGTCAGCGGCATCGAGGCCGACCTGCGCGATATCCCCGAGCTGTGCCTGCCCCTGACGGCGGTCGCGGCGGTCGCGTCCGGGCCTTCGGTGTTCACCGGCGTGGGGCACACCCGCGCGCAGGAAACCGACCGGCTCGCCGCGATCGCGAAGGAGATCAACGCGCTCGGCGGGGACGTCTCCGAGCGGCCGGACGGCCTGACGGTGAACCCGCGCCCGTTGCGCGCCGCGCCGGGCCATGCCTTCGAGAGCTACGACGACCACCGCATGGTAATGGCGGCAGCCGTCCTCGGCCTGGTCACGGACGGCGTCGAGGTGCTGAACGCGGCCACGGTCGGCAAGACGTTCCCGGACTTCACCTCCGTCTGGGCGGAGATGGTCCAGGCGGGTCCCAGCGAGGGGCAACACTGAGGAAGCGCTCGGCCTACCGCGACGAGGACGACGTCCGGGTCCGTGCCGGCCGGGGCTCGCGACCGCGTACCCGCCGCAGGCCGGCGCACGAGAGCGCGCCCGGCGCGTTCGTCGTCAGCATCGACCGCGGCCGGTACGGGTGCCTCGTCGGCGAATCCGACTCCAGCCAGGGCGACTCCAGCCAGGGCGACTCCAGCCAGGGCGACTCCGGCCGGGACGGCTCCGGCCGGGACGGCTCCGGCCGGGGCGACCGGATGGTGACCGCGATGAAGGCCCGCGAGCTAGGCCATAACTCCATCGTCGTCGGGGACCGGGTATCTCTGGCGGGCGATACGTCGGGAACTCCCGGGACGCTGGCCCGGATAGTCCGGGTCGCCGAGCGCACCAGCGTGCTGCGCCGGTCGCCCGACGACACCGACCCGAGTGAGCGGGTCGTGGTCGCGAACGCCCAGCAGATGGTGATCGTCTGCGCCCTCGCCGACCCGGAGCCCAAGACCCGCTTCCTGGACCGCTGCCTGGTCGCGGCCTACGACGCCGGGCTCTCCCCGCTGCTGGTCCTGACCAAGTCCGACCTGGCCCAGCCGCGTAAGCTCCGCGCGCTCTACCGGCCGCTCGACCTGCCGGTGCTGACCACGCGCCAGCCGCTTCCCGCGGTGACGCTGTCCCGCCTCCGCTCGGCCCTGGCGGGCCGCGTGTCGGTGCTCATCGGCCAGTCGGGCGTGGGAAAATCGACGCTGGTCAACGACCTGATCCCGGACGCCGACCGGGCCGTCGGAACGGTGAACGCGGTCACCGGCAAGGGCCGCCACACGTCGTCGTCCGCGATCGCCCTGCGGCTTCCCAGTACCGTCCGGGGGGGACACCCCCCCTCATCCCCCCCTGGGGGCTGGCTGATCGACACGCCCGGCGTGCGGGGCTTCGGCCTTGGCCACGTCGCCCCGGACCGGGTGGCCGAGGCGTTCGGCGACCTGGCGGACGGCATCGCGGGCTGCCCGCCCGGTTGCGACCACCTCTCGGAAGGCTGCGCCCTGGACGAGTGGGCCGCGTCGCGGCACGCGGAAGCGCGCCTGGACTCGCTCCGCCGCCTCCTCCGGTCCGTCAGCGGCGCAGTAGCGTGATGGCATGGCCCGCCGGGCTCGTCAGCGCCTCGGTGCCGGAACGCTCGGCGACCGGGGCGGGGTTCTCGCGGCGGTCGAAGATGATGAGGGTGCCAGCGCCGAGGCGGAGCCGGGCCAGGTACTTGTCGAACTGGGGCAGGGCCTCCTCCAGGGGATCCGGCTTGCCCGTCCACCAGACCTTGAGCTCGAACGCCTCCCGCTGGACCTCCCCGTTGCCGTAGGGACGGCGGACGAGGAGGTCGGCGCGGCCGGTCCCGATGCCGAACTCCCGGTCCACGAACCCGTCCCCGTTGATCATGCGCTGCAGGAAGGCCATGAACACGATCTGCGCCCCCGCCTCGTTGTACCCGGTGCCCCTGGTCATCCACTCCCCGTTCTCCAGCCAGAACCCGGTGAACTCCTCCAGCATCCGGGGAACGTCGAGGCGCCCGTCGGGCAGCGTCAGGGAATACGGGTCGGCGGTAAAGAGCCCCGTGAGGCCATCACCGAGGACGCGCGCGATGACCTCGCGGTAGACCGGGTTGGCGATCCGGATCGGATCATCCGGCGCGACCAGGCCGAGGTCGCGAACATACGAGAGGTCATCGTTGTAGACGCTGTCGGCGACGCCGGGGAACGTCCCGGCGACGATCGGCTCGATGATCTTCCGGACGCGGGGCTCGACGAGCCGGGCGGCCAGGGAGTCCAGGTGCACCGCGCGCGCCTCGATCAGCCGCTCGGTCGCGGACTCCACGTGGGCGGCGGTGATGGTCTCGCTCACCGGCAGGCGCATCTTGTCGGTGATCTCGGCGCCGATCGCGTTGACCAGCCACGGCTGGCCCTGGGTGGAGTCGTAGGCCAAGTCGATCGCGTCGGGCGTGAACTCCTGCCCGGTCTCCGCCGTGTGCTGGGCATACAGCGCCGCGACCTCGGGGACGGTGAAGTTGGCCAGCCGGTAGGTGACGGCGTTGTTGAACGGGCTGCCCCGCCCCGATCGGACCGGAGCCGTGCCGCCGGCGGCGAGCTTGTAGTCGCGCAGGTGCCGCATCCCGCAGACCGCGATCGAGGACGGAAAGGCATGCGGCCGCCCGCTGTACCCGTCGCGGATCTGGCGCAGCACCGAGTTCAGCGAGTTCACCGCCAGGGCGTCGATCTCGTCGAAGAACAGGACGAGCGGCAGCGGGCACTTCAGCGCCCAGGCCCGGAGGCCCTTAACGATCAGCCTCCCGGGCACCGCCGCCGGCCACGGGTCGGGTGGCAGCCACTCCTCCGGAAACCCGCGCCCGGCAACCTCGTCCCGGATCGCGTCCAGCACCCGTAGTTCGGTCAGGCCGATATCGTCCGGACCGGGCTCCCCCGACTCGCAGGAAAACCGCACCGCGACATGCTCGCCCTCCGCCGTCAGCTCGCTCGCCAGCGCCGTGAGCGACGTCGTCTTCCCCGACTGCCGCGGCGCGTGGATGAGGAAGTACTCCTGCCGCCTCACCCATAGCCGCGCGTCCGGCAGGCGCGCCGCCGCCGGCAGCATGTAATGATCGGCCGGACGACACTCGCCTTGCGTATTGAAGTACCGCATGCACGTACAGTATCGCAGAAAATGGTCGCCTGTGGTCGTGTACTGACGACAACTTGCACGGGACGGGGTACGAGAGCTCGAGCTGACCTTGGACCTCGGGGCCGACTTGCTAGGAGGCCTCGGGGTCGGCTTACTAGGAGGCCTCGGCGTCGGCGGACGCCAGGGCCGCCAGGGCCTCCTCGTGGAGGTGCCCGTTGGTGCAGACGACGCTGCCGCCGTCGGGAGTGGCCACGCCGGACAAGTCGGTGAGCTTGCCCCCGGCCTCCTGCACGATCACCTGCAAGGCGGCCAGGTCCCAGAGCGAGACCTCGGGCTCGGCCGAGATGTCCACCGCGCCCTCGGCGACGAGCATGTGCGACCAGAAGTCCCCGAACGCCCGCGTCCGCCACACCGACTGGGCCAGCGACAGGAAGCCCCCGAGCCGCCCGGCCTGCGCCCAGCCGCCGACGCCCGAGTAGGAGAACGACGCGTCGCTGAGCTTCGTCACGCCGGAGGTCTTCATGCGGCTGGCCTTGGCCAGGCTGCGCCCGGTCCACGCGCCGCCGCCCGCCGACGCCCACCAGCGCTTGCCGAGCGCGGGCGCGGATACCACGCCCGCCACGACCTCGTCGCCGTCCATCAGCCCGATCAGCGTCGCCCACACCGGGACGCCCCGCACGTAGTTCATGGTGGCATCGATGGGATCGACGACCCAGCACCGCGGGCCGCGGCCGGTGCGGCCGGTTTCCTCGCCGAGCACCGCGTCCCGCGGGCGCGACCTGCGCAGGATGTTGCGAATCGCGTCCTCGGTCGCCTTGTCGGCGTCGGACACCGGCGTCAGGTCCGGCTTCGTCTCAACCCTCAGGTCGAGGGCGCGAAACCGCCGCGTCGAGATGTCGTCCGCCGCGTCCGCGAGGACGTGCGCGAAGCGCAAGTCGTCGTCGTAATCTCCCACCCGGGAAACGCTACCGCCTGGGTATCCCGGTGACCAGCACGCCGCCGTCACGGAAACACGCCGCCGTCACGGAAACAGGTTCCCGCGCAGGCTGGTTTGGGCGCTAGGCTTAGACAGAACGCCAGGCGGTGAGTTCCCGCTCCAGCCGCCCGGCTCGCGCCCGGCTGGTTTCCCCGGCCGTCCGGGCGCCGCGGTGCCCTGGCCCGGGATCCCCCGTCCACCGGGCCGGGCGCCGCTCTTAGGGGCCAATCGCTGGTGAGGCCCTACCCTGATGGCACCATGACCGAAAGCGCCGAAACGTACCTGCGGCGGTTCGCCGAGGCTCAGCTGCTGCGGCTGGCGGCCGGGGAGGCGACCGCCGCCGACTGCGCGTCCCGCGTGGACGCCGTGGCCGCCGCGCTCGAGGAAACCAGCGCGCTGGACCGTGAGCGGGCGGAGGATATCGCCGCCGGCTTCGACCTCGCGGTCGCCGCCCGTTCCCCGGAGCGGGACACGCCACTGCACGCCGGGAGGCGTTCCCAGGTCTCCGCGCTGCGCCGCTCGGCAGGCTTCGGGGCGATCTTCGCCAGGAAAGCCCCGATGCGATCGCGCCTCACTGTCGACAATGAAATCCTCGCGGCCAAGTTGCGGGCACGCGGCCTCACGGTCAACGGCGAAGGCCCGGGAAAGTCCCGCGGCGGAACCCTCGTGGTGCCCGCCGGAGCGGTGCTGCGGCCCCGGGACGACGGCGCCGACGAGGACATCTACCTGCTCTCATATGTCGGCACGCCGAACAGCGCCTGGCTCAACGTCGCGGCGTATACGGCCAGGTCACGGGCGCCTCGGCGGCACGCTTCGCCCCCGTCCGCGCGCAGCGCGGGGTCGCGGCGCGCCGGGAGGCCTACCATCGCCGGGAGGCCTACCTTCGTAGGGGGCGGCATGACCGCGGTCGATGACGCGGGGCGCCAGTACAACCTGGGCTTCTCCGGCGGCGGAGACCTCTGGTACCTGGGGCGGCTGTCGCTTCACCCCGTTCCCCCTCCCGGCATCTCCTGGCTGGAGATCCGCTGCGGCGAGCAATCGGTCCGGCTCGACCTGACCGGGGCGCCGCCATGCGCCGAGGTGACGACGCGGCCAGCGGCGAATACCCCCGGTGAGGCGTACCTGCTGGGCCGCGCCGAGTGGCTGCTCGACCGCGTCGGCAACGCGGACGTCCTGGCACGGCTCGCCGCCGTCGAGACGACGGGGCTGGCCAGCGCGGTGCCCGCGCTGCGCGCCGTCGGGGTCCTGCCCGACGGCAGCCTC
>JAFMRC010000220.1 GCA_017354375.1 Nocardiopsaceae bacterium | reverse complement strand
CTCGTGGCCGGCGGGGCCGGGGGCGCGGCGGGCGGCTACGCGTCCGGGTCGTCGCGGCCGGATCCGGCGCTCGCGGCGGATGAGGATGCGCTGCGGGGGCGGTTGCCCGCGGTGCCATTCCACGGTCCCTACCAGGCCGGGATAGTGCCCGAGCCGCAGCACCAGACCGCGATCGTCTCGTTCACCGCCACCGCGGCCAGCCGCTCGGAGCTGACCGACCTGTTCCGGGCGATCACGTCCCGCGCCCGGTTCCTGACCGCGGGCGGCACCCCTCCCCCGGCCGGCATCGGCGGCCCGCCGCCGGACTCCGGGGTTCTCGGGCCGACGGTGGTGCCGGACGGGCTGACCGTGACGCTCGGCGTCGGGTCCACGCTGTTCGACGACCGGTACGGGCTGGCGCCGCTGCGGCCCGCGCGCCTGACGCCGATGCGGACGTTCCCCAACGACGACCTCGACCCCGCGCAGTGCGGCGGCGACCTGGTGCTGCAACTCTCGGCGGGCAACGCCGACACCGTCGTGCACGCGCTGCGCGACATCGCCTCCCACACCCACGGCGGCATGCAGGCGACCTGGCGGATCGACGGTTTCTCTAGCCCGCCGCGCCCGGCTGGGACCGTGCCGCGGAACCTGATGGGGTTCATGGACGGGATCGCTAACCCGTCGGTCACCTCCGGCGCCCAGATGGACAGCCTGGTGTGGATCCAGCCCGGCACGGCGGGCGAGCCATCCTGGACCGCCGGGGGCAGCTACTTCGTGGTCCGGCTGATCCGGATGTTCGTCGAGTTCTGGGACCGGGTGGACATACGGGAGCAGGAGAACATGTTCGGGCGTCGCCGCGCCTCGGGTTACCCCCTGGACGCCAACGGGATATACGCCCCGCCCGACTACGCCAACGACCCGTCCGGTGAGGTCATCCCGCTGAACTCCCACATCAGGCTGGCCAACCCGCGGACCCCGCAGACCGCGAGCAGCCGGATCCTGCGCCGGTCCTACAACTACGATCGCGGCCTCGACTCGGTCGGGAACCTGGACCAGGGGATCATCTTCACCTGTTTCCAGGCCGACCTCCGGCGCCAGTTCGAGGCGGTGCAGGCCCGGCTGGTCAACGAGCCGCTGACGGACTACATCAGCCCGTTCGGCGGCGGGTACTTCCTCGCGCTGCCGGGCGTGCGAGATGACGACGACTACTACGGGCGACGGCTCCTCACCTCGACGGGCAACGGCGAAACCTGACGCACCAGGCTTTCCTCCCAGTTGACCATGTGTTTGCCCTAAGGTCATATTGCGCGAGTTGCATGGGTAGCCCCGCACTACTGGAGGAGAGTGAGCGATGGGGGAAGGCCCAACTGCCCGGAGTGGCCGCCGGAGGCGGCTCCGGCCATACCTCGCGGTAGCGACCGCGATCATCCTCGGCGGCGGCGCGGCCATCGGCGCGACCGTGGCGAACGCGAGCACGTCGCGGGCCTCGGCGGCATACGCCGGGTACCACACCCCGGCGACCGTGCCCGCGTCCATGTACCACGACGACACGGCCACGCCGATCAAGCACCTCGTCGTGATCTTCGGTGAGAACGTCTCGTTCGACCACTACTACGGCACCTACCCGTACGCCGCCAACACGGGCGGCACGCCCTTCCACGCCAAGCCCGGCACCCCGCCGGTCAAGGGGCTGTACACCTCGATCACGCGGAAAGGGCCGACCGGCCCGCTGCTGACGTCCAACCCGAACGAGTACAACCCGCAGCGCCTGACCCCGTCCGATGCCCTGACCTGCGACCAGAACCACGACTACACGCCGGAGCAGGACGCCGTCGATAACGGCAAGATGGACAAGTTCGTCCAGGACACCGAGCAGGCCAACTGCGCCGGCGAGTACGGCCCGCCCGGCATCGTGATGGACTACTACGACGGCAACACCACCTCGGCGCTGTGGAACTACGCCCAGAACTACGCGATGAGCGACAACAACTACGACACGGAGTTCGGCCCGTCCACCCTGGGCGCGATCAACGTCACGTCCGGCGACACCGCCGGCGCCGAGGCCGTCAACCCGGTGACCGGGAAGAAGACCACGAACAGCGCGGTGACCTCCTACGGCACGGACGTCAGCGACATAGACCCGTACTACGACCAGTGCTCGGACGGCAACCACACCTCCACCGGCGCCGAGATGAAGCTGTCCGGCCAGAACATCGGCGACCTGCTGAACGCCCAGCACGTCACCTGGGGCTGGTTCGAGGGCGGATTCGCGCCGACCTCGCACAACAGCGGCGGCGCGGTGTGCGGCGAGAGCCACCAGAACGTCGGCGGGCAGACGGTAGCGGACTACGTACCGCACCACGAGCCGTTCCAGTACTACGCGTCGACCGCTAACCCGGACCACTTGCCGCCGTCGTCGGACGCCGCGATCGGCCGCACCGATCAGGCCAACCATCAGTACGACATGTCGGACTTCTACGACGCGCTCAACGGCACCGGTGGCGCTACCTTGCCGTCCGTGTCCTACCTCAAGGCCCCGGCCTACCAGGACGCGCACCCCGGCTACTCCGACCCGACCGATGAGCAGCACTTCCTGGTCAACACGATCAACCAGATCGAGAAGTCCAAGGACTGGCCCTCCACGGCGATCGTCGTCACCTACGACGACTCCGACGGCTGGTATGACCAGGCGGTTCCCCCGATCATCAGCGGCTCGCACGACTCGTCGCTCGACACCGCGTTCTGCAGCCGGGTCCCGGTGCGGGTCGGCACCTCCAACGGCCGCTGCGGCTTCGGCCAGCGGCTGCCGATGACGGTGATCTCGCCGTGGACTCAGCAGAACTACGTCAGCCACAACCTGACGGACACCACCTCGGTCGTGCGGTTCATCGAGGACAACTGGCTGCACGGCCAGCGCATCCCCGGCTCCTACGACGCGGCCTCGCCGAGCCTGGACGCCCCCGGCGGGCTGCTCGACTTCCATACCCGCCCGCATGACGCGCCCGTCATCCTCAACCCGTCCACTGGCGCGGTGGCCAGCGGCGGCTGAGGCCGCGCCCGGCTCGTCAGCACCGATGGCGTCTTGCACCAGTTCGTGGACTGGTGCAAGACGCCATTAGCATGAGAAGCATGAGTGCCCCGTTGCCCACCGCTGAGCAGGTCACGACCGCGCTGGCGGGCGTCAAGGATCCCGAGATCGGCCGCCCGATCACCGAGCTCAACATGGTCAAGTCCATCGACATCGCGCCCGACGGCCAGGTCGATGTCGGCGTGTACCTGACCGTGGCCGGCTGCCCGATGCGCGAGGAGATCACCTCGCGCGTGTCGGAGGCGGTGTCCGGCATCCAGGGCGTCTCCGGCGTGCGCGTGGCGCTCGACGTGATGTCCGAAGAGCAGCGGAAGAGCCTCCAGACGCAGTTGCGCGGCGGCAAGCCCGAGCCGGTCATCCCGTTCGCCCAGCCGTCGTCGCTGACCCAGGTCTTCGCGGTCGCCAGCGGCAAGGGCGGCGTCGGCAAGTCCTCGGTCACGGTCAACCTGGCCGCCGCGCTGGCGGCGGCCAGGCACAAGGTCGGGGTCATCGACTCGGACATCTACGGTCACTCCGTGCCGCGGATGCTGGGCGTGACCGGGCGGCCCACCGCCGTCGAGAACATGATCATGCCGCCGTCCTCGCATGACGTGAAGGTCATGTCGATGGGGATGTTCACCAAGGGGAACACCCCCATCGTGTGGCGCGGGCCGATGCTCGGCAAGGCGATGCAGCAGTTCCTCGCCGACGTGTACTGGGGTGACCTGGACTACCTGCTGCTCGACCTGCCGCCCGGTACCGGCGACGTCGCGATCTCGCTGTCGCAACTGCTGCCCAGCGCCGAGCTGCTCATCGTGACCACCCCGCAGCTGGCCGCCTCGGAGGTGGCCGAGCGCGCCGGGGCCCTGGTCATGCAGACCAAGCAGCGCATCGTGGGCGTGATCGAGAACATGTCGTACCTGACCTGCCCGCACTGCGGGGAGCAGATGGACCTGTTCGGCTCCGGAGGGGGCGAGGCGGTCGCGGAAACGCTCACCAGGATCACCGGGACCACGGTCCCGCTGCTCGGCCAGGTGCCGATCGACACCCGGCTCCGCGAGGGCGGCGACAACGGCACCCCGCTGGTGCTCAGCGACGCGTCATCCCCGGCCGCGCTGCAGCTGGCGAAGATCGCCGAGACCCTGGCCACGCGCGGACGCAGCCTGGCCGGCAAGATGCTGAACCTGACACCCCGTTAGGTAACTAAGACCTCACGTCACGTCGCGTCGGCGTCGAAGGGGGGAGCCTCATCCTGCTGGAGGGTGCTGGTGCCGTTGGACGTGGCGCTGCCGTTGACCGGTGATGCCGCGGGGGCGGTGGGCTCGTCGAGCAGGTGCTTTTGCACGAAGTGGCGCGGGTTCAGGTCCTCGAAGTCGAAATCCCTGAACTCCGGGCCGAGTCCCTCCTGCAGGTCTGCCCTGGCTCCCTCGGCGATGCGCCGGAGGTCGCGCAGGGCGCGACCAGCCTGGGAGGCGATCTTGGGTAGCTCGTTCGGCCCGAAGATCACGAGCGCGATCACCGCAAGAACCAGCAGCTTGGTCAGGGACAGGTCAAACACGCTCAGCTCTCCGTCGGCAGGCTGATCGCCCTCGGGAGGCGATCACACGCACCACCACTTTAGCCGAAAGGGTCCAGGGTGCCGATCAGGCGACCCAGGCCTCGGCTCAGGCGGCCGAGGAACCCAGGATCCCGGTTCTCGTTGGCTGGCAGCGCGCCGACTACCGCGGCCACGGTCTTCGGCGACGCATCGGCGATAAGCGTGTAGACGAAGCCCCGGCCTGACATCGTCACCCCCTGCTGCGCCACGTACGCCTGGCGACCGGAGATCCGTTCCGGCCGCCAGCCCGGCATCTTCGACGGGAGCACGCCCCGCTCCACGTACACGGACACCACCGACAGCCCGTCCGAGAAACTGAAATCAGTCACCTGGCCGGACCGCGTAGCCGCCGTCGATGCCGCGTAAAGCGACAAATCCCCAGGAAGGGCTCGCGGGAGGAGAACGCCTTCTCCGTTAAGTCTGGAAAGGAGTTGTACCGGAGACGGCGCCGGCGCCCAGGTTGCCTGCCCCGGCCCGGCAGCCTGGCCCGGCGTTCTCGTCGCGCCGAACCGCACCCGCGTGAACTGGTCGTCGCTGATCACCTGCCCCGACGTGCCCTGCACCTCCCGGCGCAGCGGCAGCAGCGTTCGCTCGTCCAGCCAGAACTGCGCGGCCGTGCTCCCGTCGTCGCGGCGCACCGCGACGACCAGGGCAGGCCTGCCCATCACCGAGCCGGTACCGATGTACACAGGAACGTAGCGCTGCTCAAGCAGCCGGACCAGCGTCGCGGTGACCCCGAAGATCCCCTCCTGGGACTGGCTCGCGCCGTCATAATCTTCCTCCGGCCTGCCGCCGGGCAATTGGGTCACCGTCGGGCCGCCGCTGGGATGCCATACCGAGGCCACGAGCGTGTCCCGCCCCGCCAGGGTGGCGTCGACGATCGACTCTTCGCCCTGGTAGGAGGTGGTACGACCCGCGACGACCGCCTGGTTCAGCAGCCGGGTCCCGATCTCCCGGTCATCGTGGGCGGCGACGCCGGCCGGGGCCACGGCCTGGGTGGTGCCCGGAGCGGGGCGGCTGGCGTTCCCGCCGGCCGTCTTCCCGGAGTCGCCGGGCGCTTTCCCGGAGTCGCCGGGCGGTGCGGCTTGCTGCTGGCGTCCCCGGGATGGATCGGTGCCGATCGACGCCGCGCGCGTGCCCGTCGCGGAATCCTCGTGCCAGGGGCCGAGCACGGCGAGCAGGGCGAGGGTCGCGGGCACCGTGATCGTGGCGACCGCGCTCAGCAACAGCACCGGACGGCGCAGCACCGACCTCATGGCTTGTGGTCTGCCGCCCGTGCCATCTCAGGGGGCTCAGGGAAAGGCACGTCACCGGTGACGCTGGCGTGCTGCATGTCGAACATCTCCACCTGGGGGACGACATCCGGGCCCAGGTCCGACGGGTTCCCGCCCATGCTGAACGCGGCGGCGCCGACACCGCCGACCACCGCGAGCGACAGCGCGCCCCACACCAGGTAGCGGCGGCGAGGCGGCCGGTTTGCCGCGTCGGCGTGGTCCAGCGGGGGAAAGGGGCCGCCCGCCATGGCGAGCAACCGCAACGTGAGGTCGTCATCGCCGGAGTCCACGGCGAGCCCGCGCAACTGATTCTTCAGGGCGCGCATCTCGACCGCGTCGCCGCGGCACCGCTCGCAGGAGGCCAGGTGGGAGCTGGCGCGGTCTAGGTCCGCGCCAGCCAGCTCACCGTCCACCAGGGCCGAGAGGTTATCTCCCAGGTGACTCACGGCTCACCGCCCGCTAGTCCGCGCAGCGCGGCGGCTCGCACCGGGATCTCGCGCGGAACGGCCGCTTCCCTGATCCCGGCTTCTTCCCTGATCCCGGCTTCCGCGATCCGGGCTTCCTGGACTTCGACCTCAGGAGCCTCGGTTTCCGGGGCGGGGGTGCGCTGCCGGTGCGCGAGCGCCGCGCGCAGCTGGGCACGCCCGCGGTGGATGCGGCTGCGGACCGTTCCGAGCTTCACGCCGAGGGTGGCCGCGATCTCCTCGTAGGAGAAGCCCTCGATGTCGCACAGCACGACCGCGGCCCGGTAGTCCGGTGGCAGGGCCGCAACCGCGGCCTGGATGTCCCCGTCGAAATGACGCGCGTCCCACGCCTGGGCGGGGGACAGCTCGGTGCCCGGCAGCCGCTGCGCGACGTCGTCGCCGAGGCCCTCGAAGCGGATCCGCTGCCTGCGCCGCGCGCCGTCCAGGAACAGGTTCGTGGTGATCCGGTGCAGCCAGCCCTCGAACGTGCCGGGCGTGTAGCTCGACAGGGAGCGGAACACGCGGACGAATACCTCTTGCGTGAGGTCCTCCGCGTCGTGCTGGTTGCCGGTAAGCCGGTACGCGAGGCGATAGACCCGCGCGGAATGCATGCGCACGATCTCTTCCCAGCTGGGCAGCTCCCACTGGGCTTCACGGGACTGAGCTGGCTCGGGCGCCAAGGACTCCTCCACCGGTTGGCCGGCACCTTGCTGACTGACGCTGTAGCGCAGCGCTGACTGACGCTATAGCGCAGCGACGGTCATGACCATCTTGCACCGCATTCATCCCGCTTTGCCAGCCGGATTCCTGCTCCCCCTCGATGACTATGTAACGCTCAACAGGCGCTTCGTGTTCCACCTGACAGCCATTTTGGCTAGGCTCGCCGCAAGGGAAGGCGATCACGTAAAGGGGAACGAGCCATCGACAGTGATTACGCGGATGAGGGCTTCGGCTTCGCCGTGGAGGACGAGCCGCTGCTTACCGCCCGCGCGAAAGCGGTGGACCTCGGGGGGACCGAGCCGGTCGCGCCCGCCGCGGGCGCCGCGCTGCGATTCCTCGCGACCGCCATCAACGCGCGCGCCGTGGTAGAGGTGGGAACCGGCTGCGGCAGTTCGGGCATCTGGCTACTGAGAGGGATGCGGACGGGTGGCGTCCTGACGAGCGTGGACACCGAGCCGGAATACCAGCGGCTGGCGCGCAAGGCCTTCACCCAGGCCGGCTTCGCCACGAACCAGGCACGGCTGATCCTCGGACGCGCGCTCGATGTGCTGCCACGGTTGTCCGACGGAGGGTATGACCTGGTGTTCTGCGACGCGGATCCAGCTTCGTACCCGGAGTACCTGGTTGAAGGGCTGCGACTGCTCCGCGTCGGCGGCGTCATAGTCTTCGACGACGCGCTGCCACCGGGTGAGCTTGCCGAGATGGTCGGGACCGACGAGCGGCTCGTGCCGCTGCTGCTTCCGGTTGCGGGCGGCATGCTGACAGCGGTGAAGCGATAGCCGAGGCTCTAGGTGGTTCCGGGCGCTAACCGGCAGGATCACTGTCCAGCTCCCGCGGTTGCAGGCCGTGGGCGGTTATACGATAACCGCCTGCAGCGCATCGCCCAGCTTCGCGGCCTCGTCAGCGGAGAGCTCCACGACGAGCCTGCCACCGCCCTCCAACGGGACGCGCATCACGATGCCCCGGCCCTCCTTGGTCACCTCGAGCGGGCCATCGCCCGTCCGCGGCTTCATCGCCGCCATTCTGCATCCCCTTTCGTTCACGCATCCGCGCATTCCCGCGGAGCCGCGCCTGCCCGCTGTCCGGCGCCGCGGGCGGAACCGGCCAAGCCACAACCGTGTTGATCCGTCGCCCTATTATCCCGTGTCCGGACGCAGAATGGTAATGATCGGCTACGTGTGCCGCCCCGCAAGTGCCTGAAGCGCCCCCGCGAGACCAGCGATGCTCCCGTGCGTGACACGTCATGCACATATCGTGCACAAGGAGCTGTGCCGCAGATAACGGAGACCCTGCCTCCCCGGCCAAGAACCCTCTCCCACAGCGGATGCCCCTCCATTTCCGCCGTGCCCGGCTCGGTGACATCGACTTTTGGCGCATGTTGGCTCTGTCTCTCTGACCGGAAATAAACCACCCCAGCCCGCTCACGTGACCATGGTCCGGGGCACGACAGCATGACCCCGTGGCGGCGGGGCCTGGCGGGCGGCATGCGGTTAGGCGGTCAGGTTCAGGCTGCTTCCCGGGGGGTGACGACGACGTCGTAGCCGAGGGCTTCGAGCTGGCGGATGTGGCCGCGGGTCTTGCGGCTGGTGTCGGCGTGGCGGGCGTAGTGGTCCGGGCCCAGGTCGGTATAGCGGGCGGCGGGGTCTTTCAGCAGGTGCCACACGATGATCAGGACGGAGCGGCCGACGGCGACGTTGGCTTTCTTCCTGTCGGTGTACGGCTTGATGTGCAGAGCTAGGTACGCGTGAACATGCAGAATTCACGGCGTGGCTTCTAGTAACGGAACGTGATCGATGGGAGTCTCTCCAGTGTTCAGGTGATGGCCG
>JAFMRC010000471.1 GCA_017354375.1 Nocardiopsaceae bacterium | reverse complement strand
CCGCGCCGCTTCGGTGGGGCGCGCGTGACTACTGCCGTCCCCGGCAGCCGCGCCCCCATCCCGGGTAGCCGCGCCCCGCCCGCGCCGTTTCCCGAGATGAGCTGTTACTTTGCCCGCGACCGGGCTCAGCCGCCCGTGAACTTCTGGAACGCCTGAGTGAAGGCGCCGTCGGACTGGCTGATGCCGCTGCACGTGGACGACGCCGTGGTCTGCCCGGCGCAGCTGCCGTTGTCGCGACCCTCGGACCAGAATGACAGCTCCGCGATGCCCTCGCTCGCCGCGTGCGACTCGACGGACGAGGCGTCGGCGAGCGAGAAGACCTCGCCGGAGGAGTCGTTCTGCCCGATCATCGGGGTGTTGCCGAGCATCGCGTAGGCGGAGCTCGACGAGATCCCGTAGATGTTCTCCAGCTGGCCGGCGGTGGCGTCCAGCGCCTGGTTCGACGCGGTGCCCATCTCGGTGCCCGAGGTGCCGTAGTCCATCGTCATGATGTTCACGACGTCCGGGGTGAAGCCGTTGGACTTCGCCACGGTGAGGACGTTGGTGCCGTCGCTCGTCAGGCCGGTGGGCAGCACGGGCAGCGTGTAGCTGAGGCTGAGGTCGGTGCCATTGGAGCTCGCCCACTGGCGGACCAGGGCGAGGGCCTGGGCGGTGCGGGTGATGTCGGTGGTGTTGGTCTCCTCGCTGGACTCGATGTCGAAGTCCAGGTGGGTCACGCCGAGCGTGGTGACCACGGACTCCACCTGGCTGGCCATCGCGCTGGCCGACGAGCACTGGGCGTCGAGGCCGGTGCCGTCACTATCGACGGTGTAGCCGCCGAAGGAGACGCTGACATCTCCGCCCTCGCCCTGCAGGGCGGAGATCTGCGACTGCCACCCCGACTGGTTCGGCAGCGACCACTGGCAGCCGGAGCCGTTGACGAAGGCAAGGGTGAAGAACTTGGTTCCGTAGTCGGACGCGACCGTGGTGAGCGTGGTGTTGCTCAGGCCGGTATCGACGTACGGGGCGAAAACGTGGGCGGGCCAGCTGGTGGCCGCTCGCGCGCTCCGCGTGCCGCCGAGGGTCATGGCGGTGACGGCCGCGACGGCGAGGACCAGGGTGGCCGCCGCCGGTAGCAAGCGTGATGGTCGGGACACGAGGGTGATCTCCTTCTTTTAAGAAACTTTCCTAAAAGAACGGCTCCACGCTAAACCCGGTTGTCCCGGGGGTCAAGACGTAACTGCCGGGAGGCAGGATGAGTCCCGGGATCACGAGCATCACCGCACGCGCATAGGGAGGTCCGTCATGCTGCCGGTGGAAACAGACCCGCCCGAGGTCACGATCGCCTTCGGCCCCCGGATCGAGACCCTGACGGGCTCGCGTCCGGAGGCCCTCGCCTTCGGCAACGGCCGCGTCGTCGCCGAGGGTGCCGTCGCCGATCTCCAGCGCTGTTTCCCGCGGGCGGTCACGCGGCGGCTGCCGGGCGCCCTCCTGGTCCCGGGCTTCAACGATGCCCACCTCCATCCCAGCTTCGCCGCGCAGCAGGCGCTGTGGGTCGATCTGGGGCCGCGGCGGGCGCGCGACCGCGGCGAGTCCCTCGCCCTGCTCCGCGAGCGCGCGGACCGCGCGGGAGAGGGGGAGTGGATCATCGGAGCGGGCTACGACGTCGTCCACGCGCCGCCGCCGCGGCTGGACCGCCGGTCCCTCGACACGGTCTCGACGCGGCATCCCGTCTACGTGATCGGCTCCACCTGGCATGCCGCGGTGGCCAACTCGCGGGCGCTGGACGTGATCACCGCCGATCCCGCCGCGACGGGATCCGGCGGAACGCTGTCCCGCGATCGCGACGGCGAGCTCGACGGCTGGATGTACGAACTGCCCCACATGACGGCGGCCTGGTCGGGGTCCATCCTGCCGGAGCTTCCCCGCCCGGCGCTGGCCGGCGCGCTACGGGAGCAGAACTCCCGCCTGAACGCCCACGGCATCACCTCCTATACCGACGCCCTGGTCACGCCCGGGACCTGGGCCGCCTACGAGCTCCTGCGCCGGGAGCCCGGCCAGACCGCCCGGGCCGGCATCGCGCTCTGGCACGCGCACCGCGGCCTCATCGGCTCGCTGCCCCTGGGCTCCGGCTTCGGAGACGAATGGCTGCGGTTCGTCGGCGTGAAGCTGATGTACGACGGCGCGCTCAGCGGCGGCACGTGCCTGTGCTCCGAGCCCTATGAGGGTCCCGCTGGCTCCGGGACGGGAATCCAGGTGCTGAGCCGCGCCGAGCTCACCGAGATCGTGGCCGGCCTGCACGGCCGGGGCATCCGGGCCTGCGTCCACGCCAACGGGGACGCGGCCATCGCGGATGTCCTCGACGCCGTCGAGGCGGCCCGGTCCCGGTTCCCGCAGGTCGACGTCAGCCACCGGATCGAGCATTGCAGCATCACCGATGACGCCCTGATCGAGCGGATCGCCGCCTGCGGCGTGATCGCCGTGCCGTTCGGCGGCTTCGTCCGCTATTACGGCGACGACCTGGTGCGCATGTACTCCGCCCCGCGCGCCGCGAGGGTCGCCCGGCACGCGTCCCTGCTCGCGGCGGGGGTCAGCGTGGCGGGATCCTCCGACTTCCCCTGCGGCCCGGTGGACGTGCTCACGGCCCTGGACTCGCTGACCAGCAGGACTACGGAATCCGGCCGGGTCATCGGAGAACGGGAGCGCCTGGACGTGCGCCGGGCGCTGTGGGTCTACACGGCCGGGTCCGCGCTCGCGACCGGCGAGGCCGCCATCAAGGGCCGGCTCGCTCCCGGGTACCTGGCCGACTTCACGGTGCTGAGCGAGGACATCCTCAAGGCGGAGCCAGGGTGGCCGGACCGGACGCGGATCGTATCCACCTGGGTCGGGGGCCGCCAGGTCTGGCCTCGCTGAAACGCCCGCGGGGCCGGCGTTCAAGGTCCAGGCCCGCGTTCAGGTCGCGGTGCCGATATCGAAGCCGAAGTCGAGCGCGCGGCTGGAGTGGGTGAGCGCGCCGACGGACAGGTAATCGACGCCGGTCGCGGCGACCTCGCGGGCGTTGTCCAGCCGCAGCCCGCCGCTGGCCTCCAGCCGAATCCCGGGGAAAGCCCTTGCTTCCGCGACCGCCTCCCGGAGCGCGGCCACGTCCATGTTGTCCAGCAGGATGAGCCGGGCCCCTGCCGCCAGTGCCTCCCGCACCTGGTCCAGGGTGTCGCACTCCACCTCGAGCGGCACGTCTGGTGCCGCCGCGCGCACCAGCCCGATAGCCTTCGCGATCCCGCCCGCGGCCGCGACGTGGTTGTCCTTGATCAGCGCCGCGTCGCCGAGGCCCATCCGGTGGTTCTCGCCGCCACCGCAGCGCACCGCGTACTTCTGCAGCGCCCGCAGGCCCGGCAGCGTCTTGCGGGTGTCCCGCACGGCCGAGCCGGCCGGCGCGACCGCGTCCGCCCACGCCCGCGTCGCGGTCGCGATCCCGGACAGGTGGGTGAGGAAGTTCAGCATCGTCCGTTCCGCGCCGAGCACGCCAGATGCCGATCCGCTGACCCGCAGCACGG
>JAFMRC010000219.1 GCA_017354375.1 Nocardiopsaceae bacterium | reverse complement strand
GCCCGGGGCCGGGGCCGGGGCCGGGGCCGGGGGCGGGGCCGGAACCCGCTCCAGCGGCCGGTTCCGCACCCGCCGGTTCAGCGAGCTGAACCCGATGCAGCTGGCCGGGCTCCTGGACGTCGCGCCGGAAGAATCGCGGCCGGGGATCTACCGCCGCCTCGGCGACGTGTCGCTGTTCTTGACCGGGGTGTTCCCCGACTATTCGGTGGCCCACGCGCTCGGCCCCATCGACGCGACCCGGCTGCTGCGCGCGGCGCGAGTCCCGGCCGCCGAGCGAGACGACCTCGAGACCGCGCCCGCCCTGGACCTGCTGGAGTACCTGGGCGCGCGCTGGTACCGGGCCGCGCTCGCGGTCGCGCCGGTGCGCACGGCCTCGCTGGACGTCGTCGGCGAGGTCGCGGCCCGCTTCCGGCAGGCCCGCCGCGTGCTCAACCACCTCGCCGACCGCTACCTGATCCGCCCCGACTCCCCCTGGTTCCCCCGCCCCGGCACCAGCTGATCCCGGCGGCTTTACCTGAACTTCTGTCTTTACCTGAACGCGTGACGTTAACAATCGATTGCAGCGCCTGATAAGCGTCAGGAACTCAGGCAAAGTCAGGAACTCAGGCAAAGGACGGGGCGACGAAGACGCAGAACAGGTGGCCCGACGGGTCGGCGTAGACGCGCAGCGGCTCGTCCTCGTCGTCGGACCGGTCCCAGCGCAACCGGGCGCCCAGCGCCAGGGCGCGCGCGTGCTGCTCGTCCAGTTCCGCGACTGACCCCACCGACGTGTCCAGGTGCATCTGCTGCGGCACGGCGTGATCTGGCCAGGTGGTCTCGCGCAGCTCGGGCACCCGCTGGAATGCGAGCCGCGGCGTGCCCGACGGGTCGCACAGCACCAGCCAGTCGCGGCCCCGCTTGTCATCGATCCCGGCGGGAGGAGGCTCGTCGCCG
This sequence comes from Nocardiopsaceae bacterium, assembly GCA_017354375.1. Classification (GTDB taxonomy): domain Bacteria; phylum Actinomycetota; class Actinomycetes; order Streptosporangiales; family Streptosporangiaceae; genus Trebonia. The sequence goes on along the minus strand of JAFMRC010000219.1, from coordinate 8,063 downwards.
GGACGGTAGGCGAACCCGAGGAGCAGCCGGTAGAACTCCGCGAGCGCGCGCGGGTCGGTCGTGTCCAGCACCGTCGTCCGTAGCCGCGGGAACCTCCGCGCCTCCGGGACCAAACCGTCCGCCATGATGAGAGCCTCCTCAGCGATTCCCGCGAACTCACCGATTCCCGCGAACTCAGCGATGCACCCGCGAACTCATCGATACCCGCGAACAACTGCCAGGAACGAGCCAGAAGCGACGAGCCAGAAGCGACGAGCCAGAAGCGACGTCAGGTGAGCGCCTGGTAGACGAGCTGGCGGAGCTGGGGGCGGATCGGGTGCGTGCTGGACGGGAGCAGTTGGGTGAAGAACGTCACCGTGAGCCCCTCGACCGGGTCGATCCAGAACGCCGTGGACGCCGCGCCGCCCCAGGACAGCTCGCCGGGCGAGCAGTCGTACTTCGCCGCCGACGGATCCAGCATGACCGCGAGCCCGAGCCCGAATCCCATGCCGCGCAGCGGGGCCTCCGCGAACAGCGGCCGGCCGAACGTCACCAGGTCCGCTCCCCCGGGCAGGTGGTTACGGCCCATGTACCGCACCGTCCGCGGGCTCAGCAGCCGCGTGCCATCCAGCGATCCGGCGGGGCTGCCGGGAAAGTCCAGCAGCATCGAAAGGAACCGGTTGTAGTCGGCCGCCGTCGATAGCAGGCCGTGGCCACCGCACAGCATCGTCGGCTTCCGCGTCGCCGCCGCGCCCGCCGAGTCCAGCCGCGACGCCTTCCCGTCGCGTCCGACCCCGTACAGCACGGCCAGCCGGGACGCGTCGTCGCCGACCGCGTGGAAGGACGTGTCCGTCATCCCGAGCGGCCCGAGGATCCGTGAGGCGAAGAACGAGTCGAGCGGCTGCCCCGACGCGACCTCGACGACCCGGCCGAGCACGTCGGTGGCGACCGAGTAGTTCCACTCCGCGCCCGGCTGGAACAGCAGCGGGATCCCCGCCCACGTGTTGCACCCCTGCTCCAGGGTGGCGCCCCGGGGCGTGCCCCACTCGTACCCGGCCGCCCGGTACAGCGCGTCCACCGGGTGCACCCGGTGGAACCCGTACGTGAGGCCCGAGGTGTGGGTGAGAAGGTGCCAGATCCGCACCGGCTCGGTCGCCGGGACCGTGACCGGCTTGAGATCGGATCCCCCGTCGTACACCCGCACGTCGCCGAACGACGGGATGAACTTGCTGACCGGGTCGGTGAGCTCGAAGGCGCCCTCCTCGTACAGCATCATCGCCGCGACCGACGTGATGGGCTTGGTCATCGAGTAGACGCGCCACAGCGTGTCATGAGTCACCGGCAGCCCGGCCTCGGCGTCCCGTGACCCGTAGCTGGCCACGTGGGCCAGCTTCCCGTTCCGGCTCACCGTGAGCAGCCATCCCGCCAGCCGCCCGTCATCGACGTACCGCTGGAAATGCCGTCCGATCCGCGCCAGCCGCCCGGCGTCCAGCCCCGCCTCGCCGGGCTCGGCCTCTATCTTCAGTTCATTCACGGACAAAACTCTGCCCGCAACCCGGACGGCGGGCAAGGGGCGCGGGCAGTCGGCCCCGGTCCGGGTAGTCACCCCGGCGCACGACCATCCGGCCGAACGGATAGTAGCGACTCCCCCGTCACCGGCCTCTCCCCCGTCACCGGGTGACCAGGAGTCTCGCCGACCGCAGCGACGTGCCGCCGGAACCGCTCGCGGGCCTCGCCGTCGGCGCCGGTGGACACGCTGATCGCCAGCACCGAGCCGGGCCAGGCGCTCGCGCTTGCTGGCCTGAGTCGCCGGATGACGTCGCGGGCCAGGGCCTCGTCGGCGTCCGGATCCTCGTACGGGGCGGGAACCCGTTCGCAGTCGAGCCGGTGCGCCGCGACGCTGCGCGCGGTACGGGAAGCGGTGTCGCCCTTCACGGGAAACACGGTATCGGCGGCGGGAACCCACTGCCCATGAAGTGGTCTTGTACGCTGCGGGCATGGGGCACCGGGAGGCGGATGTGGTGGCGCTGCGGGCGCTGCGGCGGGCCAGGGACCGGATCGACCGGGACTACGGCGAGGAGATCGGCATCGAGGCGCTGGCCTCCCGGGCGGGGTACTCCCGGGAGCATTTCATCCGCGCGTTCCGCGCTACGTACGGGGAGACGCCCGGACGGTACCGGACGCGGCGGCGGATCGAGCGCGCGTGCGAGCTGCTGCGATCGGTGAACCTCACCGTCACCGAGATCTGCCACCTGGTCGGGTTCACCAGCCTCGGCACGTTCAGCGCCCGGTTCGCCGAGCAGGTGGGCATGTCGCCCACCCGTTACCGCGCCGACGCCGCCCGGCGCGGCGGGCCAGCGCCGATCCCGGGATGCTTCGCCCTGATGTGGGAGACGGGGCTCCCCGCCAGCCCGCCCGCGCCCGGCGTCCGCGAGCAGGCGGCACCCGGCGTCCGCGAGCGGGCGGAACACCGCACTTTCCGAGAAGCGCCGCGGCCCGGCGGGACAGTAACTTCGCAGGCATGATCAACGGCATCAGAATCGTGTCGGTCTGGGTACTGGACCAGGACTCGGCCCTGGAGTTCTACACCACCAAGCTCGGCTTCGAGGTCACCAACGACGTCAAGCTCGACAACGGGATGCGCTGGCTGACCGTGCGCCCGCCGGGGAACACCGACCAGGAATTCGTGCTCATGGATCCGTCGCACTCCATGCTCGACGCCGGCACGGCCGAGCAGGTCCGGGCGCTGGTCGCGAAGGGCGCTCTCTCCCCCGGCGTCATGTCCACCTCGGACTGCCGCGGGGACTACGAGAAGCTCGTCGCCCGCGGCGTCGAGTTCCTCCAGCCGCCGGCCGAGCGGCCCTACGGGATCGAGGCCCTGCTTCGCGACGACTCCGGCAACTGGTTCAGCTTCACTCAGCACGCGGGCACGATGCGACAGTAGTTTCGCACCGTACGTCCTTTATGGAACACGAGTTTGACAATCGAACAGGTTTACGGCAGGGTTGACCCGACGGGAATCGTCCGGGAAAGGGGTCGGCCATGGGTCAGAAGACTGTTCGGTTCAGCGACTTGAGCGGACAGCTCATCATGCGGGACGAATCGCTCGCGCGCATCGTCGTCCACGAGCACCCGGAGCTTGACAGCGGGCCGGTGGAGATCGAGGCGCTCGCCGACGAGGCCCTCGCCATGGAGAAGAACGCGCTGAACGTCGCCGTCCTCGACCTCTACCTTTCCGGCGAGGAGGAGCCGCGGCGGGTGGTGATCGACGCGGACGCGTTCGGCGAGATGGCGACCGAGCGGCCGGTAGGCGAGCTACTGATCGCCGCGCGGCCCGCCAAGCGGTCCCGGTCGGGTGCCTCCCGTTCCGCTTCCCCGCGCGGGGACCGGCCCGACTACGGCACGCTTGAGCACGCCGGCAAGCCCCACCGGGGCAAGGCCACCGAGGCAGAGCAGGCGCTCGTCCGCGAGCACTTCGACGAGGTCAACGAGCGGCTCGCCGCCGAAGGCCTGCGGACGATCAGCCTGGAGGACCCGGACCACGTCGAGCGTTACGGCCTGGCCGACCTCGCCGCCGACCGCGCGTAGACCGGGGCCTCGCCGCCCGGCGGCGAGGCGTCGCCCTGTCGGCCGTGCCATCATGCGTCGCGCGGTCACGGTGCATTGTCCTAAAGTTTGGGCATGACGGACAACGGCGCGCTGCGCGCGTCGCACGAGGACCGGGACCGGGTGACCGAGGTGCTGCGGGTAGCCGCGGGCGACGGCCGACTGTCTCCGGAGGAGCTGGACGAGCGGCTGGAACGCGCGCTGACCGCGAAGACCTACGACGAGCTGGCGGCGCTGACCGCCGACCTCCCGGTCGCGCCCGGGACGTTCCCGGCCGTGCCCGGGTCGGCCGTGACGCCGGCGGGCGAAGCGGCGGGCCTGGCGGGCTCGCCGCAGCCCAAGGACCTGATCCAGATCGACATCGGCAGCGGAAGCGCCAGGCGAGATGGTCGCTGGGTCGTGCCGAAAGAACTGGACGTCAAGGTCGGCAGCGGCGGAGTATGCCTGGATTTCACCGAGGCGGTGATCACGCAGACCGTGCTGCGCATCAGCGCCGAGATACGCAGCGGGGCCCTGACCCTCATCACCAAGCCCGGCATCGTCGTGGACGCCGACGACGTGTCGGTCCGCAGCGGGCAGGTGAAGATCCGCGCGCCGTGGGGCGATTCCATCCCGGCGTCGCTTCGGATCGAGGTCACGGGCTCCGTCCGCAGCGGGCGCATCCTCGCGCGCCCCCCGCGCCGCACGTTCTGGCAGTGGCTACGCCGCGCCCCGCGCCCCTGGTCGATCCCCGCCTAGCGACAGTCCCCGCGTGGAGTTTTCTGGCACATAAAGGCAACTATTCAGCTTTGTATGCGGGGTGGTTGCTAAATCGCCTGTTGAATCGTTCCAATCCAACCGCTCGCCGTACAAAGCCGGGCCCAGGACCGGGAATGACGGCCCGCAGCCGGCGCCACGCGGGAGCGGCGTTAGGCGGCCGTGGGGCGGGGGCGGCGGGTGACCGTGGCCGCGACCACGCAGAGGACGACGAACACCCCCAGGCCGGACAGCACGTAGGCGTTCCCGGCCAGGAGCTGGAAGCCGTGCCAGTGGTACTCCTTGTACCACGGCTTGTCGCCATACTCCGTGTAGTAGAGGACGCGGCTGTCCGGGGCGGCCCAGACCAGTCCCCAGGTGTAGTTGCCCGGCGCCAGCACCGGCGCGCCCCACAGCTGCCCGGGCCACGGGGCGAAGGCGAGGAACCCGGCGACCACGAGCGCCGCGCAGCCGGAGGCCAGCGCCCAGCCGTGCCGGACCACGCCGCCGACGGCACCGGGCACGGCATTACCGGGAACGGCGCCAGCGGCCGGACCGCCCTCTTGCTCCGGGGAAGCCGTTCGCTCCGGGGGAGCCGTGCTCTTGGCCAGGGCGAGGTCACCGACGGCCATCCGGCGCCGGGAGCGCCAGCCGATCACCGCGTGGGGACCGTCCGCGGCCATCCCGCGCCTGGAACGCCAGCCGACACCCGCGTAGTGGGCCGCGGCCATCATGCCGGGCATCACCCACACCCAGTGGTGGTCCCAGCTGATCGGCGAGTCCAGCAGGCCGACCAGGGCGGCCGTCAGCAGGCCGAGCATCTCGTGCCCGGCGCGGCTCAGCAGCGCCGCCGCCACCAGCCCGGCCACGCCCACGACGACCGCGAGGACCAGCCACGGCACGGTCCCGGCCGCGAGGCTGCCCGCGAGCCGGGTGACCAGGCCGCGCAGCGACTGGTTGCCGCCCCAGCCGGGAAACCCGGTCCGCCCGGCCTTGGCGAACAGCCCGTTGAACCAGTAGTCCACCGAGCCCGATGGCACCACCGCGAACCCCACCGCGACCGTGCCCGCGAACCCGGCCAGCATCAAGAACGCCTGCCGGAACTTCCGGGCGAGCAGCAGGTAGGGGACGAACACCAGCGGGGTCAGCTTGATCCCGGCCGCGACCCCGGTGAGAATCCCCTTCCACCGGCGGCTGGACGGCGTGTCCGGCTGGGTCAGGTCCCAGATGATCATCAGCATCAGGACGATGTTGATCTGCCCGAGGTAGATGGTGCGGAAGACGGGCTCGGTCAGCAGCCCGACGGCCGCGCCGAGCAGCGCCCCGCCGAGGCGGACCCGCCAGCCGGTCCAGCCGAGCGCCCGCATCGTGCACCAGGCCGCGCCGACCAGCGCGACCACGTTCACGAGCTCGGTCAGCCGCGGGTCAGCGACCGGCGGCACGAACGACACCACCGCGAACACGGCGGCGGCGAACGGGGGGTAGGTGAACGGGAGCAGCGCGGTCCGCGACCACCCGTAGAGCGGGTCCGCGAACTTCGGGTTGTAGGGCGGGCTGATGTGCCGGAGGATCAGGCCGCCGTCCCGGTAGACGTCGAAGTCCACCGGGTACAGGGTCCAGTCCGACGCGCGGCGCAGGTCATAGGCGGCCCAGCCCGCCACGACGAGGGCGAAGGCGACGGCCCCGGCGATCAGCAGCCACCTACCGCGGGCGCGATCATGCACCGCGACTTCCTCACCACGTTGTTCGAGAACTGGACTCACGCGGCAAACCTTATCGGAAAGTCAAGGCCCATGTTTCGTCACGGGCACTTCGTCGGGCAGGACACGCGGCCGGGCGGCCAGCACCCCCGCGACCAGCATTACCGCCTGCAATCCGAACAGCACCGCGACCGGCGGATTCCAGTTTCCGGTGGCCGAGTGCAGCAGGCCGACCCCCAGCGGGCCGCAGCTGGCCAGCAGGTAGCCGACGGACTGGGCGAACGCGGACAGCGACGCGGCGGCCGCCGGGTGCGGAGCGCGGGCCATCGTGAAGAAGATCGCCAGGCTCAGCGTGGCGTTCTGGCCCATCCCCAGGATCAGCACCCACAGTGGCGCCGAGCCCAGCGGCGCGTACACCGCCCCGGCCAGGCCGGCGGCCAGCGCGGCGGTGGCGGGCACCACCAGCGCGACCGACGACCGCATCCGCTGCGCGAGCACCGGGACGATCAGCGACACGAGCAGGTTACCGGCGCCCATCAGCGCCAGCAGGTTCCCGGCGTCGCCGGCGCTGGCGCCGCGGTCGCGCACGATGGTCGGCAACCAGGACAAGGCCGCGTAGTACAGCAGGCTCTGCGTCCCCATGAACACGGTGACCTGCCAGGCCAGCGCGTGCTTGTAGACGGGGAGCGCGGTGCGTGCCCGGGGGGACGGGCGGCCAGGGTCAGCCGGGACGGGGGAGGCGCTACCACCCGTTCGGTACCGTGATTGGGGTAGCCACACGACCGCGGCCAGCGCGGCGGGGGCGGCCAGCCAGCCGAGCGCGAGGGGCACCGAGCCGCCGGAGGCGTCCCACAGGGGCACGGCGCCCAGCGAGCCGACGATCGCGCCGAGCGACAGGGCGGTGATGTAGGCGCCGACCAGCAGGCCGGCGCGCTGCGGCCAGCGCCGCTTGATCAGGCTGGACAGCAGGACGTTCATGACCGCGATCGCGGACGACGCGCCGATCGTGCCGGGCAGCAGCAGGGCGCCCGGGGCGGCGGCGCGCAGCAGCAGGCCGGCCGTCAGGATGACCAGGGCGCCCAGCAGCACCCGCTCCTCCCCGAAGCGGCGGCCGAACCAGGCGGCGAAGGAGGACACGACGCCGAAGCAGGCCGTCGGCATCGCGGCGAGCACCGACAGCGTCGCGGCCGACAGGTGCAGGCGGCCGGCCAGTTCGGGAAAGAGCGGGGGGAGGCTGGTGATCGCGCCGCGCAGGTTGTACCCCACGAAGGCGACGCCGGCCACGAGCAGGACCACATCCGCGGGAGGCACTGCCCGGGAGCGGCGATGGTCCGTTTTGTGCGTGGTCACGGAGATCTAACCGTATCCCACCCGGTCCGTGGCCCGCGCGGGTGGCACCTGGCGTCTAGGATCGTTCGGGTGCAGAGCCTGGACCGCCGTATCATCAGGCTCGCCGTCCCGGCGCTCGGGTCGATCGCCGCCGAGCCGCTGTACAACCTCGCCGACACCGCGATCGTGGGGCACCTGGGCCGGCTCCCGCTGGACTCCCTCGCCATCGCGACCAGTGCCCTGGCCGTCGTGGGATGGCTGTCCATCTTCCTGAGCACCGCCACCACATCCGCGGTCGCCCGGCTGGCCGCGGCCCGGGAGACCGCCGCGGCGGGACGGGCGGCGGGCACCGCCTACCTGGTCGCCGCTACCTGGGGCGCCGTCGTCGCGGTCGCGGTCGTGGTGGCGGCCCCGTGGACCGCGGCGCTGCTCGGCGGTCACGGCGCCGCGTCCTCCGGCGCCGTCGGCTACCTCCGGGCGTCGGCCGCCGGGCTGCCGTTCCTCTACCTGTCGTATGCGGGCAACGGGCACGCGATCGGGCTGGCCGACACCCGCACGCCGCTGCGGATCGCGGTCAGCGCGAACGTCCTGAACGTGGCGCTGGAATCCGCGCTGGTATTCGGATTGCATACCGGGCTGATCGGATCCGCGTGGGGCACGGTCATCGCCCAGGTGGCCGCCGCGTCCTGGTACGCGCTGTCGTCGGTGCGGCGG
>JAFMRC010000470.1 GCA_017354375.1 Nocardiopsaceae bacterium | reverse complement strand
GCGGGCGTGCGAGGAGGCCGGGCTGGCGCTGAGCAGGCCGCGGGCGATCGTGGTCGCGGCCGGCGGCGCGTCCGCATGCGCCGGGGAGTCGCTCGCCGCTATCTGCGGAACCGCGACTCACATCCAGGTGACGACCGTGCGCGGCTACCGGCTTCCCGGCTGGATCGGTGCCGCCGACCTGGTGATCGGAGTCTCCGCGTCCGGCGCGGGGACCGAGGCGCGGGCCCTGTCGCAGGAGGCGGTGCGCCGCGGCTGCGACTTCGCCGGGGTCGGGCCCGCGAGATCCCCGCTGGCCGACATCGCCGCGCAGGCGCGCGGCGTGTACGTTCCGGTGGACGCGGCCGGATCGGGGCGGTCATCGCTGTGGGCGCTGCTGGTCCCGCTGGTGTTCATCGCCTCGCGGCTGGGCGTGTCACCGATCGCCGACGGGGAGTACGAGGCGGTCGCCGAGGTGCTGGAGGAAGTGTCGCGCCAGTGCCGGCCAACTAGCGAGTCGTTCGTCAACCCGGCCAAGTCACTCGCGCTGGACATCTCGGGGACGGTGCCGCTGATCTGGGGTTCCTCGCCGCTGGCGGGGGTCGTCGCGCGCCGGTTCGCGTCGCTGCTGGCACAGAACGCCAAGTACCCCGCGGTGGCGGGCGGCTTCCCGGGCGTGGCGCATGACCAGGTGTCGATCCTGGATGGTCCGTTCGCCCCGGTCCCCGCGCCCGCGTTTCCCTCCGCGGAGAAGCTCGCGTCCCCGTCCGCGGAGGACATGGGCTTCGGCCGCGCCGATGACGCGCGGGGCGCGCCGGAACTTCGGCTCGTGCTGATCGCCGACGCCGAGGGCGAGCACTCGGTGCACACCCGGATGCGCGAGGCGGCGGCGACGGTCGCGGAAGAGCGCGGGATCCCCGTGTCGTCGCTGTCGCTGGAGGGAGAAGGGCCGCTGCGGCGGCTTGCCAGCGTCACGCAGCTGCTCGACTACGCGTCCGCGTACCTCGGGCTAGCCTCCGGCCTGGACCCGCTGGCGTCGGCGGCCCGGGGGGACCTGCGCAACCTGGCCCAGCAGGCTGAATGAACCAGGCCGGAAGCAGGCTGGAAGGATAAAGGGGTCGTTACCTGATGCGGGCAGTCATCGCCGCCCTGGCCGCCAACCTGGCGATCGCCGTGGCGAAGTTCGTCGCGTTCCTGTTCACGGGCTCGGCGTCGATGCTGGCCGAGTCGGTTCACTCGGTCGCCGACACGGGTAACGAGCTGCTCCTGCTGATCGGCCGGGGCCGGTCCCGGCGGGCACGGACGCTGGAGCATCCGTACGGGTACGGGCGGGAACGGTACTTCTACTCGTTCGTCGTCGCCGTGATGCTGTTCACCGTCGGCGCGGTGTTCTCCGTGTACGACGGGGTCCACAAGATCATGTCCCCGGAGAAGGTCGGCTCCCCGCTGGTCGCCTTCGCGGTGCTGATCGTGTCGATGGGCCTGGAAGGGTTCTCGCTGCGCACCGCGATCAAGGAGTCGAACGTGAGCCGGGGTGACCTGGGCTGGCGGGAGTTCGTGCACTCGACTAAGTCAGCGGAACTGCCCGTGGTCCTGATGGAGGACACGGCGGCGCTGCTGGGCCTGCTCTTCGCGTTCTGCGGCGTGCTGCTGTCGGTCCTCACCGGCGACGGGGCCTGGGACGGGGTCGGCTCGGTGGCGGTCGGCGTGCTGCTGGCCGGGGCCGCCTTCATCGTCGGCTACGAGTCAAAGAGCCTGCTGATCGGGGAGTCGGCGAGTTCGGATACGTCGGCGGAGATCGTTTCCGCGCTGGAGTCCGGCCCCGAGAACTTCCGGGTGATCCACCTGCGCACCGTGCACGTCGGCCCGGAATCGCTGGTGGTCACCGCGAAGATCGCGGTGGCGCCGAAGATGCGGGCCGTGGACCTGGCGGCCAGGATCGACGAGGCGGAGGCGCGGATCCGCGCCGCGGTGCCGATCGCCGAGACGATCTACCTGGAGCCGGACGTCTACCGGCCTGACCGCGAGGACGGTGCGGACCCGTCGGTCGAAGTGGTCCGGCGCAGCCACGGTCTTCGCGCCCGCCTCTCCCGCCGTTCGTCCAGCGCGAATCCGCCGTCGTCCTGACATATCCGCGGCCTGGCATGCTCACGGGACGCGTGAGCGGCGTTATCGCTGTTCGTTTATATTGCTTTTTGTCTATATATGCGGCCACCAGGGGGCTCGCTAACCCAAGAGCTAACCCAAGAGTGGCCCCGTAACCAGTAAGAATGGATCAAATCTATCAAAACTCTTACGGGTCTTGTGATCACAGGGCAATAAATGTCACAATAAACCACGAAAAATTACACAGGGCGGGCATCATCCTTCGCTCTTGTCGCCGAGGCGCAAGCGCGACGGTGTAGCGCCGTCTTCCCTGGCCTCAAGTATCCGAAATTTATTTCGGATATCAGCGAGTACCGGATCGATCAGCGAACCGAGTGCAGAAGGAAGGAATGATGGGAAGGCTAGAGCTGCGAAGCAGACGCGGGGGAATTCGGAAGCTATCTCGATTCAGCATCCCCGCGGCGGTGCTGACGGCCGTCGCGGCGGGCGGCCTGGCAACGGCCGCCGCGTTCGGGCCCTCGGCCTCGGCCGCCGCGTCCCTGTCAGCGTCCCAGTCCGCGTCTCCGTCCGTGGAGGTCTGCGGGTCCGGCCCGGCGGTCACCAAGCCCAGCAGCATGATCCTGACCTGCGCGGACCACGGTGAGATCGCGAAGAACCTGACCTGGACGAGCTGGACGGCGAAGCAGGCCACGGCGACCGGCGAGGTCACCTGGCGAACCAGCGGGACGGTTCTCGCCCGCAGCACCAGCTGGGCCAAGTCGGCGGCGAACTTCACCCTCTCCGGCCCGAAGGCCTCTGGGAACAAGACCCTGTTCACCAGCATGACGATGCACGTGACCGGCGCCACGCCGAGCGGGTTCAAGCGCGACCTGACCTTCGACGAAGGGCCGCAGCCGGCCATCACCAAGGCGCCCCCCATGCCCTCGAAGGCCATCCGGCCGCATGCGGCCAGCGGCCAGCTGGCCACCTCCTCCATCGGAGGGTACTGGGAGCTGGCGGGCGGCCCGTCATCGACGGCCATTACCTCGGAGGCGATCACCGGCGCGGAGTCCTCGTTCGAGCCGGGCATCATCCAGGCGGGCCAGCCGTACTCGACGACCGGCTGGGGCCTGTGGCAGATAACCCCCGGGGACTCGGTGACCGCCTACGGCGAGGACTACCAGTTGCTGTCTCCGTGGAACAACGCCGAGGCCGCGGTCGCCAAGTACAACGCCGCCGGCGGCTTCACCCCGTGGACCACCTACGACGACGGCGCCTACCAGAACTACCTGCAGTACACCTCCACTCCCAACACGAACCTGACCGACCCCGGCCAGTACGTGCCGATCAACAGTGCCCCGTCCGGCACCCACAACAGCTCAGACCCGGGCAGCACCTCCGGTCCGGGTATCCCCTGAACCGCTGAGACGCTGCCGGGGCCGGCGACCGTCGGCCCCGGCAGCGTCGTCTTCGCGAGGGCCGCCGGGCCGGGTGA
>JAFMRC010000469.1 GCA_017354375.1 Nocardiopsaceae bacterium | reverse complement strand
ACCGAGATGGTCCGCATGGTCACCGAAGCCCTCGGGAACCATGGGGAGCACGGGACGACCGGGCCGGATCCGGCTGGCGGCCGTGACACGGCGGCTCGTGACACGGCACAGGGCGACAACGACGACCCCGGCGACGCGGGCAACGCGGAGTGCTCGCCGATGCCGCTGCCGCCCGGGGTGCTGCCGCTTCCGCCCGGGGCCTGGCAGGATCTGGCGCAGGCCCTGGGCCGGCTCGCGATTCGGTTCGTGTCCGGTCCCGGCGCCATCGCCTCCCTGCTGCGAACCGGCCTGCTGCCGCAGCCGTTCGCCGGGAAGAGCATCCCCCTGGACGTCGGGTTCAGCCAGCACGTCCCCGAGGCCATCCGCCGCGCCGTCATCGCCCGCGCCGGAGGCTACTGTGAATGGCCCGGCGGCTGCGACGTGCCCGCCGCCGCCAGCGACGTCCACCACATACGCCACAAGGCCGATGGCGGCCCGACGTCAGTGGCCGGGTGCGGGTGCTTCTGCGGCTTCCATCACTTGGTTTGTATTCACAGGTGGGGATGGAAAATCGAACTCCTGGCCGATGGCTCCTTCCAGGCTACCAGCCCCGACGGCACCCAGGTCATCCGCGGCCACCCGGCGCGGGGGAAACGGCCCCCGCCCAGCCGGGCGGCATAACCGGCACGGCATTCCGTGGTCACGTTTCATCGGGGATGCGCAGCACCGCTTTGCCCGGGAACCGCCGGTCGATGAGTGCCTGCGCGACCGAGGCGATCTCGCGCCAGTCCGCCTCGACGCCGAGATGGGGGGTCAGCTTTCCCTCGCTGGCCAGGCGGACCAGCCGCTGGAGCCGGAGGGAGGCCGGCTCCCGTTCGAGTTCCTGATAGAGGTTCAGGATGCGCAGGCAGGCATCCGGCGCCCGCCGCATGCGCGCCATATCGAGTGGGACCTCGTAGCCAGCCGGCCCCGTTGAGACGCCGACCGAGACGCAGGTTCCCCCTGGGGCAAGCTGCGTCATGGCCTCGGCCAGCGCCCGGCCGCCCAGTTGCTCGACGATCAGGTCATAGGGGCCGAACCGCTCCGCGGCGGCGACGCTCTCGCCGACGACCACGTGCTCGGCACCCGCCTCCTTCGCCAGCTGGGCTGATACCGGTTGCCGTACCTGGGCGGCCACCCGCGCGCCGGCCAGGGAGGCCAGCCGGCAGGCGATCAGCCCGACTCCGCCGGAGGCGCCCGTGACCAGCACCGACCGGGCGATGAGGTTACCGCCGTGCTCGATGGCCGCCAGCGCGGTGAGCCCCGCGGTCGGCAGGGCCGCGGCTTGCTCGAAGGTGACCGACGGTTCAAGCTCGGCCAGGGCGTTAGCGGGAACCGCCGCCAGCTCGGCCCAGGCACCGGAGTGCAGCAGGCCGACCACCCTGGCCCCACGCGCCGGCCCAGGCTCCTCCGCCGCTGGCCGCTCCACGACCCCCGCCAGGTCCCACCCCAGAGGCGTTCCCGCCTCGCCTTGGACGCGGTACACCACCTCACCACGGTTGAGCGAGATCGCCTTCACGCGTATCAGCGCCTCCGTCGCCCGCGGGGCGGGCGGCTCGACTATCCGGAAGCCGACACGCTGGGGCGATTGCGGATCGACGACAATGGCCTGCATGGCGAAGTGTACCCCTATGCCATTTGATGGTAGTAAACCACTATTATATAGCACCACAAGTCACCGGTAAGGTTGAGGACGATGAACCCTTACCCGGACATGCCAGCGCCGGCCGACGAGTATCTGGCGCTGGTGCTCGACGCCGACCTCCGGCTGCTCGCGGTCACCGAGCGCCTGCGCCAGCACTGGTCCGCGCATGCCGCCGCGCTCGGCCTGACCGCGGCCCAGGTCAAGGTCCTGCTCCGCCTTACCCCCGGCGAGGCGGTTCCCATGCGCAAGCTCGCCCGGCAGCTTGACTACGACGCCTCCAACCTCACCACCGTCGTCGATCGCCTCGCCCGGCGCGGCGCGCTCGAGCGCCGCGCCGACCCCTCCGACCGCCGCGTCAAGGCCCTCGTTCTTACCCCCGAAGGCGAACGTCTGCGCGACCAGTTCTGGAGCGACCTCGTCACCGACCCCGGACCGCTCGCCCCCCTGCGCCAAGACGACCTGCGCACCATGACCCGGCTCCTCGCCAAGCTCGACTCGCGCCACCCATCCCCGTTACGGCCCGAGTGCGCATTTGGGCAGCCTCTAGCAGGCCCAAGTGCGCACTTGGCACGTTGGGTGGGGTGGGTGAGCAGGCCCAGGCACGCACTTGGCACGTTAGGGCAGGGCCAGCGCGATCGCGTGCAGGACCAGGCCGATGCCCGCGCCCACCACCGTGCCGTTGATCCGGATGAACTGCAGGTCGCGGCCGAGCAGCAGCTCCAGCTGGCTGGAGGTCTCCGCGGCGTCCCAGCGCTGGATCGTCCCGGTGACCAGGCCGGCCAGCTCGTCGTGGAACTGGCCGGCCAGCGCCCGCGCGGCCGACTCGGCCATCCGCTCGACGCCGTCGGCCAGGCGGGCATCGCATCTGAGCCGGGAGGCCGACGCCGCCAGTGCCTCCTCCAGGCGGCCTCGCAGCTCCGAGGTCGGGTCCGACGCCTGCGACCGCAGCGCGTCCTTGGTCGTCTTCCACAACGACGACGAAAGGTCCCGCAGCGCGGCGCTGCCGACGACGTCGCGCTTGAGGCGCTCGGCGCGCTCGCGCAGCTCCGGGGAGGTCTCCAGGCGCTCCGGGAGCCCGGCGAGCCATTCCTCGAAATGCCGCCGCGTCTCGTCGTCGGGATCGGCGGCCATCCCCGCCAGCCGCTCGCGCAGCCGGGCGTGCAGCCGGTCGAAGACCCGCACGTAGACCATCTCGGGCAGCCACCGGGGGGCCTCGGCCTCGAACCGCACCCGCAGCTCGTCGTGGTGGGCTTCCAGGTAGTGGTCGGCGCCGGCCAGGATCGTGTTGAACAGCGCCTGGTGGTGTCCCTGTTCCATGACGGCCCGCAGCGCCTTCCCGGCCAGCGGCGCGACATCGGTGGCATCGACCGCGCGGGACAGCTCGGCGGCGAGAACCCGCTGCACGTCCTCGTCGCGGAGCGAGGCGGACGCCCGCACCGCCAGGTCCGCGGCGTGCCCGGCGAGCCGGGCGGCGTTCGGTTCGTCCGCGAGCCAGGACGCGAGGCGGGAGGCGGGCCTGGCCCCGCGGATCCGGTCGGCGAGCACGTCGGCGTTGAGGAAGTTCTCCTGGACGAACTGGCCGAGCGTGGCGGCGAACTGGTCCTTGCGCTCGACGATCACGGCGGTATGCGGGATCGGCAGCCCGAGCGGGCGGCGGAACAGGGCCGTCACCGCGAACCAGTCCGCGACGCCGCCGACCATCGCCGCCTCGGCGCCGGCCTGCACGTAGCCGAGGAACGTGCCGTGGGCGCCGGCCGCGGTCACGCCGATGAACACCACCGTCACCACCGCGAGGAACGCGGTGGCCCGGCGGCGCGCGATCCTCAGGCGGCGGGTGCGCTCCTCGACCGACTCGCGCCGGTAGGCGACCGCCGACCCGGCCGCGGGCCGGGCACCT
>JAFMRC010000051.1 GCA_017354375.1 Nocardiopsaceae bacterium | reverse complement strand
GGCGCCGCCCGGCCGGGCGAGTGGGGCGCGGCGGTCGGGGGCTGGCACCCGTCGGCGCTGGGCGGGTGGGCTCCGTCGCGCGAGCTGCTGGACGAGATCGCGCCGGACAATCCGGTGTTCCTGCAGGCCATGTACGAGTTCGCGGTGGTCAACCGGGCGGCGTGCGCGCTGGTTCCGTCGGTCTCGCCGGACGAGAACGGGCGGGTGTACGGGACGCCGTCCTACAACGCGTTCCTGGCCGCGATTCCGGCGCCGTCGCTGGAGGAGCAGGTGCGCGGGACGGCCGCCATGTTCCGGGACTTCGCGGCGGCCGGGATCACCGGGGTGCACGACCCGGGCGGGCTCGGGATGACCGCTGGCTCCTACGACGCGCTCCGGGAGCTGCACCGCCGTGGCGAGCTGGCGTGCCGGATGCGGCTGTACTACTCGGCCCTGGCACCGGGCAGCGAGGCCGAGGACATCAACGCGTGGCTGCGGGAGGGATTCACCGGCCCCGGGGACACCGTGCCGCACGATTCCATGCTGCGGGCGGTCGGGATCGGGGAGGTCGCGCACTTCGGCTGCCACGACTTCGAGGGGCTGACGGATTTCTCGATCACCGACGAGGCGGCGGCCGGGCTGACCTCCATCACGCGGGCCGTCGCCGAGGCCGGGAAGCCCATGCAGTTGCACGGGGTGCTGTCGCGGTCGATCTCGCGGATCCTGGATTGCTGGGAGGCGGTCGACGCGGAGGTGCCGCTGCGCGGGCTGCGGTTCGCGCTCGCGCACTGCGACCGGATCGGCGCCTCCGATATCGCGCGGCTGAAGCGGCTGGGGGCGGGCGCGATCGTCGATGACCGGCAGGCGTTCCGGGCCGGGGCGTCGCGGGCCCGGTGGGGCGCGGGATCGCTGGACGAGGTGCCGCCGCTGGGCGACCTTCGCTCCGCCGGGGTGCCGCTGGGCGCGGGGACCGACGCGACCCGCGCGTCGTCGTGGAACCCGTGGCGGTCGTTGCACTGGATGGTGACGGGGGAGTCGCTGGACGGCGGTTCGGTGCGCCAGGCGCGGCACCGGGTGTCGCGTTCGGCCGCGCTGGACGCCTACACGCGGGGGAACGCGTGGTTCTCCTCCGAGGAGTCCGTGCGCGGCCGGCTGGCGCCGGGGTACCTGGCCGACCTGGCGGTCCTGGACCGCGACTACTTCACGGTCCCGGCCGACGAGGTTCCGGGGATCCGCTCGGAGCTGACGCTGGTGGGCGGGTCGGTCGCCTACTCCTCCGGCGCGTTCCAGTGACGCTCGAATAGCTCAAGCACCCTGCCTGCCCTCATACGGTCGCATGGTGTCGCGTATAGTCGACAGATAGTGTGTAGCGCCTCGCCGGGCGCAGCGACGTAGAGAGGTGACAGAAGATGAGGATCGCCGTCACCGGGGCGCGAGGGCTGCTGGGCAGCGAGGTCGCGCGGAGGCTCGCGGCGGACGGGCATGCGGTCACCGGGTGGTCGAGTGGCCGCCACGGCGGATACCGGCACGCCGACGTGCGCCGCCAGGAGGACATCGACCTAGCGCTCGACTCCGACCGGCCCGACGCTGTCGTCCACTGCGCGGCCAATCCGAACATCGCGTCGTGCGAGGCGGATCCGGCGGCGGCGAGGGAACTCAATGCCCTTGCCGTCCAGAAACTTGTCGGGGCCGCCGTGGCGCGGGAAATCCGGGTCGTCCACGTCTCGACCGACTACGTCTTTTCCGGCGGGAAGGACGGCGGCTACGACGAGGACGACCCATCCGACCCGCTACAGGTGTACGGCCGGACGAAGGCCGAGGCCGAAACCTACTGTGCTGACGCCGAGGGCGTCCTCGTCGTGCGGATGCCGCTGCTGTTCGGCGTCAGCCGCGTGGTACCGAAGGCCACCTTCCCCGAGCAGGTGATCCGGCAGCTGCGCGTCGGGAAAGAAGTGGAGGCCGACGCCGTCGAAGTCCGCCAGCCGACCTATACCACGGACATCGCGGCGGTCATCGCGCGGCTCGTCGAGGGCAAGGCGACCGGCGTCGTGCACGTCGCCGCGCAGCAGGGCATCACCAAGTTCGACTGGGCAGTCGGGTTGGCCGGGAAGGCGGGACTTGACGCGTCACCGATACGTGCCACTCAGCCCAGGCCGGACAGCAACCGCCCCCTCCGGTCGTTCCTCCTTGACCATCGCCTGCGCGACCTCGGCATCCCGTCACCGCGCCCCGTCTCCGCCTCAGCCGACGCGTTCCTCAGCGAGGCGGGCCTGCTCTGAGAGAGGCCGCCCGGTCCTCCGGCGCGGTCGCGGACCCGGCGTAAGCGGGCGCCGGGGGCGCACAGGTGGCTGAGGCTCGGCTGGCGGCCGGAGCACGGCGTGATCTGGTGGGCGTTGAGCACGTTCTTCGCCGTGTCCTTGGACAGGTAGTCCAGGAACGCCGCGGCCAGCGACCTGGGCGGCGGGGCGCCGTGAGTGTAAAGGTATTCCACGGTCCAGAACGGGTAGCTGCCCGGACCGGTGCCGAGCTGGCCGAAGGCGTCCTGCACGCCGTTCAGCTCGACCGACTCGATCGCGTCGCCATGGTACATGTCGGCGGCGGCGGTCTCGGCGTAGCCGATCGCGCCGGGTATCCGCGCGACCTGCTGCAGCGCGGACCCGGTACTTCCCTCCTCGCACAGGGTCACCTTCGCCTTCGGGGCCAGGTTCTTGTCGGTGCAGTCGAAGGACGACGCGCCCGGCTCGGAGCTGCCGTCCAGCACGTACTGGTCGAAGGCGCGCCTGGTCCCGGATCCCGGGTCGCGGCTGACGATGCTGATCGGCAGGTCGGCGCCGCCGGGGATCTGCGACCAGTTGGTGATGCGCCCGCTAAAGATCCCGCGGATCTGGCTGGTGGTGAGGTTGTAGACGCCGGCCTTCCGGTTGACCACTACTGAGAAGCTGATCACGCCGACGGGCGTGCCGCGCAGGCTCGCGTAGTTGCCCCCGGCCGGCGCGGGTCCGTCGGACATCGCGATCTGCGACCCCGCCTGCTGGGGTCCGGCGCTGAGGAGCGCGTTCAGCCCGTTGATGGACCCGGCCCCGGCGCTCGGGATCTCGGTCGCGATGTGCGCGCTCCCGCAGTTCTTCTCGTACTGCTTGCCGATGAGCGTGGCGGTGGGCGCGAACGCGGTCGATCCCTCCAGCAGGGCGAGGCTGCCGCCGGTGCACGAGGACGGTCCCGGCCGCGCCTGGGGCGCGAAGACCAGGCCGACCAGCAGCCCGGCCAGCGCCAGCGTGACGACCCCGAAGTACATCCTCCGGTGGCCAGGCCCGAGCCGCGGTGACTCGTGTACGACCTTCCCCCCGGGGAACTGGCCCTCGTACTTGATCAGGGGCCTGCCGTTCTTGTCCACCTCCGGCTTGCCGCTGAGCACGATGCGCAGCGTGAACCTGTCCTTCCGGTTCAGCATGAACTGGTTGTTGAGCTTGATCTCCGCGACGCGTGCCTCGTGCTGCTCGTCGTCCGGCTTCGACTCGGGGCCGGTGTCCTTCCCGTTCGCCCACTCCCGCAGCCGTTGCGCGGCGCCGGCCCACCACGGGCTGGGGGCGCGGGCGCTGACCGTGCGCCTCGGGGTCGCTGGCAGGATATTGGCGGCGGATTCCCCGGAATGGTCAATGACGTCCACGGCGCACACCTCGCGGCCGGGGAACATGAACGTCAGGGCCGTGCTGAAGTTCTTGGCGTGGATAGTCCCCAGGCCAGCGTTCCGGACGCGCAGCAGGACCAGCCAGGGGTCCTTGACCTCGTTCTTCGTGCCGCCCCCGACATACACCCTGAACTTCAGCTTCATGGAGCGGGCCGGAGCAGGGTCCAGGTTGATTTCCCTATCGACGTACGCGCGCCAGGCGATGCGCTTATAGCTGGTGATGACCTGGATAGCCAGCCCGACGAGCGCCACGATGAATGCGCCGCCCGCGGTCTTAACGGGCCACGAATGCCATATGAGCGACTCGATGTGCCCCGTCCCAAAGGCCATCCCCGTTAGCATGCTTAATGCTACTGTCAGTCCATTTTTAATAGTTTATGCTTGTATTTCTGAAAGGTGAACAATAACGGAACGGAAGGTGAATGTCGCGTGCTCGGGGTGCTTCGGCCCGGCGGGTCCCTTCGGCTCGGCGGACCGGCTGCTCGATGGTGGTGGCGGGACGGGCAGACAATGGGGGAGTGGAAGAGGTGGAGCCCGCACGGTTCGAGGAGATGGTGGCCGACGCGCTGGACGGGCTGCCGGAGGAACTCGGGGCGCTGATGAGCAACGTCGCGGTGACGGTCGAGCACGGGCCGGGGCCGCCCGGCCTGCTCGGGCTGTACCAGGGGGTGCCGCTGACCAGCCGGACGACCCAGTACGCGGGGGTGCTGCCGGACCGGATCACGATCTACCGGCTGGCGATCTGCAGGGCCTGCCGCTCGGTGGACGAGGTCGCCGGGCAGGTCCGGCGGACCGTCGTCCACGAGGTCGGCCACCACTTCGGCATCGACGACGACCGCCTCGCCGAGCTGGGCTGGTAGAAGTGGCGGACGTCATCGACAGAAGAGACGGACGCCGAGATCGCTGGGATACCCGCCGGGGTATCCGCAGGGCCGCGATCACGCTCGCGTGGAGGATACGTGCGCTCCATGCTCACGTATCCTCCACACGCAGCCATCCCGCCCCGGCACCGCCCGCCCGGCACGCCCCCGCGCCCCGGGCATACCCCCGCAGAACGGGGCACGCGCCCCCGCATACCCCCGGCACCGGCGCCCCTGCCATCAAGAACCCAGACGGTCCTCGCGAGGGGCAGCAGGACGGCGGCAGCCGCCAGCTCCGCCACACGTTCCCATAAAGAGAGGCAGAACCGAAGAGCTACCCGGCGTGACCGGCCGCGGCGATCCGCTTCCCGCTGGCGCGCACGCCCAGGTAGGCGGTGATGACGACCGCCAGGTACCCCGCGTACGCCACGAGCTGCAGCGGGGTGGGGGCGTCGCTGTAGCCGAAGAAGCTGTGCAGCACGTCGCCGAGCGCGCTGTCTTCCGACAGCAGCGCCCCGGTGTGCCACATCGGCGTCGCGAGCACGGGCGCCCAGCCGAGCTGCTGCAGGTTCTCGACCGTGTCGGCGAGCAGCCCGGCCGCGAACACCATCAGCAGCACTCCGATGACGGTGAAGAAGCGCGACATGTTGAGCCTGTGGCCGAGGCGGTAGATGATGAAGGCGAGCGCCAGCGACCCGGCCAGGCCGGCCACGGCGCCGGACAGGGCGCCGGCCGCCGACGTGGAGAAGATGATCGCCAGGGTGAACACCACGGTCTCCAGGCCCTCCCGGCCGACGGCCTGGAAGGCCAGCAGCGCCAGGCCCCAGCGGGCCTTCCCGTCGAGGGCCGCCTCGGCGCGGGAGCGCAGCTCGGCCGAGAGCGACCGGGCGTGGTTGCGCATCCAGAACGTCATGTAGGTGAGCACCGCCGCCGCGACCACGTACGTGGCGGTCTCGAAGACCGTCTGCACCCGGGAACCGTCGTAGGACCGGATGGTGAGGTACGCGGCGGCGCCGCCCGCGCCGGCCAGGACGAGCGCGGCGCCCACCCCGAGGAACACGTCGCGGAAGTGCTGCCGCTGCCCCAGGCGGCTCAGGTAGGCGAGCAGGATCGCGACGATCATGCTCGCCTCGATGCCCTCGCGCAGGAAGATGACGAGCGTGGCGACCACGCGACCCCCTCCCCTCCAGACTTAGGTAAGGCAAACCTAATATATGACGCCCGCCTCGTGTCAAACGCCGATCCCCGGTTGAACGCGGCCTTCCCGATTGTCCACAGTGCGTTTGCGCAGGCCGGGCCATTCGTCCCCGGATGAATACGCACAGGCTATCCACCTGTTTGGCACAGGATTGCCACAGCCTGGCCGGCGTTGCGCACAACGCTTTCCACAACCCCTGTGGAAAACCGCTACCACCCCAGATCGTGGCGGGCCACGTCCGGACGACCAGGGTGAACGGCCGAAGGGCCGCGAGCCGCGGTACGCAAATGCTCGATCGCCCAGAACGTTTTTGTAGAGGATCTATAAGATGACGGGCCAGGATGAGTGGTGCACGGCATGGGATAGCGGCCCGGCATCGAAGACGATAGAAGCAGGTTAAGGCGCTGTCCGGAGTCCGGGCATCTTCTTCTGCGCTTCGGCGCACGGGAGGGCTACCGATGTTCAGTCGTGTCGCAATCGTCAATAGGGGAGAGGCCGCCATGCGGCTGATCCGCGCCGTCCGCGACCTGTCGCTCCAGACGGGCGAGCGGATCGAGACGGTCGCCCTGTACACCGACGTCGATAGCGCCGCCACGTTCGTCCGCGAGGCCGACCTCGCCTACCTCCTCGGGCCCGCGTCCGCGAGGCCGTACCTCGACTACGACGTGCTGGAGCGTGCCCTGGCCGAGACCGGGGCGGACGCCGCGTGGGTCGGCTGGGGGTTCGTCGCGGAGGATCCCGTCTTCGCCGACCGGTGCGCGAAGGCCGGCGTCACGTTCATCGGCCCGGACGCCGAGGCCATGCGCAAGCTCGGCGACAAGATCGGCGCGAAGCTGATCGCCGAGCAAGCCGGCGTCCCGGTCGCCCCGTGGAGCCGGGGCGAGGTCGCCACCCTGCCGGACGCCCTCGCCGCCGCCGAGGACATCGGCTACCCCCTCATGCTCAAGGCCACCGCCGGCGGTGGCGGGCGGGGTATCCGCGCCATCGCGTCCCCCGACGACCTCGCCGAGTCCTTCGAGCGGACCAGCGCCGAGGCGCTGCGCGCCTTCGGCAGCGGCACGGTGTTCTTGGAGCGCCTGATGACCGGCGCGCGGCACGTCGAGGTCCAGGTGATCGCCGACGGGCAGGGGACCGCCTGGGCGATCGGCGTGCGGGACTGTTCCGTGCAGCGGCGCAACCAGAAGATCATCGAGGAATCCGCCTCCCCGGTCCTCGCCCGCGAGCAGGCCGAGGAACTGAAGGCGTCCGCCGAGCGCCTCGCGCTCGCCGTCGGCTACCGGGGCGCGGCCACGGTCGAGTTCCTCTACCACCCGGTCGAGAAGACGTTCGCGTTCCTGGAGGTCAACACCCGGCTCCAGGTCGAGCACCCGGTCACCGAGCTGGTCACCGGCACCGACCTGGTCCGGTTGCAGCTGCACGTCGCCGCCGGCGGCACGCTGGAAGGATCCAAGCCCCCGGAGTCCGGGCACGCCATCGAGGCGCGGCTCAACGCCGAGGATCCCGACCGTGACTTCGCCCCCGCCCCCGGCCGCGTCGCCCGGCTCACGCTGCCCACCGGACCTGGCATCCGCGTCGACACGGGCATCGGCGAGGGCGACACCATCCCCGCCGACTTCGACTCCATGATCGCGAAGATCATCGCCTACGGCGGCAGCCGCGACCAGGCCCTCGGCCGGCTGCGCCGCGCCATGGCCGAGACCACCGTGGTCATCGAGGGCGGCGCGACCAACAAGAGCTTCGTGCTCGACCTGCTGGATGCGCCCGAGGTCATCGACGGCAGCGCCGACACCGGCTGGATCGACCGCGTCCGGGGCGAGGGACGGCTGTGCGCCAGGGAGCACTCGGCCGTCGCGCTCGCCGCCGCCGCGATCGAGGCCTACCTGGAAGAGGAAGAGGTCTCGCTGCGGCGGCTCCTGGCCACCGCGCACGGCGGCCGCCCCCAGGCCCAGCACGAGGCCGTCCTGCCGCTGGACTTCAGGCTGCGCGGCGTCGGCTACCGGGTCCGCGTCGCCCGCCTCGGCCTGGCCCGGTACCGGGCCAGGATCTTCGTCGGCGGCGACGAGCTCGCCGCCGACGTAGAAGTCGAACGGTACGACGCTCACAGCGGCCGGATCACCGTCAACGGGGAACGGCACCGGCTGACGACGGCCACCCACGGGCCGGTCCACCTGGTCGAGGTCGATGGCGTCACCCACCGGGTCAGCCGGGATGAGGGCGGGATGGTCCGCTCGCCCGCGCCGGCCCTCGTCGTCGCGACCCCGATCGCCGTCGGGGACGAGGTCGCGGCCGGCGCGCCGATCCTCGTGCTGGAAAGCATGAAGATGGAGACGGTGCTGCGCGCGCCGGCCCGCGCCCGGGTCCGGGAACGCCTGGTGTCGGTGGGGAGCCAGGTGCCGGCCGGCGCTCCGCTGCTGCGGCTGGAGCCCCTCGCCACGGACGACGACGGCGGTGCCGGAGCCGCGGGCGCGGTTACCGAGATCGACCTGCCCGCGCCGCCCGGCGGACTCCCCGCCGCCGACCGCGCCCGGCAGTACCTCGCGGACCTGCGGGGCCTGCTGCTCGGCTTCGACGGGGACGCCGCCGAGTGCCGGCGGCTCCTCGACGGCTACCTCGCCGCCCGCGCCGAGCTAGGCGGGCAGCCGCTGGCCGGGGAAGTCGAGCTGCTTACCGTGTTCGCCGACCTGTCGGAGCTGAGCCGCAACCGGCCGAGCAAGGACCTGAAGGCCGAGCCCGGCAACGCGGTGCACAGCTCGCGCGAGTACTTCCACAGCTACCTGCAATGCCTCGACGTCGAACGGGCAGGGGTGCCCGAGGAGTTCCGGGCGCGGCTGGGCCGCGTGCTGGCCCACTACGGCGTCACCGGCACCGAGCGCACGCCTGCCCTGGAAGCCGCGGTGTTCCGGATCTTCCTCGCCCAGCGGCAGACGGAGGGCGGGACCACGGTCATCCCCGCGCTCCTGCGGCTGTGGCTGGCCAGCCCCATCCCGGACGAGCCGCTGCGCGAGCAGGTCGGCCTCGCCCTCGAGCACCTCATCGAGGCTACCCAGCGGCGGTTCCCCGCCGTCTCCGACCTCGCCCGGGGCGTGGTGTTCCGCTGGTTCGCCCAGCCGGCGCTGCGCCGCAGCCGGGCCAGGGCGTACGCCTCCGTGCGCGCCGACCTGCGCTACCTCGACCAGCATCCGGACGCCCCGGATCGCGCCGAGCGCATCGCGGCGATGGTGCGCATCTCCGAACCCCTCAACCGGCTCCTGGGCCAGCGCATCGCCCGCGCCGACCGGAAACAGGACTACATGCCGCTGCTGGAGGTCATGACCCGCCGCTACTACGGCGGCTGCAAGCTGGCCGACGTCGAGGTCGCCGAGGCGGCCGGCCGTCGGCTCATCACCGCGAGCGGCACCGGCCCCGGCGGCGACGCGATAATCCTCGCCGCCACGGCGGCGACCGACGTCATGGAGCTCGCCGGCTCGCTGGAGGCCCTGGCTGGCATGGCCGCTCAGTCGCCGGGCGCCCGCGTGATCGCCGACGTCTACGTCGCCGACGGCGGCGTGCCGGACCCGGACGAGTTCGCCGGCCTGATCAACGCGCTCCTGACCGCCAACCCGCTCCCGGTCGCCGCCCCGGGCGCAGCGGGGATAGCCCGGCTCACCGTCAACGTGACCGGGAGCAAGGCCACGCCGCTGCAGCGGCACTTCACGTTCCGCCCGGTCGGCGACGGCACCGGGTTCGCCGAGGACCAGCTCCTGCGGGGCCTGCACCCGCAGATCGCCGAGCGGCTCCAGCTGGACCGGCTCCGCGAGTTCAACCTCACCCGGTTCCCGTCCGCCGACGAGGAGATCTACCTGTTCAAGGCGGCAGCCAAGGCCAACCCGGCCGACGAGCGGCTGATCGCGATGGGGCAGGTCCGCGACCTCACCTCGCTGCGCGAGGCTGACGGCCGCCTCGTCGCCCTCCCCACCGTGGAGAACGTGCTAGCAGGCTGCCTGGACGCGATCCGCGCCGTCCAGGCGCAGCAGCCCCAGCACAAGCGGTTCGAGCTGAACCGGGTGATGATATACATCTGGCCCGCGGTCGAGCTGACGGCCGAGGAGATGCAGCCCCTCGTGCACCGGATCCGCCCGACCCTGTCCGGGGCGGGGCTGGAGGAAGTCCGCTTCGTGGCCCGGATGCGGGGAGCCGACGGGGAGCGCACCGAACTGGCCGTGCGGATCAGCGACGACCCCGGCGGGCGGCCCCGGGCGGAGATCGGGCCACCGACCGCCGAGCCGGTCGCCCCGCTGGACGACTACCGGCAGAAGGTGCTGCGCGCCTACCGGCGCGGCAACGTCTACCCGCACGAGTTCACCAGCGTGCTGGCCGGGCCGGACGGCACGTTCACCGAGCACGACCTGGACGAGGACGGCGCGCTCGTCCCGGTCGATCGCCCCAAGGGGAAGAACACCGCCGCCATCGTCGCCGGCGTCGTCACCACGCCGACGACGCTGCACCCCGGCGGCGTCACGCGCGTCGCCCTCCTCGGCGACCCGGCCAAGTCCCTCGGCGCGCTGTCAGAACCCGAGTGCCGGCGCGTCATCGCGGCCCTCGACCTCGCCGAGCGGATGCGGGTGCCGGTCGAGTGGTTCACCCTGTCCTCCGGCGCGCGCATCTCGATGACGTCGGGCACCGAGAACATGGACTGGGTCGCCGCCGCCCTCAAGCGGATCGTCGAGTTCACGCAGGCGGGCGGCGAGATCAACGTCGTGGTCGCGGGGATCAACGTCGGCGCGCAGCCGTACTGGAACGCCGAGGCCACGATGCTCATGCACACCAAGGGCATCCTGGTGATGACGCCAGAGTCGGCGATGGTGCTCACCGGCAAGCAGTCCCTGGACTTCTCCGGCGGCGTGTCGGCGGAGGACAACTTCGGCATCGGCGGCTACGACCGGGTGATGGGCCCCAACGGCCAGGCCCAGTACTGGGCGCACAGCCTGCCCGAAGCGCAGAATGTCCTCATGCAGCACTATGACCACGCCTACATCGCGCCGGGGGAGAGCGCGCCGAGGCGGGCCGTCACCAGCGACCCCGTCGACCGCGACGTGTCCGGCTACCAGCACGCCCTGGAGGGCAGCGACTTCGCCTGCGTCGGCGACATATTCTCGGCCGAGGCCAACCCCGACCGGAAGAAGCCGTTCGATATCCGCGCCGTCATGCGGGCGGTGTCGGACTCCGACCACCCGGTCCTGGAACGCTGGGCCGGGATGGCGGACGCGGAGACCGCCGTCGTCTGGGACGCGCGCCTGGGCGGCTACCCGGCCTGCCTGATCGGCATCGAGTCGAAGTCGGTCGCCAGGCGCGGCTTCCCGCCCACCGACGGCCCCGACGCCTACACCGCGGGCACGCTGTTCCCCCGCTCGTCGAAGAAGGTGGCCCGCGCGATCAACGCGGCCTCCGGCAACCGCCCCGTGGTCGTGCTGGCCAACCTGTCGGGCTTCGACGGGTCACCCGAGTCGATGCGCAGGCTCCAGCTGGAGTACGGCGCGGAGATCGGCCGGGCGATCGTCAACTTCGAGGGCCCGATCGTGTTCTGCGTGATCTCCCGGTATCACGGCGGCGCGTTCGTCGTGTTCTCCAAGGCCCTCAACCCGAACATGACCGTGCTGGCCCTCGAAGGCTCCTTCGCCTCCGTCCTCGGCGGCGCGCCGGCGGCGGCCGTCGTCTTCTCCGGCGAGGTCGCCCGCCGCACCGCCGCCGACCCCTCGGTCGCCAGGATGCAGGCCATGGTCGCCGAGGCCAGCGGGGCCGAGCGGCTGACGCTGTCCGCGAAGCTGGCCGAGGTCACCGCGACGGTCCGCGCGGAGAAACTGGGCGAGGTAGCCACCGAGTTCGACCGCATCCACAGCGTCCAGCGCGCGGTCGAGGTCGGCTCGGTCGACGAGATCATCAGCGTGCCGCAACTCCGCCCGAAGCTCGTCGCGGCCATCGAGCGCGGCCTGCGAGCCGCCCGCCCGTGAACCCCGTGAAACACCCCATTCATCCCTAACGGATCGATCCGGCTCCCCAGCCCCCGCCCCGGCTCCGCCGGCCGCCCGGTCCCAGCCGGCGGTAATTACATCGACATGCCCGATGTCGCCATGACACCATGCCGCGCGTGCTTGAAACTGGTGATACTGACGAGTCCGCCGGCCCGGACGAGGCGCTGTACGCGCGGATGCGGTGGAACATGCCGCTGTCCCCGGAGCATGCCGGACTGCTGCTGGACCGGCTGGACCTACGGCCCGGCCAGCGGATTGCCGACCTGGGGTGTGGCTGGGGCGAGCTGCTGCTCAGCGCGGTCGGCCGGGCCGGCGCGGGGACAAGCGGCATCGGGATCGACGACGACGCGAGCGTCCTGGAACGGGGCCGCCGGGAAGCCCTGCGCCGTGGCCTGCCCGCTGAGTTCGTCAGGGCCGACGCCGCCGCCTGGCGCGGGGCCGCCGACCGGGTGCTGTGCACGGGT
The DNA here is from genome assembly GCA_017354375.1 of Nocardiopsaceae bacterium. Lineage (GTDB taxonomy): Bacteria > Actinomycetota > Actinomycetes > Streptosporangiales > Streptosporangiaceae > Trebonia. Next base: position 8,397 of record JAFMRC010000051.1, on the reverse strand, counting down.
GCCGCGCACGCGTTCGGCGGAACGGGCGACGCGCTGCGGGCGCTCGCCGACGTGGTCCCTCCTGGCGGCAGGCTGCTGTACGGGGACGGTTTCTGGTCCCGGTCGCCTGCGCCGGAGGCCGTCGGCCTGCTTGGCGAGGGCATCGGTTCGCTGACGGACCTGCTGGAAGCAGCCCGCGCCGCAGGCTGGCGGGTCATTCACGTCAGCGAAGCGGACCAGCGGGAATGGGACGACTTCGAATCGACGTTCCGGGCTGGCCGTCAGGAATGGCTGTTGGATCACGAGGATCACCCCCGAGCCGCCGAGATCCGCGAGTGGCTCGATGGCCGCGAGCGCGAGTACGTCACGGTCTACCGCGGCATCCTCGGCTTCGCGTACCTGATCCTGGCGCATTGACCCCATCGACTTGGGGCTCAGTTCCCGTCAGCCACACCCGCCACTCCTGCACTTCATCGCCAGCTTTGTATGGCGGACGGTTGGATTGGAACGTTTCACCAGGTGATTTAGCAACCATCCGCCATACAAAGGCCTCTTCCTCTAGTCGCGAAGGCCGTCCTTGCGGCGCGACTAACCGGCAGGGGTAGTTCCGGCCAGCGGAGTCGCGCGTTTCCGCGGAAACGTCTCACGCAATTGCGTAAAAGCGTTTCCGCGGAAACGGTCGCGTGACATCAGCCGTCGCCCTCCCTGGAGGGTTCCTCTGTGCCGACGAGCGTCCGTACGCCGCACCGGATCTCCGCGACGGCCTTCTCGATCGATTCAAGCCGCTGCCCGATGGATTCCTGGCCCTGCTTGATCGTGACGATGTCCCCGTAGTCGTTGGTACGCCCGATCGACTGGCTCGTAACGAAGTCGTAGATCGACCAGAGTACGGCATTAATCATGCGCAGCTCGCCGTCGGGTATCGGCTGTTCCGATTGCCGTGATCGTCCTGGCTGTCCCGGTTCTGGCGAAGGACTGGGTTGAGCGTCGTTTTCGCAAGATTCGGGGCGCACGACGCCCTCCAGCATATTCACTCTCGACTCAAGGCGACTCATCCGGTGCTTGAGGTAGGTGAACTGATCGGTCATGAGTTCCTCCGCTCGGTACGTCTGGTTGGCCATGGGGCGCCGCATGAAAAAGGCACGCCCCATGCCGTCGAAGGCAAAACGCAACGACTTGCGATTGCCAAATTTGCGAGACAAGAAAATAAATAATCGAATCGCGCGTTAGAAGCAGTTGATCATCCGGCGTCCCGGCGCTTCGCGAGGCGGGCCGCCAGGCGGGCCGGAATGCTCTTCTTCGCGAGGTTCGCGTCGAGCAAGTCGAGGATCGCGTGCACGCCCACCTTCACGGTCCCGAGATCTGCCTTCACGGTCCCGAGGTCCGCCTCGACGTCGCCGAGCCTGCCCTCGATGCGCGTGAGTCGCTTGGTGTGATCGCTTTGCACGGCCTGCAGCGCGTTCAGTGACTCCTGGTGCGCGTTGAGCTTGGCGGAGATGGTGCCCAGTTCCTTGTCCATGTCGGCTCGCAACCCCGCCTCCAGTTCGACCTTGGACTCCAATGTGCCACGCGGCCCTAGAGCCTGTCTTGCCTGCCCCTGATGTCCGAAAAGTCGTCATTCATCGGTTTCCCCCTTAACGGCGTGCCCAAACTGACGAAATGACGGTACCGCGAGGCACCGACATTCGAGGACGGGAAATGGCGGGGAAAAGCAAATGGCCAGCTAGGGCAGGTATTTCGCTGACCGCGAAAGTTAATTTCTTTGCCATTGGCAACTCGTTGCTCAATCACGGGATCGCGGAATGCGGGGGCGGGGCACGCACGCCAGAGCGGCAACGCTGCCATCGGCGGCGCGGGATTACGCCCGCGGTGTGCCCTTCGCGGGCGCCCCAGCGACAAGCTTCGGTCCCTTTGCGGGCGTGGCGGGGTTAACATGTGAGAGAGCCACGTTGAGAGTTTGTGATGAATGCTCCAGTCTGTCCCCGGTGCGAGCAACTGGATCAGGTGCTGAGTGTCCAGGGCATCCATGCCGGGCAGACCGGTACGCAGGAATCGGGCGGTCCCGGAGTCGGCGTCGGCCTAGACGGCCGACTGATGGTGGGTGCGACAAGCTCGCACAGTACCTACACCAGTGACCTGGCCCGGCGACTGGCCCCGCCGCCTCGCGAGCCCGGCACCGTGTTCATCCTGTACAGCCTGGCGTTCAGCATCGTCCTTATATGGCTTATCGTGGGCGTGGTTCCCAAGCCGGCCAAGTACGCGCTCGTGCCCGTCGCCATCGTGCTCTCGGTCGTTATCGCGGCGGCGGCGATCCGCCTCGTGGTCAGGCGGGTCCAGCCGCGGCGTTTCCCGACTCCGGGGAGGAAACGGCGTGCCCGGCTTTACGCGTGGCGCAACGCGTACCTCTGCTTCCGCTGCTATGGCGTGTTCTTCGATCCCGGGGCGCTGCCGGACGAGGTCCTCCCCGGGAACCTCGTCCCGGTAGAGAACTTCGGGGCCACGGTGGGGCGCATCGGCGACCGCCTGGCTGAACTGGATCCAGTGCGGTAACGCTGCCATCGACGGCGTGGGACGCCTTCACCGCCAGCCTGCACGTCACCGGTGCCGCCTCAGCGGCCATCTTCGCTGTCTTGACCAGCAATAATTACTTTAAGTTACTAACTCTACACGGAAGGGAAGGACTCGGGCGACGGTACTGGCACTACGGGGCTGCGCGTCGCCAGCGAGGATCGGCGGCCGGCGAGGGGGAAGACCGTGCACTGGAAATTCCGGCATGGCAAGGGTGACGGCGGCACAGCGGGGGCCAGCCCGGCGAAGGGCACGCGGAAGCGACGTTACCTTCTCCTGACCACCGTGCTGGCAGTGATCCTCGGCGGGGGAGTCACGGCTGGCACGCATCTGTTCCGCGGCCCGGCCGCGCAGCGGAGCGGGGCAGCGGCCGACGCGAAGGTCAACCGCTCCTCGATCGGGTCGCTCCTCCTCGCCGCGGTCGCCGAGCCGAAGGGCTTCTCGGCGGCGGGCCAGACCATCTCCACCGACTACTCAGTGACTAACGACACCAGCCATGTGCTGGGTGACATATCGATCAGCGGCACGATCGCCGGGGTCCCCATCACCGTCAGCTGCACCGGAGACGTGGACGAGCTGCACCCGGGCGACTCGACGGCCGGCTGCACTCTCAGCACCACCACCACGCAAGCCGACGTGAACGCCGGCAGCGTCACCACCGTTGCCACCGCCACCGCTGTCCCCGTCTCCGGCAACGAAAACGGCAACGGGAACGGGAACGGGAACGGAACTGAGAGTCCCAGTCCCAGTCCCAGCCCCACCGCCAGCCCCGGCAACGGGAACGGCGGCGGCAACGAGAACGGGAACGAGAACGGGAACGGCGAGGGCACCGTGACGAGCAACACGGTGACCACGACCACCCAGCTGGTCCCGGGGCCGGATGTCGACCTGTCCACCACCGCCGACCCGGCGGGTTTCTCGGACGCGGGGCAGACCATCAACTACGAGTACACGGTGAGCAACACCGGTGACGCGCCGCTGACCAGCATCAGCGTTAGTGACACGGTGAACGGCACGGCACTGCCGGCTGACGATGTCACCTGCGGCGATGACAGCCTCGACACTGGCTCGGGCTCGGTGACCTGCGACGCGGCGTACACGACCACGCAGGCGGACGTGAGCAGGGGCAGCGTCGCCAACGACGCGGTCGTGACCGCGGACTCCACCGCCCCTGATGGCAGCCCGGTGACGGTGACCGCGAGGTCGAGCAACACCGTGCCCCTCATCAGCGCGCCGGACGTCAGCATCAGCAAGAGTGCCAGCGTCGGCAGCTTCGACCAGGCCGGGACCCCGATCACCTACACGTATAACGTGGTCAACGACGGCAACACCGCGCTGACGGGTCTCGGCGTCACCGACAGCCGCGGGCTGAGCGTCGACTGCGCCGGGGTCACCGCGCTGCGGCCGGGTGAGTCCCTGCAGTGCCTGGCCACGGACCGCACCACCGCGGCGGACGTGGCCGCCGGGCGTATCAGCAGCACCGCGACCGTGCGCGGCCGGACCGCGTCCGGCCAGCGGGTGGAGCACTCCGGCTCGCTGGTCATCCCGCTGCGGCGCCAGCCCAGGATCAGCATCCTCAAGACGGCGAGCGTCGGCAGCTTCAGCCGGGCCGGGATCCCGATCACCTACTCCTACGAGGTGACCGACACCGGCAACGTGCCCCTGAACGCGGTCACCGTGACCGACAGCCGCCTCGGCTCCCTGTCCTCGTGCCCGCGGGCGGAACTCGCGCCCGGCGCGCGCATGATCTGCGCCGCCCCCCACGTGACCACCGCCGCCGACGTCGCCCGGGGCAGCCTGGGCAACGGAGCCAAGGTCACCGGCATCACTCCCGCCGGGCAGCAGGTGCGCGGCTCCACCGTCCACGTCCTGCCGGCCTCGCGGCTCCGGGCATACGTCAGTCGCCTCCTGCCAGAAGCCGCTGTCACCGGCTGAATCAAGTCCCGCCGGGCGCGCGGGGCACCGGTGTTGACCGCTGGCGGGTGCCGTAGCAGAGTTATGAGCGTTATGGGTGGTTACGGCGCGGGCAATGTCGCCGGGAGCGGGCCGCCGGGAGCGGCGGGGTCTCCGGGAGGTGCGCGATGGTGATCGTGAAGAGGTTCCTGCGGGTCCTGGCGGCGGCGGGGGCGGCGGTGCCGTTCGCCCTCGCGGCGGCGACCGCGACCACGGCGACCACGGCGTCGCCGGCCAGGGCCGAGGACAACGGGGTCGGGCTCACCCCGGCGATGGGCTGGAGCAGCTGGAGCTTCGTCCGGCACGACCCGACCGAGGCGGGGATCGAGGCCCAGGCCCGCGCCATGCACGACAGCGGCCTGCAGTCCGTCGGCTACCAGTACGTGAACGTGGACGACTTCTGGTACCAGTGCCCGGGCAGCCAGGGGCCGAACGTCGATTCCTACGGCCGCTGGGTCATCGACTCCGCCAAGTTCCCGTCGCAGGGCTCGCTGAACGGCATCGCGGCGACCGCGGCCTACGTACACAGCCTCGGGCTGAAGTTCGGGCTGTACGTGACGCCCGGCATCTCGGCGCAGGCGGTCGCGCAGAACACCCCGATCGAGGGCACCTCCTACACCGCCGACCAGATCGCCGAGCCGTCGGTCAAGGAGAACAACTACAACTGCGGCGGGATGGTCGGCATCGACTACAGCAAGCCGGGCGCGCAGCAGTTCATCGACTCCTGGGCCGACCAGTTCGCCTCCTGGGGCGTGGACTACGTCAAGCTCGACGGCGTCGGCTCCTTCGACATCCCCGACGTCCAGGCCTGGTCGGACGCGCTGCGGCAGGCCGGGCGCCCCATCCACCTGGAGCTGTCCAACAGCCTCAACATCAACGACGCGGCTACCTGGCAGCAGTACTCCAACGGCTGGCGCACCGGCGGCGACATCGAGTGCTACAGCTGCGAGTCCGGCGGCAGCTACCCGCTCACCACCTGGGGCAACGTCGCGAGGCGGTTCGACCAGGTCGCGGCCTGGCAGCCGTACGGCGAGCCGGGGGCGTTCAACGACTACGACTCGATCGAGGTCGGCAACGGCGGCAACGACGGCCTCACCTACGACGAGCGGCAGACCCAGCTCAGCCTCTGGTCGCTGGCCTCATCCCCGCTGATCCTCGGCACGGACCTGACCCACCTGGACCCGGCCGACCTGGCGCTGCTAAAGAACCGCGCGGTCATCGCGGTGGACCAGGACGGGATCGACGCCTCGCGGATATCCGATACCTCCTCGTCGCAGGTCTTCGCCAAGACCGAGAAGAGCGGCGACGCGGTGGCCGGGCTGTTCAACACCAGCGACGCGACCGAGACCGTCACCACGTCCGCCTCCGCGCTCGGCCTGCCCGCGTCCGCGCGCTACCAGGTCGTCAACCTGTGGACCGGGCACGCGACCAAGGCCACCGGGACGATCAGCGAGACCGTCCCCTCCCACGGCGTCGCCCTGCTGCGGGTCACCCCGCTCGCGCATTGACGCGCCGTACGACCGGTGAGACCGTGAGAAAAGGGCTGGCCGGCAGGGAAGACGACGAAGCGGCCCGGCCCGCCGGAGGTGCGCCGTGCTCAGGGCGGAAGAGAACGAGATCCTGACCAGGGTGGGGCCGGGGACGCCGATGGGGCGGCTGCTGCGCCGCTACTGGACGCCGGCCTGCCTGTCCGCGGAGATCCCCGAGGCGGGTGGCGCGCCCGCGCGGGTGCGGCTGCTGGGGGAGAACCTGGTCGCCTACCGCGACACGACCGGGCGGATCGGCCTGGTGCAGGAGAACTGCCCGCACCGGGGCGCGTCCCTGTACTTCGCCCGCAACGAGGACGCGGCGCTCCGCTGCGTCTACCACGGGTGGGCGTTCGACACCCGCGGCCGGTGCGTGGACATGCCGAGCGAGCCGGTGCCGTTCTGCGACAAGGTGCGGATGAGGGCCTACCCGACCCACGAGTCCGGCGGGATCGTGTGGGCCTACCTGGGCCCGGGGGAGGCGATGACGCCGTTCCGGGACTTCGGCACCGAGGGGCTCGGCGACGGCGAGTTCATCGCGGCCAAGCAGCACACGACCTGCAACTGGGTGCAGGCGATGGAGGGCAACATCGACACCGCCCACATCTCCCACCTGCACCAGTTCGACCAGATCGACGACATACCCGACGACGGCTCGGACAAGCCCGGCTACCCGTCGAACGCGATGTCGTGGAAGTTCTGGCGGCACGACCGGGCGCCCCGGCTCGACATCGACGACACCTGGTACGGATACCGGTACGCGGGTATACGTACCACCCCCAACGGCCACACCCACGTGCGGATCACGGCCTACGCGCTGCCGTACTCGACGATGGTGGCCAGCGTCCCGTTCAGCGCCGGGCAGGGGCTGTTCATCCCGATCGACGACGAGAACTGCTGGCGCTACTTCCTCGCGCCGCGGAACCGGCCCAACCCCCGCAATCTCGGCGGCGAGAACCTGTTCGCGGTCGCCCCGTTCTCGACGCCGATCACCGGCCGACGCGACGGGATCTCCCCGCGCGCCTACACCGCCGAGAACGACTACCAGGTCGACCGGGACTACAAGCGGCACGGCATCTTCAGCGGCGTGTCGGACTTCGTGAGCCAGGACCTGATGGTGACCGAGTCGATGGGGCCGATCTACGACCGGACCCAGGAGCAGCTCGGCTCCACCGACAAGGCGATCAGCCGGATGCGCCATCTACTGATCTCAGCGGCCAGGGGCCTGGCCGACGGGAAGGAGCCGCCGGCCGTCCGCGGCGACTTCCGGTCCATCCGCGGCGCGGAGAAAATCCTGGAACCGGGGGAGGACTGGCGGGTGCTGGGCACCGACGAGGATCCGGTCGTCGCCGAGGCCCTCGGCACCGGGTAGCCGGGGACCGGGTGGCCGGCGGGCTCCCGCGACGGGCCTCCCGCATCGGGGGCCGGGGAATGCGACGATGGGCAGGATGAAACCCGTCAAGCGCTCCGTCGCGGTCGTCGTCCGGGATTCCGGCGGCGCCTACCTGGCCGTGAAGCGTCCCGCCGACCCCGATGACCCCCTCGCCGGGGCGTGGGGGCTGCCCGCCGTCACCCTCGCCGACGGCGAGGACGAGCGCGCCGCCGCCGGCCGCGCGGGCCGGGACAAGCTCGGCGTGGCCCTCGCCGTCGGCCGCAAGCTCGGCGAGAAGGCCGTCGAACGGGATACCTACCTACTGCGCCTCGCGGACTACGAGGCGACCGTCTCCGTCGGTACCCCGACGGTGCCGCAGCCCGATACCTCGGTGACTCAGTACACCGACTGCCGCTTCACCCGCGATCGGAGCCTGCTGGCCGAGGCCGCGGACCGCGGGTCGGCGTGCGCGCAGGTCTTCCTGGCCGCGGTCGCCGAGCACGAGCGGGTGGCGGCCTTCCGGCAGCGGGCCGGCCTGGCATCCCTGATCGACGCGCACACCCATTTCATGCCCGAACGGGTGATGGCGGCTGTGTGGCGGTACTTTGACTCGGCCGGCCCCCTCCTAGGCCGCCGGTGGCCCATCCGGTACCGGATGGCGGAAGACGACCGGGTGGCGGCGCTGAGGTCGTTCGGCGTCCGCGCGTTCACGTCCATGCTGTACCCGCACAAGCCGGGCATGGCGGCCTCGCTCAACGACTGGGCCGCGGACTTCGCGGCGCGGACGCCGGACTGCCTGCACACGGCCACGTTCTTCGCCGAGCCGTCGGCGGCCGGCGACGTGCGGCGGGCGCTGGAGGCCGGGGCGCGGGTGTTCAAGTGCCACCTGCAGGTCGGCGGGTTCGACCCGAACGACCCGGTGCTGGAGGCCGCCTGGGGCCTGCTGGCCGAGAGCGGGACGCCGGTCGTGACCCACTGCGGCTCCGGGCCGGCCCCCGG
>JAFMRC010000218.1 GCA_017354375.1 Nocardiopsaceae bacterium | reverse complement strand
TCGAGATCGGGCCGGGCGGCGGCGCGGCCGTCGCCCACCTCGCGGCGGCGCTGCCCGCGCCGGTGGACATGACCCTGATCGAGGCCCCGGGCATCGAGTCACGCTCCCTCCGGCAGGCCATCAGGGACTTCGGCGCTGCCGGGTCATGCCGGCTCATCCCAGGATTCGCGCAGGACCTTGCCTCGCTGCTGCCAGGCCGGGCCGACGTGATCAGCGCCTCCGCGCTGCTTCACGAGGTGTACTCCTACGGCGGCGGGTACTCCGGCCTCTACGGCATGATCCGGACGCTGGCCAGCGCGCTCAAGCCGGGCGGGTTCTTCGCCTACCGCGACGTGTACGCGGTCGGCGGCCCGACGCTGCACGAGCCCGCGGCCCAGTGCTACGACGGCCCGTCATGGCTCCGCTTCCTGCGCATGTGGGTGCCCTACTACCTCCGCCACGGCACCCACCCCTACCATCACGCCGACGACGAGGTCACCGCCCGCCAGGACTCCCGCATCGTCCCGGTTGCCGGCCTCGACCCGGGAACATGCGCGTACCTTATCGCGCCGGGCGGGCTGTTCCGGGAAATCCAGCGCCACTACATCACCCTCCGCGATCACGTCTGGCGCTCCGGCATCCTCGGGTTCGCGCCTGTCCTTGAAGGACGGGACGCCGAGCACTGGATCGACCGCCGCGCGGGGCACAAGCGCGTCCACTACGCGATGACCGGGCGCGGGCCGCTGTCAGAGTCCCAGCGGGCCGCCCTGATGGCGATGAGCGAGACCTACGGTGGCCACCTGACGATCGACGGGGACATACTCGACGAGATCACGGATGTCAGCCTCATCGCCTTCCTCGACTCCGCCCGCGCCGGGGCGGGCGACAGCGCGGGCGTCTGGGAATCCTGGCTGGCAAGGGAAGGCCGTGAGACCTACGCCTACCTGACGCTGGAGGAGCTCCTCACCCTGTTCGCCGTCAGCTCCGCGGAGGCCGGGGGCTCTACCGTGCTGGCTCCCGCCGAGCCCGGCGACGTGTTCCGGGCCGAGCGGCACTACTACGACCGGTTCCTGGCCAGGCGGCTCCCGAACCCGATGCCGGACGGCAAGCAGATGGTCCTGTTCCAGAACATTCCCCTCTCCGACCCCGCTAGGGTGTCTCGCGCGCTGTCCGTGCTCGGAGGCTTGTGCGGCAAGCGTAACCTGGCCCGCATCTACACGGCAGTCACGTCGAGGGGGACAGCCCGGTGAGCATCGAGGTCGAGCGGAAGCGGCACCTGCCGGACGGACCCGCCCGAGTCGTATCGCGGCTGGAGGAACTCGGGTACAAGGCATCCGGGCCGGCTACCGAGACCGATACCTACTTCAGCCGCCCGGACGTGGACTACCTCGCCACCGTGGAATGCCTCCGGGTCCGCCAGCGCGGGGAATTCGCGGAGATCACCTACAAGCCGGCATCGAACGGCAGGACTCACGGCGAAGACGACATCATCGCCAAGCGCGAGACCAACGTTCCCCTCTCCGGCGGCGAGGCCGCGAAGGACGCCCTTGCCCTGCTGAGCGCCGTCGGCATGGTCGAACTGGTCACGGTCCGCAAGTCCAGGACCGACTACCGGAGCCCGGGACGCGGCGGCGTGACCGTCGCGCTCGACGAGGTCCAGGGCCTCGGATGGTACGTGGAGACCGAGGTCACCGACCCTGACCCTGATGCGGCGGCGGGAGAGCTTCAGGCGACGGAGGAGGCACTCGGCCTGGCTCGCTTCCCGGTCATCAGCCGTTCCTACCGTGACCTTTTGCTGGCAGGCCCGGCGTAATAGCCCACGGCCCGGGCGTTTCCGGGGTCTCCATTTCCCCGAACCGCTTGACTTATGATGCCGTAAATGTCACCGGATGTGCTCATTATCGATATAGGGTGGGTTCCCTGAGTCATTCGGCTGGGCTGAAAGAGGTGCAGCATGAAGTCGCGTGTCACAGTCAGGCTAAGGGGCGAGGTCGGCCTCGAGGATATTGAGGATCTGGGCAAGCAACTGGCTAGGGAAACAAAGTTCGATTGGCATGAAGAGCCCCTGCCGGACGAGAAGCACCTGGCCGTCGTCGAGACAATCCTCGTCGCCATGGTCGCCGGCGTGCTCACCAAGCGAGTAGACCAGGTCATCGACCGGGTGATCAAGCGATGGCAAGACCAATGGCACGACGACCCCCCGGGTGCCGAAGTCGCGACCGAGGAACTGCCCGATGCGCCAGAGGACAATGGTTCTGGTGATACAGGCGGGTCGGGGGAGACAAGTTGAGATGGAGTCTCGCGCGGTCGTGATCGGCCCGGGGTACTACGCGGATACCGATATCTCGAGCCCCAAGGAGATAAGAAACAGCGCACGCAAGTATGTCGAGGTACTCGGGAGCGACCCGAAGTGGGGTGAGGACCGGGTCAGGTCCGTTCCTCCGGAGTCGCTTTCCTCGATCAATGAGGTTATGACGATCGTGCAGCAGGCCGCGGACGAGGCTACGGAGGGCGGCACGTTGCTGGTCATCTACGTGGGGCACGGCGCGCGCTGGAGAGACGTGCCAGGGGACCAGGTGCATTTCGCGGTGGAGTCCTCGCGCCGCCGCGCGCCGTGGACCTGGCTGTCGAGCTGGTATGTCTACCGCGCGATCCGGAAGAGCAGGGCCACGCTGAAGGTCCTGATCGCCGACTGCTGCTGTTCCAACATGCTGCCGGATCTCGGCGACGGGGACCGCGACGGGTCGTTGCCCGGCGTGCTCGGCGAAGAAGACGAGGGCACCTGCGTTCTGGCGGCGGCGGCGAACAACCCCGAGGTCTCGTCCGAGGGCTGTACGCAACTTCCGGACGAGGACTTGCGCGAATGCACTCCGTTCAGCGGTCATCTGCTCAGCATCCTGCGCAACGGGACGAAGAATCACGACGACGAGCTCACGATTGGCATGATCCGGGATGCGCTTCGCCGGGATCTCGCTCGTTGCGGCACGCACGACAAGGCTAAAATCCGCCTCAATGACAGCCGAGAGGGTGCCCCCTTGTTCACCAATCGCAAGATTGAGGGTCAACGCGATGACCCGCCGAGTCCCGACTCCGTAGAGGAATGGGCAGTGGCATTGAAGACCCCGAGTGGCATCAGGTCGATTGACCAGCTTCTCCGCGATCCGCAGAAGACCGGGAAAGTAGTCGCGATGCTGTACGGGGATCCGGACAGCCAGGATATCGCGTTGCTCGTCAACGAGCGCGCCAACAAGAGCTTCCAGGATTCTGGCCAGTTCGCCATTTACTGGGTTGAGGCCTGCGGAACGGTTCCGGAATGAGCGGCGGAGCCGGAAGCAAGGGGGAACCGGGCCCGTTGGACGGGTGGGTGCTGAGCGAAGAGATCCCCGTGGTCGTAAAGAGAATGCAGGACATCCGCGAGGGCAGCCCCGGCAAGCAAGACCCGCGACCAGACGAGGCGATGCGGATTCTGCAGGTATTCGCGCTCTATCGCGATATAGACGATCTCCTCAACCTGGAATCGCAGACCGGGGGCTCCGAGAGCTTCGCGCCGCTGGATGCCAGGGTCGTGCTGGCCCTGGCCGCGCTGACCCGGCCTGTGGAACAGGCGGCCACGCTCGCGATCAAACAGTGGAAACAGGAGAAGGAGGCGTCCGCGACGGGGTCGGCACAGCCTCAGCTGACTGACAGGATCCTGCACGACGTCACCGCGCAGCGGACTGTACAGGACGTGGCGGAGTTCATCGCGGAGTGCCGGCGCCAGGATGCGGCCGAGCTGGTTGACCGGGTCCTGGAGGCCTTTGTGGCGACGGAGACCTCGGGCCGTACCAGCCTTGACAAGGCCTACCTCTACATCGCCCTGCGCGCCGAGCAATGCGATAAAGACGCCTCCGATTTGCTTGGGAAAACGCTGCACCAGGCCGGGAAGGGCACCATGAACCGGAAGGTTCCCGCGTCCAGGTTCCGGGTTGGCGTCGTTGGCGCCCTACGTCACCTCAGCCCTTCGGAGAAGATCGTCGAGGACTGGATCAACGAGCATGTCGGTAAGCCCGACGAGGAACAGGAAACCATCGATCTGGTTGCCGGTCTTCTTCTTGGCGAGCCCGAGGGAAGCAGACACCTGGCCGAGCACGTGGCGCTCACGTGGAAACCGTATCAGCTGATCCATCTCTGCGAGATCCTGGCCAAATGCTCGGACGAAAGCCTGACCCGGGTTCGCCGTCAGATGGCGACCCGGCCGGGCACGGACTCGCTGGCTGGGATCATCGAGCGCTGGTATCCATCCGGACCGCTCGCCGGAACGTTCCAGGATCTCCTCGCCGACATCGTCGAGGGAGAAGGCGGCGCCGCGCGCCCGCGTACGATCAAGTCCCTCGACAACCTTCACAAGCTCCTGGCCCTCCGGAATGCCCCGGTCGAGTGCCGCCGCGAGCTGCGTGTCGCCGTTGCCGCGCACGTCGAGGGCCGGACAGGGGCGGAGGTGGCGTCCTTGCTGGGGAAGGTGGAGGGACGCAACGAACCCCACCGAGCCGCGCAGATCGTCAACCGGCGGCTGACGGAGCGCCTACTCGCGAGCAAGATCGATGCTAGGGATTTCGCTGACTATCTCGACAAGCTCCAGGAGCAGCCCGAGGCCTCCAATCTCACCTTCTCGGCGCTGCGGGCGCTGTCCGCGCTCACGGCTTCCGGTGCCGGGTCGGGCAGGCTGGCGCCGGTCATCGGGGGCATCGCGGCCGCGCTCTACGAAAACAATCACGCCAGCATCGGATTTAAGCTGCTTGAACGCTGCCTGGAGAACGAGCAGTGGCTCAACGCGGATGACGCGGTCAAGATCGTCGGGCACGTGCGACGCGTATTGCGACCGGGGGACAGGGACTGGGACTTGCTGTTGAGCAGGACGGCGGCCCGTTGGGCCGATACCAGCCACAAGGAAGAGGTCGTGAACGCATTGCGTGCCAAGGGGTACGACGAGGACGTCGACGCGATCAACCAGCCGGTGCAGTAGCGGTTCCCGGCGTTGGCCCCGGCCCGGCAGCTGAGGGCATCGCGTCGGGGAGCTTGGGCCGATTGTCTTCCATGTACTTCACGGACAGCTCCACCAGACGAGAGAAGGAGAGCCAGGCGAGCACGGCCAGGATGGCAGCGATTCCCAGTTCGGCGCCGAGATTCCCTGGCCATGCGTATTTGCTCAGTAGCGAAGCCAGCGTTGACAGGGAGAAGTACCCGAATAGGACGAGCGCCGACTGCGGCGCGGGGTTCCGCCACTGCAGAAACTTGGCGGCGTCGGCTTCGGGGTCAACGTCGTACCACCGTGCCCACGGCGGCCTACGTGCCACCAAAGGCAACGAGAACAGCAGCAGGCAGCCCCCGGTCAGCGTCGCCATGCCCGGCCACAACTGCTCCCAGCCCAGCAGGAAAAAGATCACGGAGATCATGACGAAGCCGACCGTGGCGAGCACGGAGTACCCCCGTCCGGGGAAGCGCTCCGGCTCCATGCGCTTCAGGGTGACTAGTACCACGCTTGGCGTCGCGTAGGCGATAAGAGCGAGAACGCTGGTAATGGAGGCGAACACCGACCAATTCCCGACGACGTAAAGCATGATCGCGCTGATGATGAAATCGACGATAACGATCAGCCAGAACACGTCCAGCCGGTCGTCGTCGAACAGCCGCCGGAGACGGCTGCTGGTCAGGGGGATGACCGAGTACTTGCTCAGCTGAAGGCCGCGGTGCGTTAGGTGGGCGGCGCTGAACGCGGCGACCTCGCGAGTCAGCACGTAGACGAAGATCATCCCGGTGCCCACCGGGGCTAGCAACGTGTCGAGCCTTATCAGCGTGATCACGGCGGCGCCTGCCCAACCGGGGGCGACCGTGTTGACGAACTCGATGTAGGTGCCCGCCTCGCCGAAGCGGCTGCGCATATAGACCGGGACGATTTGAAGGCAGGCGTAGAGAAGGATCGACCCCAGGACGGTGGCATAGACGGCCCGCTTGAGGCGTTTCGCTTCCCCGATGCCGCGGCGCCTGACGTTTCCCGCGAAGTCCAGCGGTCCCTGGAACCCCAGGTAGGCGTAGATCATGCCGCCGCCGATGATTCCGCTACCCGTCACGGCGCTGAGCACGGAACTGGCGCCGTAGTTCCTGGCGCTAGCGGACCGCGGGGGACTCGGGGGGAGACTGGGAGACCGTATCTCCGCGTAGGCCAGCAGCGCGATGACCAGCAGGGGAACCAGGATCTTGAAAGCGGTGAGCGCGATGTTGATCTGGAGGAAGCGTCGCGGGCCGAGCAGGGTGACGGCGACCATCAGCAGCATGAAAAGCGCCGCGATGCCAATTCCGGGCCATGTCAGGTCATTGCTGTTGGCCTTGACCAGGCCGTGCAGATGCCAGTACGTCCTCAGGTCGCGAACCACCGCGATCGCTTCGCTTGGCGGATTGGATGCGTAGAAGCCCCATACGCTGACCGCCACCACCGTGGCCAGGAGGGGACCACCGGTTTTCCAGGGGAGGAAGACCAGCCCGCCGTTTCTGGGCACCGCGATGCTCAGCTTAACCATCACGATCGCGACTACGAACACCAGTGCGCCGACGATTAGCCACAAGGCCACGGCCCACGCCCCGGCACGCTGCTCCGTTTGCACCTCGAACAGCCAGCCGGAGCCGATGACGCCGCCCGAGGCGAGGAAGAACAAGTCGCCGAACGACATCCGCCGACGTTCTGCTTTGTTCTCGGCGCCAGCGTGAGAGGCTCCGGCGGCCGGTGGTATTGATCCCCTGCTCATCCCGCCCCTCGTCAAACGGGGAATCGACGGATCGTTAAGAACCCGCTACGGATTCCGTCAGGGTACGGCAGGTGCGGCACGAGTGCCCGCAAGATTGTAAATATCGCGATATTGCGGAGGTGCCGCGGATGGAGGCGTCCAGGACCTCGGCGACATGGGCGGCGGCGACGGACTCGCCGCGGGACGCGAGCTCGGCGGAGATCTGCAGCGCGCAGCCCGGGTTGGCGGAGATCACCAGGGACGCGCCGGTGGCACCGACCGCGTCGGCCTTGCGGGATCCCAGCTCCCTGGCGGCGGACGGCTGCAGCAGGTTGTAGACGCCGGCCGATCCGCAGCAGGTGCCCGCGTCCGGCAGTTCCACCAGCTCCAGGCCCGGGATGCCGCCCAGCAGCGACCGGGGCTGGGCGGTGATCCGCTGCGCGTGCCCGAGGTGGCACGCGTCGTGGTAGGCCGCCTTGACCGGGACCGGGTGCCTGGTCGCGACCGGGCCAAGCTCGGCGAGGAACTCCGACAGGTCCTTCACCCTGGCCGATAGCGCCGCCGCGCGCATGACCCAGGAGCCGCCTTCGACCTGCCCGGCCAGGGCGGGGGAGGAGGACTTGCCCCGCGCGTGGGCGGCCCCTCCGGGCGTGCGGCCGGGGGCCCCTCCGGGCGAGCGGCCGGGCGGACCGCCGGGCGAGTCGCCGAGCGCCGTCGGCTCGTCGTCGTCACCGGGCTGCTCGGCCAGGTGCGCGAACAGCCGCTCGTATTCCTTCATCGCCGACCCGCAGCCCGCGGAGTTCACGACGATCGCGTCGACCTTGGCCGCCTCGAACGTCTCGATGACCCGCCGCGCGAACCCGGCGGCCTCACGCGCCCGGCCCGAGTGCAGGGACAGCGCGCCGCAGCAGCCCTGATCGCGGGGGATGATCACGTCGCAGCCCTCGGCCGCGAGCACCCGCGCGGTCGCCGCGTTGACCCGGGGGAAGTACACCGACTGCACGCACCCGGTCAGCATGCCGACCACCGCGCGCCGCTCCCCCAGGGCGGGCACCTTCTCCGGGAACCGCCCGGCCGGGAACGGCATGGTGGGCGAGGGCGCGATCCGCAGGGCGGCTTCGGCGGCAGGGGAGATCAGGCCGGGCAGGCCACTGCGGGCGATCAGCCGGTCCAGGCCCGTCCGCTGCAGCATCCGCAGCGGCCCGGTCAGCGCGCGCAGCCGCCGCGGGTACGGGAACACCGCGAAGATCGCCTCCCGGGTCACGCGGTCGGCCAGCGACCGGCCGGCGGGCGCGGCCTCGACGGGGGCCGCGACCTCACCGGGGTCCTCCACCCACTCCCGGGCGGCCTCGATGAGCTGGTCATACTGGACGCCCGACGGGCACGCGGTCATGCACGCCATGCAGCCCAGGCACCGGTCGAAGTGCTCCGCGGTGGCCTCGGTCAGCGGCGCGCCGTCCAGCAGCTGGCTGACCAGGTGGATCCGCCCGCGCGGCGAGTCCATCTCCTCGCCCCACAGCTGGTAGGTGGGGCAGGCGGGCAGGCAAAACCCGCAATGCACGCAATCCTTTGCTACCGAACGGATTCGGTCCGCCTCGGCCCCTGTCATCGGATTGGTCTCGCTCACGGTCACGCCCCTTCCGCGGTGCTGTCCTGGGGGGACGACCCCCCAGACCTCCCGGGAAGGCTGTCCTGCCCGGGCTCGCCGGCCGTGGCCTCGGGGAACCGGCCGGGGGACATCCGGTGCTCCGGGTCGAACTGGTCCCGCACCGCCCGCATCAGCCGCAGCGACGGGATCGGGCCCGTCATCCCGCCATGCTCCCCCAGCGCGGCGCGGACCGGCTCCGGCGCCGTCAGCACCACCACGCTTCCGCGCGCGTGCGCGAGATCGCGTCGCAGCGCGCCGATGAACCGCCCGGCCGCCTCGGCGTCGCAACCGGAGCCGAGCCCGACCGACAGCATCCCGGCTCCGGCCGCCCCGGCGACTACGGGCGTGACCGAATGCTCGCGGGCCGCCACGTCCACGGTATCCAGCACGGACCGCAGCGCCGAAACCCAGAACGACAGCTGGATCAGCGTCGCGCCCTCCGGCGCCAGCCTGGTGCCCCGCCACCACTCCGGCGTTTCTTCGGAAACGGATCCGAGCAGTTCCGCCATTCGTTCCGCCCGGGCGGGGACGCCGTCGGCGGAGCCTTCCAGCAGCACGCCGACCTGGATGGGACCCCCGGGCGAGGCCCGGCGCAGCTCGACCGCCGACGGGACCAGCGGGGAGGCCGCCGCCGC
>JAFMRC010000217.1 GCA_017354375.1 Nocardiopsaceae bacterium | reverse complement strand
ACCGTGGAGCGCGCCGACGGCGGCGCGGTGCACGACTCGCCGCTCGCCCGTGCCCTCCAGGCGGCGGGCTTCCGTCCGACCCCCCGCGGCCTCCGCCTCCGCGGCTGACGGTGAGATAGCCGTGGAGTCATGACTTCACCCGTGCTCACGCCATGACAGTGGTGAGTTATGCCCATTTTTAGCTATTTACTTGGTGAAATGTCCATCGTAGAGTTTGGAAGTAGTTGCCATCGTAGGAGGTTCGTCATGCCAAGCACCCCCGCCCCCGTCGCGACCGACGAAGCGCTCGACGTAGTCATCGGCGACCTGGAGAAGGACATCCCGGCCAGCGAAGACCCGATGTACGTCACCTGTGAAAAGGTTTACTGCGTGTAGTCGGCCTTCCGCGCCTGACGGCGAGATAGCTGGACTTCACCCGTGGTCATGCCATGACAGTGGTGAGTTATGTCCATTTTTTAGCTATTTACTTGATGGGATGCTCATCGTAAAGTCAGAAGCAGTTGCCTTTGGCGTTCGCCGAAGGCACGTCGCCCCGCAGGTCCGCGGAGGCGGCCCCGCGGATCAATCGCAGGAGGTTCGTCATGCCAAGCACCCCCGCCCCCGTCGCGACCGACGAAGCGCTCGACGTAGTCATCGGCGACCTGGAGAAGGACATTCCGGTCTCCGAAGAGCCGCAGTCCGTCACCTGCGCGCAGATTTACTGCTGGTAACCGACCTCACACTAGCGGCAGCCCGCGTCTTGCCTGCAGGAGCAACGGAAACGGAGGCCTGGTCCTCCGATGCGACGCGACAAGCACTCGAAGCAGTGCGGGCAGGCAAGGCGGGCGGCCTGTTTCCTCCGGTAGTGCGGGCATGCTCGGGCGTGCTCACGATCGACCGGCATCTTCATGGTGACGCGGATGCGGAATTCCTCGCCCGGGTCCTTGGCGAGCCGCGATTCGCGCCGCTCATCGACCTCCTGGACCGGATCGACGACTGGTGCCGGTCGGCGATACGGCGCCATGGGCTGATCATCGCCCCGAACGTACTCAGCGTGACCAACGCCGGGCTGTTCGGCCCCCTGGTCACGGAGACCTTCGTGGCATGTGCCTCGGGGCGGGCCGATGGCCTCCTGCACGAGCAGTGGGTGCGGGCCGAAGCGTTCCTCTCCCTCTTCCTCAGCCGCCTGGACCGGGACCTGCGCTCATCGTGGTTCGATGACCCGGCGCTGGAACCGCCCGTCACGGAGGTGCGGTCGCACGACGCCGAGACTCATAACGGGCGCCAGCGGGTGCTGAGGCTGCGAATGAGCGGCGGCGGCCGCGTGGCGTACAAGCCAAGGCCGACCAGCGGCGAGGCCATCTTCCTGGCCGACGGCCGGGCCGGCGCCCACGGCGATCTCGAGGGCCCGCCTGGATCGTTGTTCGAACTGCTCAATGAGCTGCCCCCGGCTTCGGGCGAGATTCGCCTGCCGGTCTTGCGGTGCCGGGACGGCAGCGGACCCGGCCGGCAGGCCTACTCATGGCAGGAGTGGATCGAACGGCCCGCGCGGTGGGGCACGATCCGCCGGTCCGCCGACCTGCGCCTGGAGGGCACGCGCCTCGGCCCCCGGGAGGCGGGACGCTTCTGGCACCGGGCCGGATCGCTGACCGCGGCCTGCTTCGGTTTCGGCATCATCGACCTGGGCGAGGGCAACCTGCTGGCCGGCGTTCGCCCCGGCGATCCCGACCCGCTTCTCTACCCGGTCGATCTCGAGATCTTCTTCGCGCCGGTCGCGCGCCTGCGCGAGACGCATCTGGTAGCTGACGCCGCGAGCGGCGATCCTCATCACGCGGGCCTGGAGAACGTCGCCCGCTGGTGCACGACCGATGGCCCGGCGGCCTGCTTCTTCCCAGGCCCGGATGGCTCGCTGCGACTGCTTCCCCGCCGTGAGCCATGCGCGCGCGGACAGACCCGCACGGTCGTCGCCGACACCGGGGGCCGCACCGGGTACGGACACTACTTGCCCGCGTTCCTGCGCGGCATGTTCGACGCGTGGACCCTGATGTGCCGCCATCGCGCGCTTCTCGGGAACTTCCTCGACCGCGCGTGCGCCGGGCGATTCGTCCGGGTGCTCCGCGCGCCTACAGCGGCGTACACCGAGGCGCTCACCCGTCGATTGCGCTCCCTCGCCGACGCTGGGCCGCCGGAGGACGCTGGGCCGCCGGAGGACGACCGCGCCGACGGCTGGCACCCGAGCGAGCGCGAGCAATTGCGCCGCGGGGACGTCCCCTATTTCTTCCGGGCGGCGGACGGCGGGCCCGTGCTGGCCCTGGAACCGCCACCCCACCCGTTTCAGCCCCTGGCCGCCGGATTCGCGGCCGGCGATAAGTGGCCGCCGGACGCCGGGGTCCGGCAGGGTGGCAACCTCGACCTGATCAGCCTCGGCATAGCGCTACGAGATGCCATCGAATACGTATACGACGATCTTACGTGCCATGCCTTCCGTGACGCCACCCGCGGCGTGCGCATGCGGCTTTCCGGGCCTGAGGCCGGTGAAGTGGAATTCGACTGGCGGCAGGCGGGGCGGCGGGTCGCCTACAGCTGGGATCACGAGAAGGTCCGCCTGCGACTTGATCCGCTGGACATCGCGGCGGGAACCGCGCCGGCCGGGCAGCCCCCGCGGCCCGCGGCGGACATCCGCCGCAGGCTGCTGCGGATGGATCGCGTCGATGCCGCGTTGCGAATCCGCTGGGCCGAGGGCGGCTTCGCCGACGACGCAGCGCAACAGCAACTGTCCGCGCTCACCGACGCCGCGATGGCCTGGCTTCGCGACGTCGTCGCCGACCATGGCTGGCCGGGCCATGCGCTGGTGGGGAAATCGGCCGCGGCGGCGGCGTCCCGGCTGGTGCAGCATGCCGAGGGGCCACGCGAGTTCCAGGAACGCTGTCTTCGGCTGATCCGCCAGGCCGCGGCCGCGGGCGACGTGCCCTGGCGGCAGGTCGCGTACGTGACGGACGCGTTGCGGGTGCAGGAAGGCAGGCCGCAGCTATTCGGCACCAAGTTCAGGAACGAGAATGGGACATTGATGCCGTGCCCGATCGAGCGGGCCGAGCGGGTCGACGAGCGGAGGAAGGCCATGGGCATGGAGCCGTTGAACCGTTACGCGGCCAGGCTGCGACGCCGGTTCCCGCTCGGCTGCGCGCCCTCTGGGGCCGGAGCGTCATGACCGCCGCCCTGGACACTGCCGACTGGGAACTCTTCGCACGGCAGTTCTGGAACAAGGCTCCGGTGGTCATGCCTGGCTGGCCGGCCGATCCCGGCCGGCCAGCCGGTCCCCCTCCGGTCGATGCCCGCCGCGCCTACGACGTCGTCGTCACCGCCAGCGAGCCCTTCCGCGCCGGCACTCGTTTCCGGGCGCTGCCGGATGTGCGGTTCCTTACCGACGAGGGCCAGATCCGGGCTCCCGGTGACCTGCTGCCCGGCCCCGGCGACCGGGGCGTGGATCAGTACGTGAAACGGCTGGGCGCAGGCGGGATCCTGCTCAGCGCGGAGCAACCGCTGCTGCTGGACTTCACGCTGTGGTCCCAGGTACGCGATCTGATCAGCCCGCTGTGGGACCAGGTCGGGTACCCCGTGCTCCCGGTCATCGCGGAGCTGGCGATCGGCAAGGGCTCCGTTGACGCTGGCGGCATGTCCCGCGAGGCCACGCACGCCTCCCTGACCTGGGTGCTGTGGGGCGGGATGGAGATCCGGTCCCGGAGCAGCGACCCCATGAGGGCGGCCGATGCGAACCCGCCCGGGGACACGCTGCGAGGCCGGACCGGAGACCTCCTGTACTGGCCGGCGCACTATCGGCACGCCATCGACTATGGCGAGGGCTGTCTCGCGCTCCGGCTGCGGATTCCGGCGGACCGGCGGCTGCCAGCCGCGGCGGTAAAGGACCTGCTCTCCGATCGGCTCCAGGCCGGAAGGGACGGGAACGATGACGTTCCCTACCTCGCGTTCCCGCCGGAGCCCGGCCCGGACGGCGCCAGCCCTCAGATGGAGCCGCTGGCGGCCATCGGTGACGCCTTGACGGGCGAGGGCCCGGAGCTGGATCGCCTGCTGCGCATCGGGTGGGCGCGGAGGGTCAGCGCCGCCGGGCTCGAGCCGGTACCCGGTCCTCGCGAGCCTGGTACTTTCCGCCACGATCAGCGCGTCAGGAGCACAGCCCGCATCATTCGCATGACGGACGAGCCCGGCTCCTCGATCTGGGCGGTCAACGGCCATGCCTTCACGGTGCGCGGTCCACTCGCCGACACGCTTCCCGGGCGGCTGGCGAGCCCTGTCCCCGTTGGCGAGCTGGCCGGCGAGGGCAGCGGCGTCCTCGCGTTGCTCCGGAAGCTGCATGAGCTGCGCGGCATCGAGGTGGTGGAGGACTGAGTGCTGCTGTCGATTGAGAAGAGCCTCGACTGGCCGGCGTTCGCCGCCGAGTACTGGGACCGGCGTCCCGTGCTGTTCAAGGCGGTCACGACACCACCGTTCGACGAGGCCGAGGTGTTCGGCGCCGCCGTGCGGGCGTCCTGGGCGGATGAGGGCACTGTCCCGTCGCCCAACACCCAGTTCACCATCGAGCGATTGCAGCAACTGGCACCGGTCGGTCACCTGCCGCGCACGGAGGACCGGTCCTTCGCCGATTACCAGGCGCGCGTCGACGGCCTGTTGAAGGGACGCCGGTACGCACTGATCATCAACGGCTTCCACGCCTTCGACTACGCGTTGTGGTCACGCGAGCGGGCCTTCTACGCCGGGCTGTGGGAACAGGTCGGGTTGCCCCTGACCGGCGCGATCACGACGATGTTTCACGGCACCTACGAGCACAGCCCCGTGGGCGTGCACAAGGACCGCTTCGCCACGTTCATGTTCGGGCTGAGGGGCCGCAAGCGGATGCGGTTCTGGCCGCGCAGGCCATGGACGGAACCGGTATCCACGGTCCTGGACTACGAACCGTACATCCGGGAATCCTTCGCCGCGGAGGTCGAACCCGGAGACCTGCTGTACTGGCCGTCGGACTACTACCACGTTGGCGAAAGTTCCGGGGCCAACCCCGCCACGAGCGTGAACGTCGGCATCCCCCGCGAAGAGCATCGAGCAGCCTATGACCTGGATAGTGTTCTCGTCGACATCGATCCCGCGCTGCTCGTCGACCGGGACGGATCGGGGATCGCCGCGCGGCTGCCCGCGGTGGACGCACCGCTGACCGCTCCCGGACCGGACGCGGACGGCCAGCTCCCGGCCGCGCTTCCGCCCGCGCTGCGGCAGGCGTTGCAGGCCTTCAGCCCGCGGCAGCGGCTTCATGACCGGATCACGGAGGTGTCGCTGCGGCGATGGAGTGCCGGCGGGTTCGAACCGGTACCTCCCGCGGCCCCGCGCCGCCGGATCCAGGACGACACCATCGTGCGGGGCGATGCCAGGTTCGCCGTGCTCTGGGCCGCCCACGGCGGCGGCAGTAGCAGCAGCCTCTGCGCGGTGAACGGGCACTCCGTGCCCACGGCACTGCCCCCGCGCAGCCTGCAAGCCGTCCTGTCGCCCCTGCGGTCCGGCGAGCCCATCATGGCGGGCGACCTGCTGAACCGGGGGCAAGCCGTTCCGGCAGGCCGGAACGGCTTGCCGCCCGCCGACCGAGACGCCATACGGCAGTTGCTCGAACACCTCGAAAGCTTCCGCGGTATAACCCGCCTGCCGCAGGGTGATCGCGGGTTACGAGTAGCTCGCCCCACCCCCCGCGGCCTGAGTATCCGCGGCTGATTCCGGCGCGGGCTCGTTCCCGTCCGCGCGCCACGCCAGCAGGTCACCAGGCTGGCAGCGCAGCACTTCGCACAGCCTGGCAAGCGTGCTGAAACGGATCGCCCGCGCATGGCCGTTCTTCAGGATCGACAGGTTGACGGTGGTGACGCCGGCGCGGTGCGACAGCTCGGTAAGCGTCATGCCCCGTGCCGCAATTAGCTCATTCAGCCTGACTTCGATCACATTGCAACCTCACATTGCAACCTCCATATCGAACATCGATAGATGACGCATACCGAATATCGACATGCTGACGCATAATGTTTTTCGAGGTTATGCCAGCGAACGGCCCAGCGCAACAGGCCGCCGAATTGGATCGCGCGCCGAACACCCGCCACTCGCGCACCGCGCGCCCCCGCTTGCCGGGATTTATGATCACATGCGACACGTGCGCCACTTCATCAAGGACAGCCACCCTCGTACCGCGTGCAATCGTTAGCAAAGGCAACGAGTGCATAGCACTTCCCGGCGCCGACGTCAATGTGTCAGAGGATCAAATAATGAAGTTCAGAACCTATACAGATGAGCTTGACTCAAACTTCGCGACACGATTCCATCGTCACGAAGCGGTAATTTCCGTTATCTCCCGCGCAAACTCGTCCACTGGTGACGGCTGATCTCTTTCGGCCTGGGAGGGAGACGGTTAATTGCTGTCCTCAGCATGCGGGAAATCGGAGCGCCCGGCCCTTCCCGGAGTTAATCACATTCCGTTCGCGGCGCTAATCATTACCACAGTAATCACCAGGCCATGCCCGCGCGCGCCGCTGGCATGCCATCCCGCATGACCACACAGGAGGCACCGGAATGACCAACCGACATCGGATTACCAGGCGAAGCCTGATCAAGATAGGAGCGATAGCGGGGGCGGGCGCCGCCGTCCGCTTCGAGGCACCGACCCTGTTCCAGGACGCGAGAGCCTCGGTGCGGGTCGCCCAGACGGCGCTGCCCGGCTCCAGCGTCTCGCAGTTCGTCACGCCGCTGCCGACCTTCGCGGGCAAGCGGGTCCCGGCCGGATCGATCACGGTCACCATGAAGGAGTTCCAGCAGAACGTGCTGCCGGACTCCTTCTACACCTCGCTCAGCGGCGCCTTCAAGAACGGCACCTACCTGTGGGGCTACGCGACCGGCTCGACCGCGCCGCAGTGGCCGGGCACCACGGTCGAGGTGAAGCACGGCACGGCGGCCACGGTCAAGTACGTCAACAGCCTGCCCTCCAGCCCCGTGCTCGGCAACTACCTGACCATCGACCAGACCATCCACTGGGCGAACCCGGCCGGCTCGGCGATGTCGTTCGACCCCTACTACGGGCCGATCCCCACCGTCGTCCACCTGCACGGCGGCGAGAACATGTCGACCTCGGACGGCGCGCCGGAGGGGTGGTTCACGAACACCGGCGTGCACGGCAAGGGGTACACGACCACCCAGTCCACCGCCGCCAACTCGACGGTCTACCACTACCCCAACGGCCAGCAGGCGACGACCCTGTGGTTCCACGACCACGCGCTGGGCATCACCCGGACCAACGTGCTGGCCGGGCTCGCCGCGTTCTACCTCATCCGCGACTCCTACGACACTGGCCTCGCGAACAACCCGCTCAAGCTGCCCGCGGGCGGCTACGAGGTCGAGATGATCCTCCAGGACCGGCAGTTCGACACCAATGGCCAGCTGCTGTGGCCGGACAGCACCGCCAACCCGTCGCTGGTGGACGGGCCGCCGAGCAACCCCAAGATCCACCCGTACTGGATCCCGGAGTTCTTCGGCGACGTGATGTGCGTCAACGGCAAGGCATGGCCCTACCTTGCGGTAGAGCCGCGCCGCTACCGCTTCCGGTTCCTCGACGCGTCCAACGCGCGCTTCCTGCGCATGGGCCTGGTGGACGCGTCGAGCGGGGCGACCGGCCCCGCGATGTACGTGATCGGCACCGACGGCGGGCTCCTGGACACCCCCGTGAAGCTGGCCGGGAACGCCGAGCCGGTCAGCGACGGCACTCCGACGCCCACGTCCCGGCTGTTCCTCTCGCCGTCCGAGCGCGCCGACGTGATCATCGACTTCTCCGGGCAGGCCGGGAAGACGTTCACCCTCACGAACGACGCGCAGGTGCCGTTCCCCAGCGGCAGCCCGCTGGCGTCCGACGACCCGACCCGCAACGTGATGCAGTTCAAGGTCACGCTCCCGCTGCAGGGCACGGACGCCAGCTATGACCCGTCGACCGGCGCCGCGCTGCGCGGCGGCAGCGGCCAGGAGCCGGCGATCGTCCGGCTCGCCAACCCGTCCACCGGCGCCGTGGCGCCGGGCGTGACGGTGAACACCAAGCGCCAGCTCGTGCTGTTCGAGTACGAGAGCCCGAACAGCAACGGCGGGAACATGGCGGACACGCCGATCATCGACCTGGTCAACAACACCAAGTGGAACGGGCACACCGACGGCGGCGGCTACACGCCCGTCCCCGGCGGCATCCCAGATCCGCAGGGACAGGGCCTGATCATCACCGAAACGCCACGCGTCGGCTCGACCGAGATCTGGGAGTTCCTCAACATCACGGAGGACGCGCACCCGATCCACATCCACCTGATCGAATTCCAGCTGCTGAACCGGCAGGCAGTGCAGCTCGACTCGAACGGCGATCCCACCTACATCGCCGCCTGGGGCGCGGCGTTCCCCGGCGGCACCTACAACGGCGAGGCCGCCGACGGATCCTGGAGCGCGGTCACCTACCCGAAGGGCACGCCCATCCCCGGCTACGGCCCGCCACTGCCCTACAGCACGCCGAACGCCGACGGCGCGCTCGGCGGCAACCCGGCGTTCTCGCCGTACCTCACCGGGCCCGTCATCCCGCCCAGCCCCGAGGAGGCGGGCTGGAAGGACACCGTCAAGGTGTTCCCTAAGTACGTCAACCGGTACATCATCCGCTGGGCGCCGCAGGCGACCGCGGTCGGCGGGGTCAAGGCCGGGCAGAACCAGTACTCGTTCGACCCCACCAAGGGCCCCGGGTACCTGGTGCACTGCCACATCCACGACCACGAGGACAACGAGATGATGCGTCCCTACATCCCGGTCAGCTGAGGAGCGGATCCGTGGGTGGCATGAACTCGGGACTGAACGCGAGCGACACGACGCTGGAGGCTGCCTTCCGGTCCGCGTTGCTGCACCAGTCCGTTATCGTCCTCGCGATCTTCCTGGCGCTCGCGCTGGCCTACGGGTTCCTCCGCGCTAAGCGCGCCGCGGCGGCGCCGGAGCCGGTG
>JAFMRC010000216.1 GCA_017354375.1 Nocardiopsaceae bacterium | reverse complement strand
GCCTGCCGCCGCGCCGCCGGGGCCGGCGCCCGCCAGCGTAGCGTCCGCCACGTCCGCCAAGGACCCCACCGGGCTGGTGGACCCGTTCGTCGGGACGGCGGCCGGCGGCAACACGTTCCCCGGGGCGACACTGCCGTTCGGAATGGTCCAGCCCAGCCCGGACACGCCCTCGCGGCCCGCGGGCGGCGGCTACGCCTACGGCGACGGGAAGATCCTGGGCTTTTCCGCCGCCCACCTCTCGGGACCCGGGTGCCCGTCGCTGGGCCACGTGTCGGTGATGCCGGTGACCGGCCCGGTGACGTCCACCGATGACGCCAGGTACGCGTCGGCGTTCTCCCACGCGTCCGAGACGG
Source organism: Nocardiopsaceae bacterium (assembly GCA_017354375.1). GTDB lineage: Bacteria > Actinomycetota > Actinomycetes > Streptosporangiales > Streptosporangiaceae > Trebonia. The sequence goes on along the minus strand of JAFMRC010000216.1, from coordinate 8,682 downwards.
CCCGCCCCGGCTCCTACGGAGTCACGCTCGCCCGTTACGGCGTCCGGGCCGAGCTGACCGCCACCACGCGCACCGCGTGGGAGCGGTTCACCTACCCGCGCGGCGGCGCGCCCGCCCGCGAGGTGCTGCTGAACCTGGGCGCCGCGCAGAACAAGACGACCGCCGCCCGGCTGACCGTCACCGGCCCGGACACCGTGACGGGTTACCAGTCCGCCCAGGCCTTCTGCGGCGGCGGGTACCGGCCCGTCACCGTCTACTTCACCGCGCGATTCAGCCGTCCGTTCGCGGCCATGGGGACGTGGAGTCACGGGCCGGTTACCTGGGGAAGCACCTCCGAGCGCGGCACGGCGATCGGCGCCGCGCTCCGCTTCGCCCACGGCACCCGCCAGGTAACCGCGAGGATAGGCGTCTCCTACACCTCGGTCGCGAACGCGGCGGCCAACCTCGCCGCCGAGACGCCCGCGTCGGGCGGCTTCACCGCCGTCGCGCGGGCGGCGCACGCCACCTGGCGGCGATGGCTGGACCGCGTCGCCATCACGGGCGGGACGCGACAGCAGCGGATCACGTTCTACACGGCCCTCTACCACTCCCTCATCGAGCCGAACGTCTTCTCCGACGATGACGGCCAGTACCTCGGCATGGACGGGAAGATCCACACGGCGGCCGGCCGGACCGAGTACACGAACCTGTCGCTGTGGGATACCTACCGTACCCAGCAGGAACTGCTCGGCCTTATCGCGCCGCGGGTCGCGCGGGACATCGTGTTGTCCCTCGTCTCCGACACGCGTGAGCTCGGCTGGGTGCCGCGCTGGGTGCTGGCCAACACCGAGACGAACACCATGAGCGGCGACTCGGTCACCGAGATGTTCGCCGATGCGCTGGCCACCGGCCTGGTAACCCCGTCGGAACTGCGACCGGAGTACCCGTACCTGCGGAAGAACGCCACGCAGGCGCCGCCGCCGGGCTCGGTTGCCGACGGGCGGCAGGGAATCGCGTCGTACCGGGCCCGCGGGTACGTTCCGTTCAAGGTTTCCGCCACCCGGTACTTCCTCCGCTCGGGCGCCTCGGCCACGCTCGAGTACGCGCTCGCCGACTGCGGCCTGTCGCACATCGCGAAGGCGCTCGGGCACGGCTCCGACGCCGCCGGCTTCGCGGCCACGGCGCACGACTACCGCAGCGAGTTCGACCCGTCGTCGGAGTCCTTCCGGCCCCGGCTTCCCGACGGGTCGTTCCTGCGCCCGTTCAACCCGGCGTTCGTCAGCCTGCCGTACATCACCGCGGACGCGAGAGGCTATGACGAGGGAAGCGCCTGGCAGTACCGGTGGCTGGTGCCGCAGGATCCCGCCGGCCTGGCCCGCCTCCTCGGCGGTACCCGGGCCACGATCGGCAAGCTCGACAGCTTCTTCGACTTCGGCCGGGTCGCGGGCCGCCCGTCGGCCGCCGCCGCGGCGTGGACCGGCGGCGCGCGCTACGACCCGGGCAACGAGATGGACCTTCAGTCGCCGTACACCTACGACGCCCTGGGCGCGGCGTGGCGGGCGCAAGCGGTCGTCCGGGCCGCTCGCACCGTCTACCGGCCCGCGCCCGGCGGGCTGCCCGGCAACGACGACCTCGGCGAGATGAGCGCCTGGTATGTCGCCTCGGCGCTGGGGATGTACCCGTACGCTCCCGGCCAGGGAAGGTACGCCCTGGTCAGCCCGCTGTTCGACCGCGCGGTCGTCACGCTGCCGCGCCCGTTCTACGACGGCCGCCCGCTCGTCATCACGTCCCCTGGCGCGGGGAAGTACGTCGAGGCGCTGACCGTGGACGGTCGGCCCTATGACGCCGCCTCGGTCGCCCACGCGCGGCTGGTCCCCGGCGCGACCCTGGCCTACCGCACCGGGCCGGAGCCGAACCGCGCGTGGGCCTCCACCGGGCCTGGCGCGCTGCCGGCCTACTGCCCCGGCTGAGCGGACGCCGGCGACGTTGACGGTATGCGGTAATTCCGACTAACATACTATATATACGTAGTTAATTGTCATTTGCCCCAGGGACGTGGCGATGGCACGGCGCGAACGCCCGGATCGAAAGGGATGGCGATGGCACTCCCCGACTTCCTGGTGGCGGGCGTACCGAAGGCCGGGACGACCGCCCTGCACTCGGTGCTGAGCCGGCACCCGGACCTGTACATGTCCCCCATCAAGGAGCCGAAGTTCTTCCTGACCGACGGACCGCCACCAACCAGGGGCGGCCCCGGTGACGCGCTCACCTACCGTGAGCACGTCTGGCAGCGCGCGGCCTACGAACGGCTCTTCTCGCAGGCGCCGCCGCACGCGAAGAAGGGCGAGTCCACGCCCCTCTACCTGCATGATCCCGACGCGATGCGCCGGATCCGGGACCTCATCCCGGACGTGAAGATCATCGTCGTCGTCCGGGATCCGGTGGAGCGGGCGCACTCCAACTGGACCCACCTGTGGTCGGCGGGCCTGGAGCCGGAAGGTGACTTCCTGCGCGCCTGCGCGGCCGAGGAACGCCGCGCCGCCCAGGGCTGGGCATCGTTCTGGCGCTATACGGGCCTGGGCATGTACGGCCGCCAGCTGGAGCACGCGTTCGGCCTATTCGGCCGCGACCAGGTACTGGTGCTGCGCTACCGGGCCCTGGTGGACGAGCCGAGGGCCGCCCTGGACCGGATCTGCCGCTTCCTCGGCGTAGCCGAGGGCCTCCTGGACGGGATCCCGCGGCAGAACGTGACCGCGCACCCGGAGCGCACGCTGGCCCACCGAGCCGCGTCGCTGGTGATGCGCGCGAGCGACTCGCTGGGCCAGCGGTTGCCGGGTCGTCCGGCCGCGGTCACCACGGCCGCGACCTACCGCCTGGAGCGGTTCCTGCAGCGCGACAGCCGGGAGCGGCAGCCGCTCAGCTGGCAGCAGCGCCAGGCGCTGCTGCCGACGTTCACCGACGACATCCGCCTGCTGGAGAAGCTGCTCGGCGAGGACTTCGGCGACTGGACGGCGCCGCGCGAGCGGTCCGGAGGCATGGTCGGCGCCCGTCCGGCCGGGCAGGGCCAGGCCAAGAACGGACGCCTCGCCCGCCAGCAGCCGGCGGCCGACGCGGGTTAGCGCTCCTCGGTCATCAGGGCGTGCGAGCCGTCGGCCCCGGTGAGCTCGTAGTAGATCCGGTACCGACCGTCCGGGAGGCCGACGATGTCGGTGTACCGCAGCCCGCCGGCCCCGTGCGGTGAGGACGCGGCCGGCCCCGCGCTGGGCGCCGACGTGGCGACCAGGTCCGAGAACGTGGTGCCGATCGCTATCCCGGTCCGCTCCTCGTAGTTCTCCGCGGCGCTGGCGCGCCCGTCATAGAAGACCGCGACCCCGTCTTCCCCCGATCGAACGGCGGCGGCCCGTACCCCCCTGGCGTCCCATTCGCCGGGACGTCCGCACAGCGCGGTGCCATGCCAGGTCCAGTCGAGCCCGTCGGTGGAGGTAGCGTGCTCGGTGGTCATCTGGTCGGTCTCGTCCGGGTCGGCGAGGGGGTGGATCGTCGCCAGCATGGACCACTGGCCGTCGCGGCAGGTGATCACCGGATCCTTCACCGCGCGCTTCGACACGTCGCCGGGGAGCACCACCTCGCGGTTCCGGGCGTCGAATTCGGAGGGGTGCGCCGCGTCGATCGCTTCCACCCGCCAGTGCTTGGTGCCAACGGTGGCGCAGCTGATGTAGATCCGCCACCGGCCGTCCGGAAGCCGGACGAGGGCGGGACGCTCAAGGGAGTCGGTATCCATCTCGTCCTTGCCGATCTGGGTGACCGGCTCGAACCGGACCCCGTCGGATGAGAACGCGATGGCGTTCGCGTACCCGCGACCGCGGCCGATCGGCCGGCGCAGGCGGTAGGCGAGGTAGACGCCGCCGTCGGCCGCGACGGCGGACGGGCCCCCGGCCCAGAAGCCGGGACCCGATCCCGGAGCCGGGATCGCGGTGACGGCCTCGCGAGGCCGGGGCAGGAACTTCTCGATATCGCTACTTATCATATAGGGATTCTAGATAATGCGGTCGCCTCGCGTGCGCAGACACGCCGGGCCACCGCGGGTTTACGGGAACACCACTGATCCTACGGGGACCCGGGGGTCCGGGGGTGTCCCCCGGGAAACACTGCGGTCCGACCCGGATGTAATCCGGGTCCGGGGGTGCCCCCGGGAAACACTGCGGTCCGGCGTGGTGCCCGTTTTGATGCCGGGGACTGTCGGGGAGAATGAGGGTCGTGAGCGCGACACCGATCGTCCCCGTACCACCAGGTCCCCCGTCCCCGAACCAGAAGGGCCAGCGGGACCGGCAGTCACCGTCCCTCCCCGGCCTCCCCGAAGACCGGTACCTGGACCGGGAGGACAGCTGGATCCGGTTCAACAGCCGGGTCCTCGAACTCGCGGAGGACGACGGAGTGCCCCTCCTGGAGCGCGTGCGGTTCCTCGCCATCGTCGCGTCCAACCTGGATGAGTACTTCATGGTCCGCGTCGCCGGCCTGATGCGCCGTCACGCCGCGGGCCTCCCGGTCGAGGGCGAGGGCGCCTTGCTGCCCGGCCAGATCCTGTCCGGCATCCTGCGAGGCGCCCAGGAGACGATGCAGCGCCACGCGAGGGCGTTCCATGACGTGCTCCGCCCCGCCCTCGCCGCCCACGGCATCGAGATCCTCCGCTGGAAGGAACTGTCGGCCTCCGAGCAGGAGTCGCTGACCACGCTGTTCTCCCGGCGCATCTACCCGGTGCTCACCCCGCTCGTGGTCGATCCCGCCCACCCGTTCCCGTTCATCTCCGGGCTGTCGCTCAACCTGGCCGTTACCCTCGCCGAGCCCCGCACCGGCGCCGAGCTGTTCGCCCGCGTCAAGGTCCCGCCGAACCTCCCGCGCTTCGTCAACGTCGCCGACCACCGGTACGTCCCGATCGAGGACGTGATCGCGGCGCACATGAGCAGGCTGTTCGGGGGCCTGGACATCCTGGGCACCCATGTGTTCCGGGTTACCCGGGTCCGTGACCTGGAGGTTGACGAGGACATCACGGAGAGCCTGCTGCAGGCGATGGAACGGGAGCTCGCTAAGCGCAGGTTCGACCCCGCGGTGCGGCTCGAGGTTACCGACAGCATGGACGAGGACGTGCTGTGCCGCCTGGTCAAGGAGCTTGGCGTGGACGAGCAGGCGGTGATCAAGGTGCCCGGCCCGCTGGACCTCACCGGCCTCGACGCGCTCGCCGACCTGTCGGTCGGCGAGCTGCGCTATCCGCCGTTCGTCCCCGCCGCCGGGGCGCTGCCCGCCGACAGCGACGTCTTCGCCACCCTGAAGGAACGCGACGTCCTCGTCCACCACCCGTACGAGTCGTTCACGACCACCGTGGAGCGGCTGCTCGAGGAGGCCGCCGCCGATCCCCGGGTGCTGGCGATCAAGCAGACGCTGTACCGGACCAGCGGCGAGTCGCCGATCGTGGACGCCCTGGTGGACGCGGCCGAGGCGGGCAAGCAGGTCGTCGTGGTGGTGGAGATCAAGGCGCGGTTCGACGAGCGGGCCAACATCGCCTGGGCGCGCAAGCTGGAGGAGGCCGGCTGCCACGTCGTGTACGGGTTCGTCGGCATGAAGACGCACGCCAAGCTCATGCTCATCGTTCGCGAGGAGGCCGACGGCAGCCTGCGGCGCTACTGCCACATCGGCACCGGCAACTACCATCCGACCACGGCGCGGACGTATGAGGACTTCGGCCTGCTCACCGCCGACCGGCAGGTCGGCGAGGACGTCACGGACCTGTTCAACCACCTCACCGGGTATGCCAGGAAGAGCGAGTACCGGAGGCTGCTGGTCGCCCCCGAGACGCTGCGCGCGGGGATCGTGAGCCGCATCGGCCGCCAGGCCGACCGCGCCCGGGCCGGGAAGCCGGCGAGGATCGCCTTCAAGTGCAACGCGCTCACCGACGAGGTGGTGACTGACGCGCTGTACCGCGCGTCGCAGGCGGGCGTCCCGATCGACCTCTGGGTCCGCGGCATGTGCGCGCTCCGGCCCGGCGTCGAAGGATTGTCGGAGACCGTCCGCGTCCGCAGCGTCCTCGGCCGCTTCCTCGAGCACTCCAGGATCTACGCGTTCGGCACCGGCGAGGATGACGGCGGGGACGACGAGGTCTGGCTGGGCAGCCCCGATATGATGCACCGCAACCTGTACCGCCGGGTGGAGACCCTGGTCCGGGTCGCCGACCAGGACCAGTGCGCGAGGCTGCGCGCGCTGCTGGCCCGCGGCATGGACGACGCCACATCGTCGTGGCACCTGGACGGGGACGGTACCTGGACCCGGCGCGCGAGGGAACCCGGCGGTCGCCGGTTGCTGGACGTGCAGGAAAGCCTCATCGGGGAGACGAATCATGGACGGACCGCTGATGCCGCGAAACCCGGCTGAACCGGGAAGCGACCCGGCTGGACCGGGAAGCGACCCGGCTGGACCCGGGAGCGACCCGGCTGGACCGGGGACGGGCCGCTGATGCCGCGCGACCCGGCCGGCGAGCCGGGCGAGGGCAAGGTGATCAGGGCGGCCGGGGCGGTCGCGTGGCGCCCGGGCTCCGGCGGGGCCGTCGAGATCCTCCTGGTGCACCGGGCCAGGTACGACGACTGGTCGCTGCCGAAGGGCAAGTCCGCGCCCGGCGAGCCGCTGCCGGTCACCGCGGTCCGCGAGGTCTTCGAGGAAAGCGGCGCCCGGATCACCCTCGGCCGCCGCTTGTCCGGGGTACGGTACAAGGTCAACGGCCACCCGAAGCGGGTCAGTTACTGGGCGGCGCGGGTCACCGGGATCGCCGACGGCGCGGTCCCCAACGACGAGGTCGACGCGATCGCCTGGCTTCCGGCGGAGGCCGCCGCCGCGCGCGTCTCCTACTCCCGCGACCGCGAGGTGCTCGACGACTTCGCCGCCGCTCCCGCCGATACGCTTCCGCTGATCCTGCTCCGTCACGCGAAGGCCGAGCCGAAGCGGGACTGGCCCGACGACGACGCGGCCCGCCCGCTGTCCGGCAAGGGCCGCCACGACGCGGCGGCGCTGGCGAGCCTGCTGGCGTGCTTCGCGCCCCGGGCGGAGGTCCTCACCTCGCCCGCGGTCCGCTGCGAGCAGACGGTCCGCCCGTACGCGGAGGCGACCGGGGCTGAGGTGCGGCTCGCTTCCGCCCTCAGTATTTCCCGAACGGGTAGTCGCGACTGCCGGGCCCTCCTGGCGTCTGTCCTCGCCTCGGGAAGGCCGACGATCCTCTGCGCGCACCGGGAGAACCTGCCCGGCCTCATCGCCGGGGCGGTAGTGGAGCTGGGGGTCCGGGGGTATCCCCCGGGAAGCACTGCGCGGCGCCCCCGGATGCAATCCGGGGGCACCGAGGTGCCGCCGTCCCGCTGCGCCGATCCGCTGCCGACCGCGGGGTTCTGCGCGGTGCACGCGCTGGCGGGCGAGTACGGGGCCGCGGGCGAGGGCGGGGCCATGGGCGGGCTCGCCGCCGCCGACCGTTACGACTTGCCGGAGACCTTACTGCCTGCGCGCGTGCGCGGCGGAGTGCGCGCCGGGTCCCCGGCGTCCGCGGCGTAGCAACCGCAGCACGATCCAGGCGGCGAGCACCAGCACCGCCGCGATGATCACGTACAGCGCGTAGCGGCTCACGCTGCTGTAGATCGCGCCGATGTGGTCGCCGGCCAGGTACCCGAGGCTGACCCACGTCGCGACCCAGGCGACCGCGCCGATGGCGTTGAACGTGGCGAACGTGGCCTGGCGCATGCCGGTGACGCCGGAGATGATGCCGACCAGCTCGCGGAGCCCGACGATGAACCGGGCCACGACGACGATCACGCCGCCGAAGCGGTCTACCGCGTGCTCGGCCTTGTCAAGGTGGTGCTCCTTGATCAGCACGTACTTGCCGTAGCGGAGCACCAGGGTCCGGCCGCCGAGCCGGCCGATGCCGTACCCGATCATGGCGCCGGCGAAGCTGGCGATCACCGAGGTGACGCCGACCGCGACGACGTTCAGCTGTCCGGTGCCCGCGTAGATCGCCCCGGCGATCATCGCGAACTCGCCGGGAACCACCGGCACGCCGATGTTCTCCAGCAGGAGCAGCAGCCCGATCGCCCAGAGCCCGTAGTGGTTCAGCGGCCCCGCGACCGCGGACATGAACGCCGGGAGCTGCGGCTTCGCCGCGACTGCCGCCCCCATGGTGGCCATCCCCGCGGTGGCGAGCCAGCCGGCCGAGGCGATCCGTCCCGTCATCCGTGCTCTCCCGTGTTCTTGCCGGCCGCCGCCTCGTCGGCCGCGGTGAACGCTTCCGCGAGCGGCGCGGCCGTCAGCTCCGCTTGCCACGGACGCGCGCCGAGGCAGGCCAGGGTGTCCATGATGGCCTCCGGGGTGGCGGGGGCGGGCGGTTCCCACGATAGCCGCCGCACCGTGTCCGGGGTGAGCAGATTCTCCGTCGGCAGGCCGCGTTCTTCCGCTATGGCGTTCACGCATCCGCGCGCGGCCGACAGCCGGGCGGCGGCCACGGGATCCCGGTCCGGCCACCGGTTCGCCGGCGGAGGGCCGGCCACCGGGGGCCCGGTGACCTCCGGCAACTCGGACTCGTCCGCCGAGCGCGCGCGGCGGATCGCGGCCATCCACGCCGCGCCGTGCCGGCGGGCGTTGCGGGCGCTGAACCCGCCGATCGCGTCCATCTGCGGCCGG
>JAFMRC010000215.1 GCA_017354375.1 Nocardiopsaceae bacterium | reverse complement strand
CTGGGGGCCGCGCCGCTGCCGCCGGCGGCGCCGAGGCCTCCGACGAGCGGTTCGCTCGCCGCGACCGCGCCGACGGGCTCGCCGGGGACGGACTCCGGCTTCGGGACGCCGGTGAAGGTGAACTTCTTCTCGTCGCCCTCGCCCTCGGTGTCGACGATGACGATCGTCCCCGGCCGCAGCTCGCCGAACAGGATCTTCTCGGACAGCATGTCCTCGATCTCCCGCTGGATCGTGCGACGCAGCGGACGGGCGCCGAGCACCGGGTCGTAGCCCTTCTCCGACAGCAGCTCCTTGGCGGACTCGCGGAGCTCGATGCCCATGTCCCGGTCCTTGAGCCGCTCGTCCACCTTGGTGATCATCAGGTCCACGATGCTGAAGATCTCTTCCCTCGACAGCTGGTGGAACACGATGACGTCATCGACGCGGTTCAGGAACTCGGGCCGGAAGTGCTGCTTGAGCTCCTCGCCCACCTTCGACTTCATCCGCTCGTAGGAACCGCGGGTCTCGCCCTGGCGGGCGAACCCGACCGACACTCCCTTGGAGATGTCCTTGGTCCCCAGGTTCGTGGTCATGATGATCACGGTGTTCTTGAAGTCCACCATGCGGCCCTGAGCGTCGGTCAGGCGGCCGTCTTCCAGGATCTGCAGCAGCGAGTTGAAGATGTCCTGGTGGGCCTTCTCGATCTCGTCGAACAGGACCACGGAGAACGGGCGCCGGCGCACCTTCTCCGTGAGCTGGCCGCCTTCCTCGTAGCCCACGTACCCAGGCGGGGAGCCGAAGAGCCGCGAGACCGTGTGCTTCTCCATGTACTCGGACATGTCGAGCTGGATCAGCGAGTCCTCGTCGCCGAACAGGAACTCGGCGAGCGTCCTGGACAGCTCGGTCTTGCCGATGCCGGACGGCCCCGCGAAGATGAACGACCCGCCGGGCCGCTTCGGGTCCTTCAGGCCAGCCCTGGTACGCCGGATCGCCTGGGACAGCGCCCTGACCGCGTCGTTCTGCCCGATCACCCGCTTGTGCAGCTCATCCTCCATGCGGAGCAGCCGCTGCGACTCCTCCTCGGTGAGCTTGAACACAGGGATGCCGGTCGCGGTGGCGAGAACCTCGGCGATGAGCTCCTCGTTGACCTCGGCGACCTCGTCCATGTCGCCGGTCTTCCACTCCTTCTCCCGCACGGCCTTCTTCGACAGCAGCTGCTTCTCGGTGTCCCGCAGCGCCGCGGCCTTCTCGAAGTCCTGGGAGTCGATGGCCGACTCCTTCTCCTTGCGGACCTCGGCGATCTTCTCGTCGTACTCGCGCAGGTCCGGCGGCGCGGTCATGCGGCGGATCCGCATCCGCGACCCGGCCTCGTCGATCAGGTCGATCGCCTTATCCGGCAGGAAGCGGTCGCTGATGTACCGGTCGGCGAGCTGCGCCGACGCCACGAGCGCGCTGTCGGTGATCGTCACCCGGTGGTGCGCCTCGTACCGGTCGCGCAGGCCCTTGAGGATCTCGATGGTGTGCGCGATCGTCGGCTCGGCCACCTGGATCGGCTGGAAGCGACGCTCCAGGGCGGCGTCCTTCTCCAGGTACTTCCGGTACTCGTCCAGCGTGGTGGCGCCGATCGTCTGCAGCTCGCCGCGGGCCAGCATCGGCTTGAGGATGGAGGCCGCGTCGATCGCGCCCTCGGCGGCGCCCGCCCCGACGAGCGTGTGGATCTCGTCGATGAACAGGATGATGTCGCCGCGGGTGCGGATCTCCTTGAGGACCTTCTTCAGCCGTTCCTCGAAGTCACCGCGGTAGCGGGATCCGGCGACCAGCGCGCCGAGGTCGAGGGTGTACAGCTGCTTGTCCTTGATCGTCTCCGGCACCTCGCCCTTGACGATCTTCTGCGCCAGGCCCTCGACGACGGCGGTCTTGCCGACGCCGGGCGCCCCGACCAGGACGGGGTTGTTCTTGGTACGGCGGGACAGCACCTGCATGACCCGCTCGATTTCCTTGTCCCGGCCGATCACCGGGTCCAGCTTGCCCTCGCGGGCGCCCTGCGTGAGGTTCCGGCCGAACTGGTCGAGCACGAGCGAGGTCGAGGGCGTGGACTCGGTGCTGCCGCTGGTCGCCGACGCGGGCTCCTTGCCCTGGTAGCCGTGCAGCAGCTGGATGACCTGCTGGCGGACCCGGTTCAGGTCCGCGCCCAGCTTGACCAGGACCTGGGCGGCGACGCCGTCGCCCTCCCTGATGAGGCCAAGCAGGATGTGCTCGGTGCCGATGTAGTTGTGGCCGAGTTGCAGCGCCTCTCGCAGCGAAAGCTCCAGCACCTTCTTGGCGCGCGGCGTGAACGGGATGTGCCCGGACGGCGCCTGCTGACCCTGGCCTATGATCTCCTCGACCTGCTGGCGGACCGCCTCCAGGCTGATCCCAAGCGACTCAAGCGCCTTCGCGGCGACGCCCTCGCCCTCGTGGATCAAGCCCAGCAGGATGTGCTCAGTCCCGATGTAGTTGTGATTGAGCATCCTGGCTTCTTCTTGCGCCAGGACAACAACCCGCCGCGCCCGGTCGGTGAACCTCTCGAACATGTCGTCGCTCTCCTCACAGCGGGGACCAGACAGGCTCCGGCATGCCTGCCATGCTCCGCATGGTAGCCGCGTGCCCGACCCTGTACTTACCGCCATCCGCGTCAAGTACAGATGAAGTTCCCCGGACACGCTGCCCGTATCCCATCCAACCGCGTGAAGTCGTGGCGTAGTTCCAAGTACGCCGCAAGCGAACGCGCGCCGTGACCATGGGAGTGCGGCTTGGCCCCGGGGTACCCGCCGGGCTACACGGGGGCGTCAGGGGGATCGCACCCGAGCTACTGGCGCTGCCGCACGGGGCGGCGGCGCGGCGGGCGGCTGAAGCTAATGCGCGGCTTCGTACTCGGCGAGGATATCGGCCGGAATACGGCCCCGTTCGCTGATCTTCTTGCCGTGGGCCTTGGCCCACTCGCGGATTCGCGCGCTCTGCTCGCGGCCCGCGCCAGTGCGGGCCCGGCGGCGGCGGCTCGACGCGGCCGATGCCTTGCGCGCGTGTCCCACATACTGCGCGAGCTCGTCCCGCAGCTTGCCGGCGTTGCCCGTACTCAGGTCGATTTCATAGGAGACGCCATCGAGACCAAAGGTCACGGTCTCGTCTGCCTGGCTTCCATCGAGATCATCGACGAGAAGCACCTGAACCTTCTGTGCCATGGATTCAGCCCTTCCGCGGAGCAACTATTTCGGATGCCAAAGATATACCCAACTTCTTCGCCGGGACAATTGAGGGGCTGCACTTTCTTTCTTCGTGACCGACACCACAACGTTGTCGTAACCGAGTAGGCCATGTTGCCCCATCAACGTTGTCCCATCAACCAACGTCAGCCAGTACCCAACCAACACCAACCCAGTACTCAACCAACGACGTAACCCAACGTAATCGCATATTGCGTACATAGTGATTCCGTCGGTCAAATAATCATGCGCTTGTCGGAAATATCACCAGTTCGGCGCACTCTCACCGCTCGCGCCGCGCGCCTTCCGATCGTTCGCTCTGGTGGCGCCGACCGCGCCCCTTCCGCCTGGGCGCCATCTCGTGCCGCAGCAGTGCAACCACCCCCACGAGAAAAACGGCGCACACGATCACCGACGGCGCCACCGCCTCAAGATCCTGCAGCATAACGACCACCTGTCCGCCATCGAGCCCGCGAGAAGCCGCGAGAAGCCGCGAGAAGACCGGCCCGGAAGTCCGGCCCGGAAGTCCAAGCTCCGGCCTTTGACAGGTTACAAGCGCAGCAGCATGCGAGTGTTCCCGAGGGTGTTCGGCTTGACCCGGTCCAGGTCGAGGAACTCCGCTACGCCCTCGTCGTATGAACGCAGCAGCTCCGCGTATACCTCCGGCGCCACAGGCGTCCCGAAGATTTCCTTAAACCCGTGACTGGCGAAGAACGCCGTCGCGAACGTCAGGCAGAATACCCTCGTCACGCCGAGCTTCCTGGCGCGGGCGAGAAGCTCATCGACGATCAGGTGGCCGATCCCGCGACCGCGCGCGCGTTCGTCTACCGCGACGGTGCGTATCTCCGCGAGATCCTCCCACATAACATGGAGCGCCCCGCAGCCGACCACCGAGTCGCCGGGGGAACTCGCGGCCACGCAGAACTCCTGGATGCCTTCATAGAGATTGACCGTGTGTTTGTCAAGCAACCGCCGAGATCCAACGTTCTGGTCGATCAGGGAACGGATTACCCGCACATCCGCGGTGCGCGCCTGCCGGACCGTGTACCGCATAACGGAACCATTCATATGGTTATTCATCCGGTGCTGGGACGGACAAAGGGGAACAGTTGCGTCTCCCTGATGCTCTCGCCCGTCAGCATGATCATCAGGCGGTCTATGCCAATCCCCATGCCACCCGTCGGGGGCATCGCGTACTCCAGCGCCAGCAGGAAGTCCTCGTCCAGCTGCATCGCGTCCGGGTCGCCGCCCGCGGCCAGCAACGACTGCGCGGTCAGGCGCTCGCGCTGCACGACCGGATCCACCAGTTCCGAGTACCCGGTCCCCATCTCGGCGCCGAACGCCACCAGGTCCCACCGCTCGGCCAGCCGCGGCTCGGTCCGGTGCTGGCGGACCAGCGGCGACACCTCGACCGGGAAATCGCGGTAGAACGTGGGCTCCACCGTCCGCTTCTCCACGAGCCGCTCGTACATCTCCAGCACCACCTGGCCGGAGTTCCACGACGGCCGCACCGGCACGTCCGCCTTCTCGCACAGCGCGCGGAGCACCGGTTCCGGCGTGTCCACCGTCACTTCCTCGCCGATGGCGCGGGAGATCGCCTCGTGCACGGTCAGCGACCGCCATGGCCCGCCGATGTCCAGCTCGGTCCCGTCGGACCGCCTGATCACCGTGGAGCCGAACGCCGCGACCGCCGCCCCCTGCACCAGCGACTGCGTCAGATCGGCGATCGAGTCGTAGTCGCCGTACGTCTCGTACGCCTCCAGCATGGTGAACTCGGGGTTGTGCGTGGCGTCCGCGCCCTCGTTGCGGAAGTTCCGGCCGATCTCGAAGACCTTCTCGATCCCGCCGACGAGGAGCCGCTTCAGGTACAGCTCAAGCGCGATCCGCAGGTACACGTCCACGTTGTAGGCGTTGTAGTGGGTGCTGAACGGCCGGGCGTTCGCGCCGCCGTGCAGCGCGTTCAGGACCGGGGTCTCAACCTCCGTGAAGTCCCGCGACACCAGCGCGGACCGCACCGACTGCACGACCCGTGAGCGCATCTCGGCCATCCGCCGCGCCCCGGGGTTCACCAGCAGGTCCAGGTACCGCTGCCGCACCCGCGCCTCGGGATCGGTCAGCCCGGCGTGCTTCTCCGGCAGCGGCCTCAGCGACTTCGCGGTGATCGCGAACGAATCCGCCAGCACCGACAGCTCCCCGGACCGCGACGTGATCACCTCGCCGGTGACGCCCACGTGGTCACCCAGGTCGACATCGCGCTTCCAGGCCGCCAGCGCGTCCTCGCCCACCCGGGCCAGCGAGATCATCACCTGGATGTCGCCCGAGGAGTCGCGCAGCGTGCCGAAGCACAGCTTGCCCCCGTGCCGGGACAGCATGATCCGCCCCGCGACGCCCACGGTCTCGCCGGTGGACGTGTCGGCCGCCAGCGACCCGTACTTCGAGCGCAGCGAGCCGGCTAGCGCCGTGCGCGGGTATCCGACCGGGTACGGCTCCACCCCGGACGAAAGCATCCGGGAGCGCTTCTGGAGCCGGACTCGTACCTGCTCAGGAACGTCATCGTCAGTCACGACCAGAGGCTACCCGTCGCTGGCCGGGGACGCCGGCACATTTCTCTCCCACACCAGCCGCAGCCCGATCAGCGTCAGCCAGGGCTCGTACTTGCCGACGAGCGGCACCTCCGCGATCACCAGCGGCGCCAGCCCGCCGGTGGCGATCACGGTGACCGCCGACGGATCGGCCGGGGACAGCTCGGCCGCCATCCGCCGCACGATTCCCTCGACCTGCCCCGCGAACCCGTACACGATCCCGGACTGCAGCGCCTCCACGGTCGTCTTGCCGATGATCCGCGGCGGCCGGGTCAGCTCCACCTTCAGCAGCTGCGCCGCCCGCCGCGCCAGGGCGTCCACGGAGATCTCGATCCCGGGCGCCAGCGCGCCGCCGACGAACTCGCCGCGCGCCGACACGGCGTCGAAGTTCGTGGAGGTGCCGAAGTCCACCACGATCGCCGGCCCGCCGTACAGGTGGGTGGCGGCCAGGGAGTTCATGATCCGGTCGGCGCCGACCTCCTTGGGGTTGTCGTACCTGATCGGCACGCCGGTCTTGATGCCGGGCTGGACGATCACCGCCGGGATGTCGCCGTAGTACCGCCGCAGCATCTCCCGCATCTCGTGCAGCACGGACGGCACCGTCGAGCACAGCGCGATGCCATGCAGGTCCGATTCCTTGAATGACCCCGATTGCGCGAGCAGCCCGTGCAGCACCACCGCGAGCTCGTCCGCGGTCCGGTCGGGCACCGTGGCGATCCTCCAGTGCTCGACGATCACGTCCCCGTCGAACACTCCGAGCACCATGTTGGTGTTCCCGATGTCAATCGCCAGCAGCATCGAACCTCACAACCGCGTTGTCGATCAGCCGGGTGGCCCCGACCCGCGCGGCGACCGCCAGGGTGGCGGCACCGGCACCGGAAAACCCCTCACAATCCTTATCCCGAACGGATAGTCCCGACTCGAAATCCACCAGTTCCACGTAGTCGGTGACAAGGGCGTTCCCGGCGGCGTCCAGCGTTTCCTCGCAGGCGGCCAGGACCGCCGCCGGGCCTCGCGAGGCTTCGGCTGCTCCGGCGGAGAGGGCGCGGCTCAGGGCAGTCGCCACGATCCGTTCGGTATCGGAAAGGTATTTGTTCCGGCTGGAAAGGGCCACCCCGTCCGCCGCCCGCACGATCGGCACCGGTTCGATCCGGATGCCGAGGGCGAAGTCCTCGGTCATCCGGCGGACCAGGGCGAGCTGCTGGGCGTCCTTCTGCCCGAACACCGCGATGTCCGGCCGCACCAGCATGAACAGCTTCAGCACGACGGTGAGCACGCCCTGGAAGTGGCCGGGGCGGTGCGCGCCCTCCAGGATGCCGCCGACCGGGCCGGGATCGACCGTGATCAGCTGCTCGCGCGGGTACATGTCCTCGACGCCGGGGGCGAAGACCAGGTCGACGCCCTCGGCGTCGGCGATTGTGAGGTCCTCGGGCAGGGTGCGCGGGTACTTGCCGAGGTCCTCGTTCGGGCCGAACTGGAGCGGGTTCACGAAGACCGACATGGCGACGGATCCACCATCGGCTAGCTCGCGGGCGCGCCTGAGCAGGGCCCGGTGGCCGTCGTGCAGCGCGCCCATGGTGGGCACGAGGACGACGGGGGCGGTCAGCTTCCGGCGGGCCTCGGCCAGCTCGGCCCGGGTGTGCGCGACGATCATCTGTCCCCCAGGACGTCGAGGAGGCGTTCGGCGTCTTCGGCGCGCAGCACGCCAGACGCCAGGGCGCGGTCGGCGGTGAGCCTGGCCAGCGCGAGGTAGGCGCTCCTGGCCCGCGGGTCGGTCGCCTCGATCGCGCGGACGTGGGCGGCGACCGTGCCGTCGTCGCCGCGGACGACGGGGCCGGTGAGGCCGCTGTCGCCGAACCGCAACGCGTTGTCGAGTGCGGCCGACAGCAGCGGGGCGAGCATCCGGTTCGGGCTGGCCGCCCCGGCCGCTTCGAGGAGGCTGGCGGCCTCGGCGACGATCGTGACGAGGTGGTTGGCGGCGAAGGCGAGCGCGGCGTGGTACAGCGCGCGGTTCTCCTCGCCGATGAAGACGGGCTCGCCGCCCATCTCGATGACCAGGGCCTCCGCGGCGGGCTTGAGCGGCTCCGGGGCGGTCACGCCAAAGGAAACCCCCTTGATGCGGTCGGCGTCGTCGTCGCGGCCGGTGAACGTCATGACCGGGTGGATGGCCAGGGGAAGCGCCCCCTGCCGGGTGGCGGGCTCGAGGACGGCGATGCCGTGCGCGCCGCTCGCGTGGGCCAGGAGGCGGCCGCGGAGCGGCGCTCCGGTGCTGGCGAGGCCGCTGACCAGGGCGGGCAGCTCGTCGTCTGGGACGGTGAGGAGCACGAGATCGGCTTCGGCGACGACGTCCCGCGGCTCGGCCAGCCGGGATCCGGGGAAGTTGTCGCGCGCCCGCTGCCTGGACCTGGCCGAGATGGCCGATGTTGCTGTTATCATGTGCCCGGCCCTGGCCAGCGCCCGCGCGAGCGCGGTGCCCGCGCGCCCCGGGCCGATGACGCCGATCCGCAGGCGAGCGGGGTGCTCGATGTTCCCTGTATCCACGCGCCCCCTTCGGCTTTTCGCTGCCAATCGCGCTGCTAAGAATAGCCACCGCCGGGTCTCTGGGCGTTGCCCGCTGCCCAGGGAAGATCTTGGTGTCCTTCCGGTACCGGGGTACTGGTAATCCGCCAAGATCTTTACTACCGGACTTCCGGCGCGGCTAGTGGCTGGGGAAAGGGGACGAGGGCGGGGGCGGGGCGGGCTCGTCGTCGCGGTCCGGATCCTTCGGGACGCGGCAGCTGTGCTCCAGGTACAGGGCGGCCGCCAGGAGGGCCAGGGACGATCCGAACGTCACGCCGGCGGTGAGCATGTCGGCGCGTGGTGTCGGATCCTGCAGCAGACGCAGCAGGAAGACCACGAAGCCGAGGGAGGCGCCCGCCAGCACCGCGGCCGCGTACGCGGACGCCTTGGCCAGCACGACCAGGCGCGCGACGAACAGCGGCGGGGCCGGCTTGTAGCCTTCCCGGCCGGAGATGCGCGCCTTCAGGTCCCGGCCGCTCCACGCCTCGATGGCCGCGGCGATGAGCAGCGCGGGCACTCCGGTCCAGGACAGCGGGGGCAGGTCCGCGTAGACGCCCTTGAGCACCGCCCAGGCGATCACCGCGCAGACGACGCCGATGAGGAGCAGCGCCAGCGGCCGGGTCGGCCTCACGCCCGTCGCTCCTGGCCGGGCAGGTGCAGGCGGGCCGCCGCGCGGCGGACGCC
>JAFMRC010000214.1 GCA_017354375.1 Nocardiopsaceae bacterium | reverse complement strand
GCCTGAACCTGACCGCCTAACCGCATGCCGCCCGCCAGGCCCCGCCGCCACGGGGTCATGCTGTCGTGCCCCGGACCATGGTCACGTGAGCGGGCTGGGGTGGTTTATTTCCGGTCAGACGATACCGCTAGGCCGGTCACGGCGGAAATAGCAAGGCACCCGGCTGGAGCGCCGTTAGGTGAAGGCATGGTGAGCAAAGCTCCGCGAAGCGGTGGGCGCTAGGGCAGATTCCCGAGCGGCGTTCCGGAGGACTGCCGCGAGGAATCTCGCCCAAGCCCAGCCGCGTAGCGCCCCTGAGATCCCGATCCCCGCACCGAGATGGAGTCGCGGCCGAGGTCGTCCGTCTCGCAGCCGCCGCCGTTTCACGTGAAACGAGGCGGCTCGATCGGGCGGCGGGTGAGCCGACGAGGTGAGTGGGCTCGCTCAGGCAGCGAGATCAGGCAGGGGGATCAGGAAAGCGTCCCGGCTACGGAAGCGATGCTTGCGACGAACGAGTCAACGTCGCTTTCCCGCATGTCGAAGGCCGTCATCCATCGCACGATGGAATTGGCCTCGTCCCACACGTGGAACGTCCACTCGCGGCGTAGTTCCGCGATGTGCCGCGGATCGAGGCGCGCGAACACCGCGTCCGCCTCGACCGGATACCTGATCTGGACACCGGGAACGTCGCTCAGCCCGGTGGCGAGCCGGGTTGCCATGGCGTTGGCATGAGTGGCATTGCGCAGCCACAGGTCATCGTCGAGAAGCGCCAGGAACTGAGCCGCGAGGAAGCGCATCTTGGACGACAGTTGCATCTGCTGCTTGCGGAGATAGAGCGCGTTCGCCTGGTACTCGGGGGACATCACGATCACGGCCTCCACGCCCATCGCCCCGTTCTTGGTTCCGCCGAAGGTGAGCACGTCCGCATGCGAGGCCAGATCGGCAAGCGTGCATCCGAGGTGCGCCGCGGCGTTGGCGAGGCGCGCACCGTCCATGAAGACCCGCAGCGAATTCGCACGGCAGAAGTCCCGGATCTTCGCCAGCTCCGGAAGCGAGTAGCAGGTGCCGCACTCGGTTGACTGGGTAAGGGAGACGACCCCGGCCTGAGCGAAGTGCTGATCCCCGCGCCCAGCCAGCCTTGTCTCGATCAGATCGGGGGTCAGCTTGCCGTCGGGCGCGGGGACCGGCAGCAGCTTCGTTCCGAGCATCCGCTCGGGGGAACCGCACTCGTCGGTGTTGATATGCGCGGAATCGGCGCAGATGACCGCCTCGTGTCTATCGAGCAGCAGCCCTAGGCCGAGGACGTTGGCGCCGCCGCCGTTGAAGACGAGGTAAGCCTCGCCGTCGGTACCGAACAGCCTTTTCAGCTCTCCGGTCGCGCGCTCTGTCCATGAGTCGGCGCCATAGGCGACAGCCTCACCGGTGTTTGCCTCGGTGAGCGCCTGAATGACGGCCGGGTGAATGCCGGCGTGGTTGTCGCTGCCGAAGCTCTTCCGCGGCTTGTCGGTCATCCAGCTTTCCTCCCGGTCGCGGGGTACGATGGCACACTAGGGGGTATACCGCGGGCGCAACTTTCGAACCTAGCCGGGGAACGGGATGTCACGCCGTCTTGTTAACGTCACACTAGATAACCTCAGTGACCTTCCAAAGACCTGTCGTTCCTGTGTCTTCTGGGAACTCGACCAGGTCAGCATGGGACGGGCGGAGGCGAACGATCCAGGGCTGGAGAAGGAGTCGTGGATCTCCTCGGTGCTGCTGGAATGGGGCAGCTGCGGAAAGATACTGTACGTGGACGGGGTGCCGGCGGCGTTCGTCCTTTTCGCCCCCCCGCATTACGTGCCCCGGTCGGTCGCGTTTCCGACGAGCCCGGTCAGTGCCGACGCCGTGCTGCTGATGACGGCCCGGGTTCTCGACGAATTCGCCGACGCCGGCCTCGGGCGCATGCTCGTCCAGGGCGTGGCGAAGGACCTTACCCGGCGCGGGGTCAAGGCAATCGAGGCGTTCGGCGACAAGCAGTGGAAGTCGCCCGCCTGCGTGATGCCCGTCGATTTCCTGCTGTCGGTCGGGTTCAAGACGGTACGCCCGCACCACCGCTATCCGCGGCTGCGGATGGAGCTGAGGACCGCCCTCAGCTGGCGCGAGGACGTCGAGGTCGCCCTGGAACGGCTGCTGGGCTCCATGACCCCAGAACGCGCCCTCCGCCCGGCGGTAGCCAGCAGCTAGCGCAGCGGGATAGCGCCCAAACGCCCGCGATCCCGATGGCGGGTTGTGCCATCGGGATCGCATCGGGGTCCGGGGGTCCGGGGGTGTCCCCCGAGAAGCACTGTGGGTCCGACCCCGAAGGGGTCGTCCCCCCGGGAAGACGATCTGATTTGGTGCCCGATAAGATGGCCGCTCTTTGGCCATCGGGCACCAAATCAGATGAACTCGGCGAGCTCCTTCAGCAGCGCCGACTTCGGCTTCGCGCCCACGATCTGCTTGACGATCTCACCGTCGCGGAAGACGCTCATGGTCGGGATCGCCATGATCTGGTACCGCTGCGCGATTGTCGGGTTATCGTCGATGTTCAGCTTGACGACGTCGATCTTGTCACCGTGCTCGCTGGCGATCTCCTCGAGAACCGGAGAGACCATCTTGCACGGTCCGCACCATTCGGCCCAGTAATCGACGACGACCGGCTTGCTGCTCTTCAGCACCTCCGTGTCGAAGGTCTCGTCGGTCACAACCTTGGTCGCGCCCATTTTCTGCACCTTCCGTGTCGGGTTGGAATGACGGGATAAGGAATTACTCGTGCGCCGCGAGCCAGCGCTCGGCGTCGATCGCCGCCGAGCAGCCGGTGCCCGCCGCGGTGACGGCCTGCCGGTAGGTGTGATCGACGACGTCGCCGCAGGCGAACACGCCTTCGATTGCCGTACGGGTAGACGGCTGCTGGACCACCAGGTACCCGTCGGAGTCGGTTTCGAGTTGCCCGGTGAACAGCTCGCTGCGCGGCAAGTGCCCGATCGCGACGAACACGCCGCCCACCGCCAGGACCTGCTCCGAGCCATCGCGCACGTTCTTGACCCGCAGCCCGCTGACCTTGGAGTCGCCGAGCACCTCGGCAACCTGGCTGTCCCACAGGAACTTGATCTTCTCGTTGGCGAACGCCCGGTCTTGCATGATCTTCGAGGCCCGCAGCTCAGAACGCCGGTGCACGATCGTCACCGACCGGGCGAACCGGGTGAGGAACGTCGCCTCCTCGATCGCGGAGTCGCCCCCGCCGATAACCGCGATGTCCTGCTCGCGGAAGAAGAAGCCGTCACAGGTCGCGCACCAGGACACACCGTGCCCGGAGAGTTCCTTCTCGCCGGGAACGCCGAGTTCCTTGTACTTCGAACCGGTCGCGATGATGACGGCCTTCGCCGAGAATGTACCGGTGTCCGTCTTCACGACCTTGGGCGTCGTGGTCAGGTCCGCCGACATCACGTCGTCGGCCGCCAGCTCGGCGCCGAACCGCTCCGCCTGCTTCCGGAGGTTGTCCATGAGGTCCGGGCCCATGATCCCGTCCGGGAACCCGGGGAAATTCTCCACGTCCGTGGTCTGCATCAGCGCCCCGCCAGCCGTCACTGACCCCTCGAACACCAGGGGATTCAGCTTGGCCCGCGCCGCGTAGATGGCGGCCGTGTATCCGGCCGGCCCGGAACCGATGATGATGACGTCTCGTACGTCGGTCACTTCACGCTGCCCTTCTCATGACTCGCAACCCGCTTAACCGATCCTAGGGCGCGGAGATTCCCATCAGCCCGCGCCCGGCGTGGCACAACCCCAAATCAGGATCCCTAACGGATGGTGGCGTCTGTTCTAGCCCCCCGGGGGCAGGGAAACGGAGGCGAGCGTCCCAGGGTCGCTAGCGGTGCAGGTGCGCGCGACCACCCAGGCGTGATCCGGTACCGCGATCACGTAAGCGGGACGGGACTGGTAGGCCGCCTGCTCCACCAGGCGCGGCTTGGTGCCGCCCGTGATGCTCATCACGCAGCCGGCCAGCGCCCGGGACGGAGAGGTCGTGGCGCCGTGGTTCCCGGCCCGGCTGGCGCCCCGCGGGGCGGCGAGCTGCCGGCGGACCTGCGACCGGAGCGTCGCCTTGCGGAAGTTCGTATCGGTGACGGTAACGCTGAACGACGGCGCCTGCTGTCCCGGACCCGGAACCCTGGGTCCCGCGTGCATGGAATTGGGGCCGGCCACCCTCGGCGACGCGGACGAACGGGGCTGGTTAGGGGCGGATGCGGACGCGGCCGGGTGGCTCGTCTCGCTCAGCTGGTAGCCGGCGAACGCGAG
The DNA here is from genome assembly GCA_017354375.1 of Nocardiopsaceae bacterium. GTDB lineage: Bacteria > Actinomycetota > Actinomycetes > Streptosporangiales > Streptosporangiaceae > Trebonia. The sequence goes on along the minus strand of JAFMRC010000214.1, from coordinate 4,755 downwards.
CCCCAGGCATGCCGCGGCGGCCAGCGCCCCGGCGGACGCGGCCACGCGCGGACGGCGCCGGAGAGATCGATGCCCCGTCGCCCTCGAGCCGGATGGCCGCGTTGGCTTGAGGGCGGATGATCCCGCCGCCTTCGGCGGAGCGGCCAGATCCCGGCGCGCCGCCTCGGCGGCTATCGCGCTGGTGATCCTGGCTTCCACGTCACCGGGGATGGCGGGTGCGGGGGCGGCCGCCAGCACGGCAGGCACGTGGGCGAGCCGCTCGCTGAGGACCGTGCAGCCTGGGCAATCGGCGAGATGGGCGGCGACTCGCTCGCCCAGTGCCTCATCGGTCACTCCGGCCCGGAACTCAGAGAGTTCATCGATGCCAGGATGGCGCGGGTCCCCGGTCATTCGCCTCCTTCCTGCCCAGATGAGACGTTCCCGGCTCCCGGGAGGTTCCCGTTGGCGGGAGAAAGGCTGGGGAGAGCACCGGGTGATCCGCTCTCCGGGGCCGGCGGGCCATCCGGCCGGGCTCGCAAGTGGCCGAGATGCGGCAGCAGCCGCGCCCGCGCGCGGGCGCACCGGCTTTTCACGGTTCCCGGGGAGATGTCAAGGATCTCCGCCACGTCGGCGACCGAATAGCCGAACATGTCGACCAGCACGACGGCGATCCGCTGCTGCGGTGGCAGCGTCCGGAGTGCGGCGTCCACCTCCAGCCGGGTCTCCACGTCGTCCGGGGTCTCGGCCCCGGTGCCTGAGAAGCCCGGGCCACGGCTCGGCCCGGCGCCCGGGCCGGCACGGGCCGCGACCGCGTCGAGCGACTCCGGATCCCCGGACCATCCGACGCTCCACGTCGGTCGCCGGCGTAGCCGGTCCACCGCCGCGTTGACCACGATCCGGTGCAGCCATGTGGTGACCGCCGACTGCCCGCGGAAGTCCCCGGCCCGCCTGAAGGCGGAGATCATGGCGTCCTGGAGCGCGTCGGCCGCCTCTTCGGGGTCGCCGGTCGTGCGCAGCGCTACCGCCCACAGCCGCCCGGAATGCCGGCCGAACAGCTGACCGAAAGCATCCGGGTCGCCCGCGACGTGCCGCCGCAGCAGTTCGGCGTCCGGCGGCTCACCGACGCTGGTGGATTCCTGCCTGGACCGTCCGTCCATCGGGGTCTGGCTCCTAGCCAGTAGCGGTTCCCTTGACGGTCACCTTGGAGATCGTCTCGACGCCCGCGCTCGTCAGCTGGGTGAACCAGATCAGGATGTCCTGTCCGGTCGCCTTGCTGCTGATGGTGAACGTGGTGTTGCCATCGATGGTGCGCTGCGGCGCGACCTGGGTGAAGCCGCTCGGGCATGGCGTGGACAGGTCATCCTGGTTCGTCGGCGTCGCGTCGGTGGAGTTGCCGAGGCAGATCCCGGCCTTGGCGCTGCCGGAACCGAAGTCCACCTCAAGCTGGCTGAGCTTGACGGATTTACCCATCTCGATGAGGTACCCGTCACCGTTCTTCAGCTGGCCGAAGTCCGCCGACGAATAGTGCTGGGTGCTCCAGGCCGGTGATTTTCCCGTGAGCGGGTTGGCGGCGTCCTCTGGGTCTTCAGGGGTGCCAGGGGATCCGAGAATGTCGAACGACTCCGCGCCCGTCGGGGTCAGCACGGTCGCGGGCGACGATTTGCCCGACGAGTTGTGACCACCGCCGCCGGCCTGCGCGCTGCCCCCGGACTTGCCCAGCTCGTTGCTGATCGCCCAGCCGGCCGTGGCGATCGCCGCCAGCACCAGGACGGCGACCACGCCGACCATGGCGCGGGACGCGCTGCCCCGCTGGCGCGGGTACCGCTGGTACGTCGCCGTGTCGCCGGAACGCTGGGCGTCCCATGTCCACGGGTCGTTGGGGTCGGGCCGGTAGCCTCCCGGGGCCGGGGGGCGACCGGAGCCTCCTCCCGCCTGCCCGAAGCTCCCGGTCTGCCGGTAGCCGCTCCTGGGAGAGGGGGGCACCGGTACCGGTTCCGGTAGCGGCACCGGCGGGGCGACGTCGGCCAGCGCGTCGGCGAGTTCTCCGGGCGTCGTGATCGGCGCGGCCTGCCGGACCGGGCGCTGGAGCAGCGCGCGGGTTACGACGGCATCGACGTCGATCGGAACGTCCGCCGACACCTGCCGCGGGCTGCACGGCTCTCCATCCGTGACCGGAGCCGGCGGAAGGCTGGTCGCGGAATCCCGTGGCCAGTATCCGGTGAGCGCGGCGTACGCCAGGCCGGCCAGGTCCAGGGTGTCGGTAAGGACCGGGTCGCTCGCGTCGGCCAGCCCGGCGCCGACGAGCGCCGCATCGATGCCGAGACCGGTGATCTTCACGCCGCCGCTGCGGGTCCAGCGCAGCGACTGCGGGGTCAGCAGCAGGTGGGCCTGGCCCGCGGCGTGCGCCCCGGCCAGTGCCCTGGCGGCCTCCGCCACCAGCGCGCAGCCGTGCCCAGAGTCCATCGGGCCATCGGCGATCAGGTCGGCGAGCGAAGCGCCGGATACCCACTCCATCACGACGTAGGCAGCATCGCCGCCGTCCTCGACGTCGAACACCTGGGCCAGCCGCGGGTCGGTGAGCCGGCTCGCGGCTCGCGCGGCCGTCACGACCTCCGGTATCCGGGGGAAGCCAGGAGCGAAGGTGAGCACGGAGACGGGACGCGCGAGCGTCTCGTCTTGAGCCTTCCACATGATCCAGCCGTTGCCCGTGGTGGTGTGCTCCACGAGCCGGTAACGTCCTGCGAGCCTAGTACCGGGTTCAGAGGTGTACGTGCTCATACGTCAGCGCCGAGAGCGGGGCCAGCTCCCGGCCTCCTTCCAGCCCCGGATGTTCACGATCACCACGGGTGTCGAACCGCGGGTACCTCTCATGCTAGTGTGTCCCCCCGCCATCGGCATGAGCCTGGCGCAGGGGACCGCCGCGCCGTTTGCGGAATACGGTCAAGGGTTTCACTCCCGCATGTCGTTCGCCGCTAGTCGCACTGTGATGATATTGCTATAAGTTCGTGACACTACCGTCCGAAGCGCCCGCCAACTGTGCGCAGCAGGACCCGGAATTCCTCGATTCCGAGCAGCCGCGCGCAGAGCGCGAACAGCAGCAGTGCGCCACCGCCGCCGACGACGGTGCTTACGAAGCCGTAAACAGGCCCCTGATGAGTAAACGTTCCGGCGACCGCCATCGTTACAAAGATCCATCCGAGGCCCGGCAACGTGGCCAGGAACATGCGGACCAGGCTGCGTGTGATTCGCCTGCCGTCGAGGCTCCCGACGTGGCGCAGCAGCAGCGGCCAGGCGATCACGGCGCCCACCAGCGTCATCAGGCCGTACACCGCGCCCAGGCCGAGGACCACGCTCGACGGCGAGAGCACGGCGAGCGCGACGAAGTCGCCGATCGCCCCGACCGCGAACATCACGACGCCGACGATGGCCGGGGTGCGGTTGTTGTGGAAGGAGTAGAAGACCCGCAGCTGCAACTGGGTCAGCATGAAGGGCATCAGGCCGAGTGACAGCAGGCCGAAGACCTCGCCGATGTACCGGGCCTCGTTCACCGACAGGCTGCCGTAGGAGAAAAGGAACTCGCACAGCGGCGCGCCGAGCACCCCGAGGAAGACCGCGGCGGGCACCACGATGACCGACGCGACCCTGACGCCGGTGGAGAAGTCCTCGCGCACCAGGGAATACCGGCGGTCGGTAGCGTGGCCGCTCATCCGCGGCAGCAGGGCGCTGATCACCGACAGCCCCACGATCGCGTACGGCAGCTGGAAAAGCTGCAGGGCGATGCTGTAGGCCGTGTAGCCGGTGCCGGGCGTGGCGTCAGGCCGGGACGACGCGGTGTTCGCGACGATCTGCAGGACCAGGTTCCCCGCCCACTGCGAGACCACGTAGCCGAGCATCCAGCCGGCCATCCGGCCGATCTCGCTGAGCTCCGCGCGGCGGAAGTCGAACCGGAGCCGGAAGCTGAAGCCGGCCCGCTTCACGATCGGGAACAGCGCCAGCGACTGGATCACGACCCCGATGGTGGTGCCGATGCCGAGCAGTTGCAGGCCGCCCGGGCTGATGTCCTGCGGGGTGCGGTGCAGTCCGTCCACCACGACGAACAGGGCGAAGACGATGATCACCACGACGTTGTTGATGACCGGCGTCCACATGTTCGGCCCGAACCGGCCGCGCACGTTCAGGATCGCGCCGAGCAGGGCGTCCATCCCGTAGAAGAAGATCTGCGGGATGAAGAAGTAGGCGAAGATCACCATCACGCGGTGCTCGTCGCCCGAGATGCCGCCCGAGTAGAGGTCGGCGATCGGGCCCGCGAGCGCCGTCCCGGCGACGGTGACGATCAGCAGCACGACGGCGCCGAGCGTGAATATCCGCTCCGCGTAGGCCTGGCCCTTGTCCGGGTGGTTCTTGGCCGCCGACACCAGCAGCGGCACCACGACGCTGGTGAAGATGCCGCCGAGGAACAGGTAGTACACCGTGTTCGGCAGGGTGTTGGAGTTGTTGTAGGCGTCGGCGAGAGGCCCGGAGCCGAGCGCGATCGCCAGCACGAACGTGCGCAGGAAACCGGTGCCCCGGGAGGCGATGGTGCCGATCGCCATCGCCTTGCTCGACCGCGCCAGGTTCGGCTGGGTGTCCGGCGCCCGCTGCGGCCCGGTAACCCGGACGCGGGTGGCGGCCGGCGGGCGCTCGGCCTCCTCGGGCGCGGCCTCCGGCCCCGGGTACGGCTGGAACGATGGTTCCGCGAACCCGGGTGCCACCATGAACGACGTGGTCGGCGCCGGG
>JAFMRC010000213.1 GCA_017354375.1 Nocardiopsaceae bacterium | reverse complement strand
CAGATGACCAGGACGACAAGAGCCGTATGACGGGAGACTGTCACGTACGGATCTGTGGGAGCCCGGAGGGGAAGTTCCTCCGGGCCACCCGACCACAGGTGGGGATGGAAAATCGAACTCCAGGCCGACGGCGCCTTCCAGGCTACCAGCCCCGACGGTACCCAGGTCATCCGCGGCCACCCGGCACGCGGCCACCCGGCACGGGGGAAACGGCCCCCGCCCAGCCGGGCGGCCTGACCGGCGACCGCCCCGCCCGGACCCGGGCACCCCCGCATCACAACCAGGGGCACCCGAGGGTGTCGTCAGCGGCGGAAGCTGCGGCCAGGTTCGCGCGGCTGGAGGTGGCTGAAGGGCTTGAACCATGCAGCGGCACGGAGGTCGCCTACTCCGGCTGCATGATTCAGTTCATTGCTGGGATTATCAAGGCCATCGAGACCCTCATCGAAGAGCATCAGGACGTCATGGTCCTCGAAGAGAAACTCGGAGCACGCGTGCCAGTCGTAGTCGTCAGGGTGCTTTGGCAGCGCCTCATGGTGCTCGTCCTCAGCGTCCTGCCACATCTCCAGATAACCGGGGGCGTCCTGGATAGCCAGGTGCAAGGCCATCTCCTCGGCCGTGCACCGTGGCTGCGGCCACTGCCCCGCTACTAGGTCGCGTACCAGGTCCTCGCACGCGTGGCCGAAGTCATGGCGCCACTTGGCGTTCATCGTCCAGGTGATTCGGGGCAGCCTGTCGAACAGGGACCAGTCATTGGTGTTCTTCCCCGGAACCGGTTCATCGCCCTTCCGGTCCGCGTCGTCGTGAGCTTCATCGGACAGGGTCTCCAGCGCCGTGTGGAGCATGTCCGCAGTACGCGGAGTAAGTTGCCAGTCCCCGCAAATCTCGCAGTCGTACGCCTCGTCTTCGTCTGCATGCTCTAGGTCGCATGACCGCACTGGGAACAGGGCGGCGAGGTCGGGAACACCGGACTCTGCGGGAAGCGGCCCGCCGCCAAACTTCACCGTGACCGGCTCACGCAGCCAGTCGGCCAATTCGTCTCCCTTGGCAGCGGTAAGTTCCTCACCAGAGCTCTCCTGACAGATAATGTCCGCGCCGGGGATCTCATGGTTGCTTCCGGCCATGTGCATAACCGCATCGAGCGGCAGAACGCTGGAGCCGGGCTGGTAGTGCTCGTCGTCCGGCGGCCAGCCGCCTGCTGCTGCGGCCGCCAGGAGGCGGCCCTCGTCGTGGACGTGATACTCGAGGAACTGGAAGACCCGGAAGACTTTCCCCGCCAGCTGCCCCAGCCTGGCCCCGCTGGGCGTCCGTTTCTCCTCGTCTCGGAGAGCCGGGATAAGGTCGTCCTCGTCAGTGGGCCAGAACTGATCCCAGTGGGTCGGCCCGGCGTCGGTCTCTGGCCATTCCAGGCTCTGGAGCTGTCGGCATCCTTCCCGGAACGACGCTGCCGGGGCCGCAGGCAGGGCTGCGGCGACTTCCTCGGCCTCGGCGTTCACCGCGTCGCCGCCGCCGGTGTGCGCCAGGGCGGCGAGCGTGCTCGCGGCGCGCTGCGCGAGCACGGGATCGGTACAGGTCAGCACGGCTTTCAGCGTGTCTGGCACGCCCGGGGACGCGAGTACGGCGAAGACCCGGCTCTTGGTGGAGGTGTGCTCGCAGAGGAAATCACGGGGGACTGGAAGAACGGAAGGCATGTGCGAACTCCAAGGAATCAGCCGCGCCGCCGCGCGGCAGGTGTCTGGAAAGCGCACTGGTAAGCGAGGTGCTGCCACGCCTCCGGATGCGAGAATAAGTCCGCTGGTACCGCCGGTACGGCCGACGACCCTGTTCGGTAAGCTGAGGATACACCTCCGATGCGGCCAACGGCGAGCTACCCGGCGATGATCGGTGCCATTACTTTGCGTAACCAACGTGCATGACTGCACACGCGCGAATACCCGCCGATCTGGGCACCGCCGCGGTCAGGAGTGAGCGTCGGCCAGCGCGGCCAGGGCCGCGGCACCCGCGTGATAGGAGGCTTGTGACGGGAAGATGACGTAGGCATCCGCGCTGTCGATCAGGTGATCCCAGGGCTCGGCGAGTTCGCGGACGCGTGCCAGGACGTCGCGGCACTGCCGGCAGGCGATCCACGCGACGACCCTGATCCCCGGACACTGGTCGTCGTCGGCCAGCTGGCCCGTGATCCTCGCGGTGGCTTTCGGCGAGCACCGCGATCTGCGCACGGTGCAAGTCGCTGAGGACGGTGCCCGACTCCGCGATGGCCCCCACGAGCTCCGCGATGGCGGCTTCCTGCTCGCCGATGTCCCACGCGCCCAGCGGCCACTCGCGGAGCCCGGCCGGGACAAGGCCAAGCAGGGCGGGGAATGACGGGCGGTCGGCGATCGAATCCACCCGCTCATGGTAGGCAACGGGCTCCAGGGGTCGGCGTCGTTAGGGTTCAGGATGTCCACGAGCACGGCACGCCAAAAATCGGGTGCCGATGTGAGACGCCGGTGGCTACCGTACGCAGATGAGCGCTGTGCCGGCTGCCGGAGTGCGGCTGCGGTTCTGCGCCGATCCGGGGGAGTTCCTTGCCGCGGCCGGTGACTATCTGGCCGCCGATCCGGTGGTTAGCACGGTCGTGACCACCGTCGCTCACCGGACTTTGGCGCAGCGGGCTAGCGGGATCGCGCAGCCCGGGCGGAACTGGTGGCTGGTGGTCAGGGACGGATCCGGCGCGGTGGTGGGTGCCGGGATGCGCACCGCGCCGTTCGCGCCCTACCCGCCGTTCGTGCTGCCGATGCCCGGTGAGGCGGCCGTGGCCCTGGCTCGCGCGCTGCACGAGCGCGGGGAGGAGGTACTCGCGGTCAACGGGGCGCTTCCGGCCGCCCGGCTGCTCGCCGCCGAGCTGGCCCGGCTCGGCGGGGGCCGGGTCCAGGTCAGCCAGCACACGCGGCTGCACGAGCTCGGCCAGCTGGCGTGGCCTGCTCCCGTGCCCGGCCACCTGGAGGCCGGGACCGAGGACGACGTGGCGCTGGCCACGGAGTGGTTCGGCGCGTTCACGGGCGACGCCGACGAGCAGGCGGGCCGGCCGCGCGGCGCCAGCGCGGACGACGTGCCTGACCGTGCGGAGATGCTGCGCCGGCTCCGGGTCGGCCAGCTATGGTTCTGGGTCAGCGAGGCCGGGGAGAAAGTGCATCTCACCGGCGTCAGCCCGCCCTCGTTCGGGGTGGCCCGCGTCGGCCCCGTGTACACGCCGCCCGCCCAGCGCGGTCGCGGCTGGGCCAGCAACGCGGTCGCCGAGGTGTCCCGGCGGGCCCAGGCCGGGGGCGCGCGGGTCTGCCTGTTCACCGACCAGGCGAACCCGGTCTCGAACAAGCTCTACGCCGCTCTCGGCTACCGGCCAGTAGCCGACATGGCCAACCTCGTCATCGTCCGCTGAGGCGTTTGCTTGACTGTCTCGTTTGATTTGACGGATACCGGAGACGGGGGCGCTGGAACAGTCGGGTCCATCCGTTCGGGATGAAAGATCTTGTCCTTAACGGCGTGGGGCGTTCCGGCGGCCGGGATCGGCCACCGGCATGACGTGGCAGAACTGGCCGGCGGCGGAGGCCAGGGGAGCGAGCGCGTCGTCGGACTGCCGGAACTGGAGGACCGCTCCTATGATCACGACCTGGCCGGAGTAGCCGTACATCAGGTCCACGCCGCACTCGAACGAGGCGAGGGCGTCCTCCAGAACCGGGCAGCCAGTTGCCCCGGAGACCCACTGCCCGTGCCCGAAGCCGCCGGCCCGCGGGCCGGGCGAGCCGTCCGCGCCGGGCGGGCCGGTGAACGCCTCGGCTACCGTGCGCTGCTGTTCGGACAGCAGGTTGACGCAGAACCTGCGGGCCCGGCCCATCCGCTGGCCTATCTGGCTCCGCCGGCGGACGCAGGCGATGAGCGTCGGCGGGTCCGCGCTCAGCGTGCACACGGACGTGGTCATGATCCCGTACCACGTGCCGTCGTCGGCCGACGTCACCACGGTAACCCCGTTGACCAGGTGCTTGATGCCCTGCTGGAACCGCGCGGCCAGGGCTGAGGGTTCCGGCCGCTCCACGGTGGCGGCCGGGCCGGAGGTGGCAATCAGGTCGGCGGGTGCGAGCGCTTGCAAGTCGACAGGCACGTGATCCTCCACTGAACGTGGCCAGTCCGTCCAGGAACCAGTGTGGTCTGGATGGCCTCGGCGGACATTGGGGTAATCACGTACCGGGACACCTAGGCGCCGCTCCCCGCCGTCCAGGCCGCGATCTGCGCGCGGGAGGAGAATCCGAGCTTGTCCAGGATGTGCTCGACGTGCGCCTCCACCGTACGCGGGACGATCAGCAGCCGGGCCGCGATGGCCTTGTTGCTCAGTCCCTCGGCGATGAGCCCGGCGATCTCGGCCTCCCGCGGTGTCAGCACCGATGTGCGCTCCTCGCCCGCCGCGCGCTCGTCCCGGGACTCGCCTTCCTCAAGCGCCGCGGAGATCGCCGCACCGACCCTGGTCCGCTTGCCCTTGCCGAATTCGGCGTCGAACGCCGCGGCACCCAGCGTTTCCCGCGTCCCGCTGGCGCACTGCTCGTGGTACCGGAGCAGGTGGCGCATGCCGAAGAGCGGGGCGCCGATGCGCTGCCAGATGCTGTCCGCGCACCCGAGCAGGTAGGCGGCGCGCCGGTGCCTGAGCTCAGCGTGGGCGGCCCACGCCAGCAGCTCGACGCAGAACGCGATCGCCCACTGCTCGTTGAACTCGCGCGCGAGCCGCAGCCCTTCCCGGGTGGAGGCGACCGCCCGGGTGCTGTCGCCAAGCTGCCACGCGACCAGGCCAAGATCCCACATCATGTACGACTTCAGCCAGCGCTCGCCGTTGGAGTCGCACAATGCCAGCACCTCCTCGCACAGCGCCGCCGCCCGCCGCGGCTCGCCGAGCAGGGCGACGACGGCCACCAGGTAGAAGCAGGCGTCGGCCGTGCCGATGTCATCCCGGCAGGCACGGTGCCGCGCGACCCCGTCCTCCAGGTGCGCGCGGGCCTTGGCCAGGTCCCCGGCCGACATCGCGGCCATCCCGCTCAGCTGCATGGCCCAGGCGAGGGACTCGGCGTCGCCCTGCTCGGTGGCGCTGCGCCGGCACTCGTCGATCCGCGGGAGCGCACAGGCGACATCCTCCTGGATGATGCACAGGTACGCGTACACCCACAGGGCCGTGTTGCGCCAGGTGCCCGGCGCGGACTCCAGCTCGAGCAGCCGCTCGAGCCAGCGCCTGCCCTCGGCGGTCAGGCCGGTCGCGATCCAGAAGAACCAGAGTGCTCCGGCGATCTTGAGGCCGGCCTCGGCCTGGCCGGGCTCGGTGAGCGTGTATTCGAGGGCGGCCCGGATGTTGCTGTGGTCTCGCAGGATGCGGGCCATCCAGCGTTGCTGGCCCGGCCCGCACCATTCGTCGCGGGCGCGGGCGACCATTCGCTCGAAGTGGTCGCGATGCCGTTTTCGTATGGCCGGCCCGGTGCCGCTCTCCCGCAGCCGGACGCTCCCGTACTCGCGGATGGTTTCCAGCATGTGATACCGGATCCGGCCATCGTGGTCTTCGGCGGCCAGGATTGACTTGTCCACCAGCGCGGCGAGCGTGTCGAGCACGGCGCCCTGGGGAAGGTCGCCCGACGCGCACACCGCCTCCGCCGCGTCCAGGTCGAACCCTCCGGAGAAGGCCGACAGCCGCGCCCACGCGGCTCGTTCCCGCTCCGAGCAGAGGTCGTAGCTCCAGTCGATGAGCGCGCGGAGCGTCCGGTGGCGGGGCAGCGCGACCGGGCTGCTCGCGGTCAGCAGCCGGTAGCGGTCTTCCAGCCGTTCGAGGATCTCCTCGGCCGACAGGGCGCGCAGCCGTACCGCCGTCAGTTCGATCGCGAGCGGCAGGCCCTCAAGGCGCCGGCAGATCTGGGCGACGATCCCGGCGTTGGCCTCGGTCAGCGTGAAGTCCGACGTGACGGCCGCCGCCCGGTCCAGGAAGAGCCGGACGGCCTCGCAGGCGTGCAGCGCCGCGGGCGCGGGCCGCGGGTCCGCGTCGGGTACCGACAGGGTGGGTACCCGGAAGAGGTGCTCGCCGGTGAGGCCCAGGGCCTGCCTGCTGGTGACCAGGACGCGTAGCTCGGGAGCGGCCTGCAGCATGGTGTCGGCCAGGGTCGCGCACGCGTCGCGCAGGTGCTCGCAGTTGTCGAGTACCAGCAGCATGTGCTTGTCCGACAGGTAGTCGGCCATCGCCGGGAGATGCCAGCGGGCGGTGCGGTCGCGGACGCCGAGCGCGGTGGCGACGGTCTGCGTGAGCAGGGCGTGGTCGTCGAGCGCGGCCAGTTCGACGAACCACACCCCGTCCGGGAAGGCCCGGCGCAGGTCATCGGCCACCCGCAGGGCCAGCCGGGTCTTGCCCGTGCCCCCGGCGCCGGTGAGCGTGACCAGGCGGGATCCGGACAGCAGCCGCTTGATTTCCGCGACTTCCCGCCGTCGGCCGACGAAACTGGTCAGCTGCGCGCGAAGGTTGCCCGTGCGGCGCGATCCTGTCGGAGCGGACATGGCAGCCGGGCGGTCATCGCGGGGCCGTGTCGATGGCCACTGACTTGCCGTCGATCAGCGTTGCGATCACTCGGCCTCCCGACACGCCTGAGTATCCCGGACGCCCCGCTTCGCGATGCCGCGCTTCGCGGAGCCACGCTTCGCGGAGCCACGCTTCGCGGAGCCACGCTTCAAGCGGGACTCGCATCCTACATGAATTGCCTGGGTATGTCCGGTGCCGCCGCGTCCCCGGAGCCTCCGCTCAGCGCGCTCGGGTTCCGTACGGGGGCTAGCTCCAGGGGAAGGGGGAGTGGCTGGTCGGGTGCAGGTTTCCGGTGGAGTAGCGGGAGAAGCGGAACGGCTCGAGCAGGGGCTGGGGGGTGCCGGTCAGTTCCTCGGCGACCAGCGCCCCGACGCCAATCATCTTGTACCCGTGATTGGAGTCGGCGATGACGTACGCATTCTGCCGGAAGGTGTCGAAGACGGGAAAGCTGTCCGGGGTGAACGCGCCGATGCCACCGGACGGCTCCCGGCGGTACAGATGGCGCTTGCCGCCGAAGCGCTTGTGGCAGTGCGCGAGCGCGGAGGTCCACAGCCGGACGAAGTCCTCGCCGACGGTGAACTCGGGGCTGGCCGGGCCGTACGGGTCAACCGCGACCTCGTTCGCCGGGCGGTCGAGGCGCTGGGGCGAGGCCCCGCCCTGGACGCCGCCGAAGCTGAAGTCGGGCTTGTAGTAGATGCCCCACATCTGGTCGGTGATCAGGCTTCCGTCGATGTCGTCATGCAGCGGCTCGGCCGAGTCGATATGCACCACCGGCGGCGGCCCGCCGCTGTTGTCGGTGAACTCGCGCGGGTCGACCTGCAGCACGCCCTCCTGCAGCGCCCAGTACGTCCACATCGGGGTGTCCGGGTGCACGGTGCCGTCGGGCGTGGTGACCGGGATGTGGCTGGGCAGGCCGAGCATGGCCCAGACGTCGCGGACCCACGGCCCGGCCGCCACGATCAGCTGCTCGCAGCCGATATCGCCCGCGTCCGTACGCACCGCCGTCACCGCGTCGCCATCGATGCGCAGCCCGGTCACCGTGACCCCGGTGCGGATCGTCACGCCCTCGCTCCGCGCCTTGGCCGCGAGCCCGTTCAGCGACGCGTGGTTGTTGGCGTACCCGCCGGGCTTCTCGTGCAGGACGACCGAGGTCCCGTCCGCCTGCCAGTCGTCGAACAGGCCGGTCATGAAGGCCCGGGCCGGGCCTGCGCCATCGATGAGCTCGGATTCGTAGCCGATTGCCCGCTGCTCGGCGTAGATCTGCCCGACGTCGGCGCGCATGGCCTCCGGCGCTATCTGCAGGTAGCCGACCGGGTGGTAGGAGAAGGCCTCGGGGTCGGACTCCCAGACGCCCACCGAGTGCGCCATCAGCTCGCGCATGGCCGGCTGGAAGTAGTTGTTGCGGATCACCCCGCAGGCCACCCCGGACGCCCCTGCCCCGATGCCGGCCTTGTCGATGACCAGGACGTCCTGGCCGGACCCCTTGCCGGCGGACCGCAGTCGGCGGGCCAGGTGCCACGCGGTGGACAGGCCGTGGATTCCCGCGCCGATGATCACGTACCGGACCTGCCGATGAGCCATGGTGCCCACCTGATGAGTCATGGTGCTCACCTCCGGGAAAGTTATTTCCATCATGGATATACTGTCTCCATGAGTGCTGCATATGATGCTAACACGCTGGCTGGTAACTGACTAGGCTCGGCCGAACCAGGCTCAGCGGGAACAGCGTGGAGTTTTGTGGCACTTATGGTGCAAGAAAACTCCACGCCGATGGAATAGGGAATCAGGAAGCGAAAGCGGGAAGCAGAAAGCGGGAGTGCACCTATGGCAAGGACCGGCAAGCCAGCGGCCCGGCAGGTCGAGTCGGTCCAGCGCGCCATTGCCGTGCTCAACATCCTGGGCGAGGCCCGGTCCGAGCTGGGGACGAATGAGATCGCCCGCCGCGCCGGGCTGAACGCGAGCACGGTGTCCCGCCTCCTGGCGACCCTGGTGGATGGCGGGCTGGTGCGGTACGTCGGATCCACCAACCGCTACCGCCTCGGCATCCGGATCCTCCAGCTCGCCAGCGTCGCCCGGGAGAACCTCGACCTCCGCGCCCTGGCCCGGCCGTACCTTGAGGAGCTGACCGGGCTCACCGGGGAGACGGCGACGCTGTCCATGCCGGGAGAGCGGGACGTGCTGACGGTGGACTTCGCGCAGGGCGAGTCGTCGGTACGCAGCGTGGCCGCGATCGGGCGCAACAGCGTCGCGCACGCCACCGCGGTCGGAAAGGTGTTCCTGGCCTGGGGCGGCCGGCTGCCGGAGGGCACGCTCGCCGCCTACACCGACCGCACCATCACCGACCGGGCGGAACTGGCCCGGGAGATCGAGCAGGTCCGCGCCCGGGGCTGGGCGCAGGCGGTCGGCGAGCGGGAGGCCGAGCTCAACGGGGTCGCGGTCCCGGTGCTCGACGCGGCCGGCGGGCTCCTGGCCATCCTCGGCGTGCAGGGCCCGGC
>JAFMRC010000468.1 GCA_017354375.1 Nocardiopsaceae bacterium | reverse complement strand
CCGCGGGCGCGACCGCCGAGCGCGGCGTGACCCCGGCGGTCGCGGTGGAGCTGGTGCACAACTTCTCGTTGCTGCACGACGACATCATGGACAACGACCTTGAGCGGCACCACCGCCCCACGGCCTGGACCGTGTTCGGCGTCGGCGCGGCGATCCTGGCCGGCGACGCGCTGCTCGCGCTGGCCAATGACCTGCTGCTTGAGGACAACGCGCCGGGCGGCCCGTGGGCCGCGCGTTGCCTGTCCACCGCCGTGCAGCGGCTGATCGCCGGGCAGAGCGAGGACCTCGCGTTCGAGAAGCGCGACGACGTGACGCTGTCGGAGTGCGTGGAGATGGCCGGCGACAAGACCGCCGCGCTGATGGCCTGTGCCTGCACGATCGGCGCTGTGCACGTCGGCGCGCCGCCGGAGCTGGCGATGGGCCTGGCCGAGTTCGGCGGGCACGTCGGGCTGGCGTTCCAGCTGACCGACGACCTGCTGGGCATCTGGGGCGCCACGGAGGTGACCGGCAAGCCGGTCCGGGCCGACCTGCGTGCCCGCAAGAAGTCGCTGCCGGTCGTCTCCGCGTTGTCCAGCGGCACCCCCGAGGGAGCCGAACTGGGGGAGATCATGGTCAGCGACGGCGAGCTGTCCGAAGAGGACCTGGCGCACGCCGCCGACCTGGTGGTCAAGGCGGGCGGCAAGGAATGGGCGGAGAAAGAGGCCTCCGACCGGCTCGCCGCGGCGGCGGCCAGCCTTGACGGCATCGGCGTCCCGGCCGGGATTCGCGACGAGTTCATGGCCATCGCCGAGTTCATCACCGCGAGGACCTGGTGAGATGACGATGGCAGAAGCGCGCACCAAACCGACATTTCGCGATATGTCCGATAAAGGGGGGATGGCGGCGTCGGCGAACGCGGGCGAGGCCGCAGAGAACGCGGGCGAGGCGACCGCCCCCGTAACCCTGGGCGACATATCGGAAATGTCCGGTATGGGGGAGGAAGGCGCTGTAGCGGAAGGCGCTGTGGCGGAAGGTGCCGCGAAGGGGGCAGAGGATATCGCGGAGGGGGACATCGCGGAGGTTGCCTCGACGGCGATGGAGAAGGCGCGCGACCATCTTCTGGGGCTGCAGTTCCCCGACGGGTACTGGCATGCCCGGATGGAGACGAACGTCACGATGGACGCCGAGGACGTGCTCTTCCGGCACTTCCTCGGCATCCTCACCCCGGAGCAGGCCGGGGCCACCGCGAAGTGGATCCGCGGCCAGCGGCGCGACGATGGCACCTGGGCCAACTTCTACGGAGGGCCGGGCGACCTCTCTACCACGGTGGAGGCCTACCTCGCGCTGCGGCTGGCCGGCGACGCGCCGGATGAGCCGCACATGAAGCAGACGGCGGAATGGATCACCGCGAACGGCGGCCTGACCGCGACCCGCGTCTTCACCCGGATGTGGCTCGCCATGTCCGGGTTGTGGTCATGGGACGAGCTGCCGGTGATCCCGCCGGAGATCATCTACCTGCCGTCCTGGTTCCCGCTGAACATCTACGACTTCGGCTGCTGGGCGCGTCAGACCGTGGTCGCGCTCGCGGTGGTCTCGTCGTTCAAGCCAAGCCGACCGGTCCCGTTCAGGCTGGACGAGCTGCATGCCGCGGCGGTCGGCTTGCCGCAAAAGAACACCGACCCGTGGTCGCTGTTCTTCAACGGCCTCGATGCGGTGCTGCACCGGATCGACAGGCGGTACCCGAAGTACATGCGCCGCGCGGCGTTGCGCCGCTGCGTGGACTGGATCATCGCCCGGCAGGAGAAGGACGGCTGCTGGGGCGGCATCCAGCCGCCGTGGGTGTACTCGCTGATCGCCCTGCACCTGATGGGCTACGGACTGGACCACCCGGTCATGCGCAAGGGCATCGAGGGCCTGGACCGGTTCACCGTGACCGAGGAGGACGGCAGCCGCTGGTTCGAGGCCTGCCAGTCCCCGGTCTGGGACACCGTGCTGTCGATGACCGCGCTCGCCGACGCCGGCCTGGAAGCGGACCACCCGGCCCTGGTCAGGGGCGCCGAATGGGTCCTGGACGAGGAGATCTTCCAGCGGGGCGACTGGCAGGTCCGCCGCCCGGGCATCCCGGCCGGCGGCTGGGCGTTCGAGTTCGACAACGACAACTACGCGGACACCGACGACACCGCCGAGGTCATCCTCGCGCTGCGCCGGGTGAATTTCGGCAAGCCGGACAACGTGGGCAAGAAGGCCTCGCGTCAGCGCGCCGCGATCGACCGCGGGCTGCGCTGGCTCGAGGGCATGCAGTGCAAGGACGGCGGCTGGGGGGCGTTCGACGCGGACAACACCCGCGAGCTGACCACGAAGCTCCCGTTCTGCGACTTCGGCGCGGTGATCGACCCGCCGTCCGCGGACGTCACCGCGCACATCGTGGAGGCCCTCGCGCACGAGGGCCTGGCCGGCGAGCGGGCGTGCCGTCGCGGCGTGACCTGGCTGCTGAAGAACCAGGAACCGGACGGATCCTGGTTCGGACGGTGGGGCGCCAACTACGTCTACGGCACCGGCGCGGTCGTGCCCGCGCTGATCGCCGCCGGGGTCAAGCCCGGCAAGCGGCCGATCCGTGCCGCCGTCACCTGGCTGCAAGCCCATCAGAACGCCGATGGCGGCTGGGGCGAGGACATGCGCTCCTACGACGACCCGGCTCGGTGGGCGGGCCGCGGCGAGTCCACCCCGTCGCAGACGGCGTGGGCGCTGATGGCGCTGATCGCCGCCGGGGAGCGTGACTGCCAGGCCGCCGTGCGCGGTGTCCGCTATCTCGCGGACACCCAGCGCGAGGACGGTACCTGGGACCAGGCCCTGTTCACCGGCACCGGCTTTCCCGGTGACTTCTACCTGAACTACCGCATGTACCGCCTGGCGTTCCCGTTGAGTGCTCTCGGCCGATTCGTACGCGAGTGAGGGGTAAGTCTGATGACTGAGACTGTGCCGGGATCCAGGGCCGCGGCGGAAGGCGGCACCCCGGCGGCAGCCGAGGATGCGGGCCTGCGGGTCTTCGCGCCGCTGCGCGTCGAGGCCAGGGCCATCCGCCGGGGGCTGCGACAGCCAGCATCCCGGGTCGTCCGCGCCGGGATGCGAGGAAGTCGGCTGAGGCGGCCGGAACTGACCAGGAGGCCGGGCGAGGCTGGACAGCCGGACGATCAGTCGAGGTCGGCTAGCCAGGGAAGCACGGCCGGGGCTGGACAGGCGGGGAGGGATGGCGGCAGGCGCCTCGATCCGTTCGGCCCAATGGTTGTCATGGGCACCGCGGCGGGGCTGGATGCCGACCTCCGGCCCGGCGACCTGGTGGTCGCCACCGAGGTGACCGACGGAGACGCCGTCGTGCGGCTGCCAGGCGCCGACCTGCTGGCCGGCGAACTGCGCCGGGCCGGGCTGCGGGCGCGCGCCGGCCGGGTGCGCACCGTGGACAAGCTGGTCAGGCCCGCGCAGCGGAGCGAGCTGTCGGCCCAGGGATACCTCGCCGCCGACATGGAGTCGGCGCGGTTGCTGTTGGCCGCCGGGGACGGGCCCAAGGCCGTGATCCGCGCGGTGTCCGACAAGGGCGCCGGCCCGGCGATCGTGGCGGGCGGG
>JAFMRC010000007.1 GCA_017354375.1 Nocardiopsaceae bacterium | reverse complement strand
GGCCAGGCCAGGCTCGGCGGGCAGGAGCAGGAGGCCATCCGCGCCGCCTGCCGCGCCGCGGCCCGCGACGGCATCGCTG
Source organism: Nocardiopsaceae bacterium (assembly GCA_017354375.1). Classification (GTDB taxonomy): domain Bacteria; phylum Actinomycetota; class Actinomycetes; order Streptosporangiales; family Streptosporangiaceae; genus Trebonia. The sequence continues at coordinate 45,372 of JAFMRC010000007.1, read as the reverse complement.
CGAACCAGGGCCGGAAGGGAAGGCTCGCCTCCGACGGGCTGAGCCTGGCGACGCGGTTCAGCCGCAGCGAGGACATGATCCTCCGCTTCATCACCGACCTGGCCGTCCCGTTCACCAGCAACCAGGCCGAGCGCGACCTGCGCCACGCCAAGGTCCAGATGCACGCCTCCGGCGGCCACTGGCGCACCCTCCTGGGCCTCGCCGACTACGCGATCGTCCGCTCCTACCTCTCCACCGCCGCCAAGTGGGGCATCCAGCCCCTCGATGCCCTCACCCGCCTGTTCACCAGCGGCCCCTGGCTCCCCCCGTCCGCCTGCCCCGGCTTAGCCGCAGCCAGCCCGCCCCGTCACCACCATGCGCGCTTCACGCATGCCTGCCAGCAGAAACGGGTCCACACTCAGGCTGAATAGTTACGGTATGCAGCACTTATCCTCCACGCGAACGACGGTGCCCCGCATAAGCTGGGGAGGAACGGTCAGGGAGCACATAAGCTGGGGAGGAAATAGCGGAGGGAGGCGTGTTGGCCGGGCTACCCGCGATTCCCGTCGTGCTGTCCACCTCGTCCGTCTACCCCGAGCGCACTCCGGACGCCTTCGAGGCGGCTAGCCGGCTGGGCTATGACGGCATCGAGGTCATGGTCTACACGGATCCCGTCAGTCAGAGCGCCGAGGCCCTGGAGCGGCTGGTCGATTACCACCAGGTACCGGTGCTCGCCGTGCACACGCCGAGCTTGCTGCTCACTCAGCTGGTGTGGGGCCGCGAGCCGTGGGGCAAGCTGGTCAAGGCCAGCGAGCTGGCCGAGCGGCTTGGCGCGAGAACCGTCGTGCTGCACCCGCCGTTCCGCTGGCAGCGCGAGTTCGTGCGCGGGTTCGAGCGGGGCATGGCGAAGATCGCTGAGGAGACCAGCGTCACGTTCGCGGTGGAGAACATGTTCCCGATCAGGGCGGGCACCGCGGAGGTCTCCGGGTACGCGCCGCACTGGAACCCGGTGGATCTCGATGTCCCGACCGTCACCCTCGACCTGTCGCACACCGCCGCGTCCGCCTCGGACGCGATCTCCATGGCCAACGACCTCGGCGGCCGGCTCTCGCACGTCCACCTCGCCGACGGGACCGGGGTGTCGAGCGGCCCGGTGCCCGATGAGCACCTCGTGCCCGGCCGGGGCAAGCAGCCCTGCGCCGAACTGCTGCGCGGGCTGGCCGCGACCGGCTACCGGGGCGCGGTGGTCGCCGAGGTGAATACCCGCCGGGCCCTGACGCGGGAGGCCCGGCTCGCCGACCTCGCGGAATCCCTGGCGTTCGCCAGAGAGCACCTGGCCCAGGTCACGGCGGCCCGGTGACGGCGACCAAGTGACGGCGAGCCCGGTGGCGGCGGGGTGACGGCGGCCAGGTGACGGCACGAGCGCGATGAGCCGCATGAGGCTGAGCGGCACGAGACGAGAAGGAGCGACGCGATGACGGGCACCCTGATCACGGTTGCGGCTACCGGCGCGGAGGCGGACAAGGCATCGGTCCCGGCCCTCCCGGTGACCCTGGACGAGCTGGCCGAAACGGCAGTGGCCTGCGAGGCTTCGGGCGCGGCGGTCATCCACGTGCACATCAGGGACGACGACGCCAGGCCGACGCTGGACGTCGGGCGGCTCAAGGACACGGTCGCCGCGCTGCGCGCCAAGACGGACCTGATCGTCCAGCTGTCCACCGGCGGCGCGGTGACCGACGGCTTCGAAACCCGGCTGGCCGTCCTCGACGCCGCGCCCGACGCGTGCTCCCTGACCTGCGGGACGGTGAACTTCGGCGACGACGTGTTCGCCAACCCGTGGGGGTTCATCAAGGACCTGTACCAGCTCACCCAGGAACGTGGCGTGGTGCCGGAGTTCGAGCTGTTCGACCTCGGGCACGTCGCGACGCTGCGCCGGCTGCTCCGCGAGTTCGGGCCGCCAGCCGGCGGGCACGTGCACTGCGACCTGGTAATGGGAGTCCCCGGCGGCATGCCGGGAGACGTGCCTACCCTGGTGGCGGCGGTGGCGGCGCTGCCGGAGGGCGCGACGTGGTCGGCGACCGGGGTGGGCCGCACCACGCTGCCCGTGCTGCTGGGCGCGCTGGCGGCGGGTGGCCACCTGCGGGTCGGCATGGAGGATACGCTCAGCTACGCGAAGGGCCGCCCCGTCGCGTCCAACGCCGAACTGGTCCAGCGGGCGGCGCGGGCGGCCGAGCTCGCCCAGCGGCCCCCCATGAACACGGCCGAAGCCCGCGAGTTCCTCGGCATCGCTCGCTGAGCCCCGAGCCCGAGCCCCGAGTCCCAGCCCCGGAGCCCCGAGCCCAGCCTTGTGCCCTGAACCCCAGCCTTGAACCCCGAACCCCAGCCTCGAGTTCTGAATCCCGAGCCGGGCTCATGCTTGCTTGATGATTTGCTATTGCAAGCACCCGGACTAGGATGGAACCATGAGCGGCATCGGGGACTACATCAAGGAGCAGCGCGAGCAGGCGAAGATCTCGCTGCGCCAGCTCGCCGAGCAGGCCGGTGTCTCGAACCCGTACCTGAGCCAGATCGAGCGCGGGCTCCGCAAGCCGAGTGCCGACATCCTGCAGCAGATCGCGAAGGGCCTGCGCATCTCCTCGGAGGCGCTGTACGTGCAGGCCGGCATCCTGGATGACCGGCCGGCCGACTCGGGCGTCCGGTCGGCGCTGATGTCGGACCCGCAGCTGTCCGAGCGGCAGAAGCAGGTGCTGATCGAGATCTACGAGTCGTTCAGGCGGGAGAGCGGGCCCACGGCGACGACCGCCGAGGTCGTGTCGGTGATACGCGAGTCCTCTGAGTCCTCCGAGTCATCCGAGCCCTCTGAGCCGGAGGCGCCTACGGATTCCCCAGGGCCCGATGACCTCTCTTGATCGTCGTCGTAGGCCGTCGTAGGCCGTCGCAGAAGGTAGCGTGATGTCGTGGTCGGACTTCTCGGTGGCGGAGCGTACGCCCCGCTCGCATACTTCTTCCTAGCTCTCACGCTGGCCGCGTTCGTGGTGGAGACGTGGGCCTTCATCGACGCGATTACCCGGCCGGCTCAGGCGTTCGCCGCGGCGGGCAAGCAGACCAAGAAGATCTGGCTGCTCATCCTCGGCGTCGCCTTCGTCATCGGCGCCTACGGTGCCGCGTACGGGACGTCCCCCGTGGACATCCTGGCGGTCGCCGCGTTCGTCGCGGCCGCGATCTACCTGGTCGATGTCCGCCCCAAGGTGAGGGAATTCCGCAACGGCCGCGGCGGCAGCAACGGCCCCTACGGCCCCTGGTAACCGGCAGCAGGCTGCAAAGATCTTGGTGTGGAACCAGTACCCCGCTACCGGAAATCCTCCAAGATCTTCTCTGTACTCGGGCTTACGGGGCGGTCAGGAGGAGGAAGGGGAGCACGACCAGGAGGGCCGCGCCCAGGACGACCGTCGCCCGGACCGCGCGGGACAGCGGTCGCGGCGGGGCGAGCAGGCGGTTCACCCGGGCGGTGAGGTCACCCTCGGCCGCGATCGCGAGCGCGCCGGCCGGCGCGGGGGCGTTGCCGGAAGAGGCGGTGCCGAACCGCAACAGGGCGGTCGCCAGTTCCCGCGCCAGCAGGGTCCTTCCCTCGGCGTGAGTACCCCTGGCCGGGACGCGGAGCGCCCGGTCGTCGGCCATCATCTCCACCAGCAATGCGACCGTCCCCTGCGCCTGGCGGATCACCCGCGATCGCGGAAACGCCCGGCGCAGTGAGGTGAACGGGATCAGCACGAGGTCGTGCCGGGCGCGGACATGGGCGCGCTCGTGCGCGAGCACCGCGGCCAGCTCGGCGGGAGCGAGCAGGTCCAGGGTGCCGGCGCTGACCACGATCTGGGACTTGATGCCGGGCAGGCAGTACGCGGCGGCGGCCGGGTAATCGACGACGAGCGCGCCTGGTGCCTTCGGGTCGCCGTGCGCGAGCAGCGCGAGCAGTTCCCGCTGGCGGTGCCGCGCCTGCACGGCCGTGACGAACGCCATCACCAGCACCCAGCACAGCACCGCGAACAGCGCGATCCCGGCGAGCAGGCACCCAACCCGGACCAGGATGAGGAGAACTGGCTCCCGGGAGCCCGCCAGCTGCCCGGCAGGCCGCTGGGCCAGCGACGCCAGCTCGCCCACGACCCCTGGGCGAGCGGTCCCGGCCTCGCCGACCCCGATCCCGGCGACCCCGGCTCCATCGGCACCGACCGCCAGTAGCGCACCCACCGTCGCGAGGCCGCCGGCCAGGCCCAGGGCCTGCCACAGCAGGATCGCGGTCGCCGGAGCGCGTAGCGGCCATCGGGCGCGCAGCAGCGCGGCAGCGCCCCGCAGGCTTCCGATGGCGAGCACGGCGAGCAAAGTCGCGTCGGCCAGGCTCCCCATAACTGAATCCCGGTATCTCCCTCGGTCTGCGATCGCATCACGGTGCCAGGAACCGCGGTGCCCGGAACCACGCCATCGGCTGAAGCGTCGAGCTCAGCGAGAGCCTCGCGCAACACGATCGCCTCGGGTCCGGACACGCTCCGCGCGAACCTCGCGAGCGCCGCGTCACGATCGCCGGTCTGCTCCAGTGCGGTCAGCATAAGTTCCGCCACGTATGCCTCGCGCGTCTCAGCAGGACGATACCTCCAGGCGCGGCCGTCTCGCTGCCTGCGCGCGAATCCTTTCTTCGCAAGCCGGTCGAGCACCGTCATCACGGTGGTGTGGGCCAGATTGCGCTGGCTCAGCCCGTTGCTGACCTCTCTCACGGTGAGGGGAACCTCGGTCCGCCAGAGGACCTCCATGATAGCCCGCTCGAGCTCGCCCAGCCTGTTCACGCCATAACCTTACCGTCGTGGGGGTCACCGCTGCCACCACTGGTCCCTTGCGCCGTTTCCGCTGCCAGGGGAGACTTCGAAACCTGCACGCATCCGTAGATGATCAAGGCGAGCGCGGCGATCTGCGGCACCAGCCACCAGCCGGCCCGCAACTGCTCGCTGTACAGCGTGACCCCGTAGCCGATGCTGATCAGCGCGTCGCCCACGGTCAGCATCGGCTGGGACGCGACCAGGGAGCCGGCCTGCAGCGCGTTCTGGAGCAAGAACAGCGCCCCAACCCCGGCCACCGCCGTGGCGTACACATGCCAGCTGGTGAAGAACGCCGTCACGCTCACGTTGAGGTCGGCCATCGCGTTCTTCATCAACGCGGCGGTCAGCGCGTAGCCGCAGGCCGCCGCCAGCCCGAGCAGCGCGGCCCGCGGCTCGCCCCGCACGCCGACCGCCATGCCGATCAGGATCGCCTCGAAGGCGGCCGTGACGACCAGGGCGATCATCCAGCTGCTGTCCTGCGCGCGGTCGATCGCACCGCCCGGGTTCGCGATCGCCAGGCCGCCGCCCAGCGCGATCGTGGTCACCGCTATCGCGCGCCACGGCAGCCGCGGGAGCTTGCCCAGGTCGCGGTTGACGATAACCGCCAGCAGCAGCGTGGCCGGCAACTCGATGATGAAGATCGGCTGGACCAGGGCGATCGGCCCGGTGGCCAGGGCCGCGGCCTGGAACAGGGCGGCCGCGGCCACCATCGCGATCCCGGCGAGCCAGATCCGTCGCCGCACCAGGTCGCCGAGGAGCGACACGTGCATGGAGCGCGACGGCGGTACCCGGGCAGCGGCCTTGCGCTGCAGCACCGAAGCCGTGGCGTTGCTGACGGCGGTCAGCAGGGCGAATAGCACGCAGATCATGCGGAGCCGTCTCCTCGCACGAAGTCAGCGAAGGCCGCCAGGTTGGCGAGCGACTCCCCGCGGGAGGCCCGCCACGCCCACTCCCGCTTGATAGCGGATCCGAACCCCAGCCGGAGCGCGGTGTCGAAAGCCTCGTCGGCGTAGCTGAGCACGCAGCCGAGCAGCCGGTCGATCTCGTCAGCGCTGATGCACGTCACCGGCAGCCGGCCGGTGAGGTACACGTCCCCGGTCGTGTCGAGCGCGAAACGCACGCCGTACATCCGGCCGTTGCGCTCCAGCAGGAACCGGTACAGGCCTACGTGATTCTCGTCCGGCTGGCGGCAGAAGAACGCCTCCACGTGCAGGCTGTGCTCCTTGGCGATCAGCCAGGTGGGCGTCGCGAGCTTGTGCGTCCCGGTCAGGCGCACCATGTACGCGCCCGGTTCCGGGTTCTCGTAGGAGACGCCGAGCGCGTCGAGCGCCCTCCCCAGCGCCTCTCCCGGCGCCTCGCCGTTTCCCGCTGGCATCGCCGTTACGCCCCGACCCTGGCATCGGCTTCTCGCATGACACTGGTATACACCGTGGCCAGCCGGTCCACGGTCGCGGACCATCCGAACGCCGTCGCGTGCCGCGCGGCCCCCGCCGACAGCGCGGCCAGCCGGCCCGGTGACGACAGCAGCGACCGCACCGCGCCCGCCCACGAACCCGGGTCATGGCCGTCCACGAGTACCCCCGAATACCCGTCCCGCACGGCCGTGCGCAGCCCGCCAGCCGCGGTCGCGACCACCGGCGTGCCGCAGGCCTGCGCCTCCAGCGCTACCAGGCCGAACGACTCCGAGTGCGACGGCGTCAGCACCAGCGTTGCCGCGCGGTACCAGTCCGCCAGCGCCGGTTGCGGGCACGGCGGCTCGAACCGCACGAGGTCCCGGATGCCGAGCGACGCGGCCAGTTGGAGCATCCGGTCCGGATCCGCGCGGGAGGCGCTCCCGCTCGGCCCGCCGACCATGACGGCCACCAGCCGGTCCCGCAGCGACGGCGCCTCCGTAACCAGCCGGGCCACCGTCTTCAGGAACACGTCCGGTCCCTTCAGGGGCTGCACCCGGCCGGCGAACATGAGGACCACCGCGCCCGGCGCGATCCCGAGCCTGGCCCTGGCGTCGCCCCCGGGGCGGAACACCGACAGGTTCACCCCCGGATTGACGACCCGCACCCGCTCCGGGTCGGCCCCGTAGTACCGGACGAGCTGCCGCGCCTCCTCGGCGGTATTCGCGATCATGCGGTCGGCCGAGGCGATCACGTCGCGCTCCTCGCGGATCCGCGACGTCGGCTCGGCGGTGTCGCCGGCCGCCAGCGACGCGTTCTTCACCGCCCCGAGCGTGTGCATGGACTGCACCAGCGGCACGCCCCAGCGTGCGGAGACGGCCATGCCGACCTTCCCCGACAGCCAGTAGTGCGCGTGGACAAGGTCGTACCGGCCCGGCTCCGATGCCGCCTCGGCCCGCAGCACTTCCAGGGTGAACGGGCACACCTGCTCCGGCAGCGACGCCTTGTCCAGCTCCTCGAACGGTCCGGCCACCACGCTGCGCACCAGAACCCCCGGCTCCAGCTCGACCAGCGGGGGAGTGTCCCGGCAGACCGCGCGGGTGAAGATCTCTACTTCGGTGCCGCGGGCGGCGAGGAGCCTGGCCGTCTCCACGACGTAGACGTTCAGGCCGCCGGCGTCACCGGTGCCGGGCTGGTCGAGTGGCGATGTGTGCACGCTGATGGTCGCGATCCGCCGCGGGACGCGCATGGGCACCGTAGACACAGATGTAACCAACCCCGGGAAGGCCCAGCGTGTTCCCCGATAAACCATCACGCTCCCGGATAAAGGTCAACAGAAGGGGAGTCATGGGCAGGCACCACGATCCGTTCGGCAAAACGGGTTTGACTGATAGCCCCCTGTTGGCAGGCGCCGGGACATCGATAACCTGGCCGGCATGAGGACGCTTGTGTTGCTGAGGCATGGTGAGAGCGACTGGAACGCGAAGGGCCTGTTCACCGGGTGGGTGGACGTCGGGCTCGCGGGCAAGGGCCGTCAGGAGGCGGAGGCCGCCGGGCGAATGCTGGCCGACGCCGGGATCGTCCCGGGCATCGTGCACACGTCCGTGCTGACCCGCGCCATCCAGACCGCTAACGAGGCCCTGGAGTCGGCCGGGCTCAGCTGGCTTCCGGTCAGGCGGTCCTGGCGGCTGAACGAGCGGCACTACGGCGCGCTGCAGGGCAAGGACAAGGCGCAGACCCGCGAGGAGTTCGGGGACGAGCAGTTCATGCTCTGGCGCCGGTCCTACGACGTGCCGCCGCCGCCGGTCGCCGACGACGACCCGCTGTCGCAGGCGGGCGACCCGCGGTACGCGCTGTTGCCGCCGGAGCTGATGCCGCGCACCGAGTGCCTGCGCGACGTGGTCGCCCGGTTGCTGCCGTACTGGTACGACTCGATAGTCCCGGACCTGGCGGACGGCAAGACCGTGCTGGTGGTCGCGCACGGCAACTCGCTGCGCGCCCTGGTCAAGCACCTGGACGGGATCAGCGATTCCGACATCGCGCAGCTCAACATCCCGACCGGCATTCCGCTCCTGTACGAGCTGGACGCGGGGTTCAAGCCGGTGACGCCCGGCGGGCGCTACCTGGACCCGGAGGCGGCGGCGGCCGCGGCCGAGGCGGTCAAGAACCAGGGGCGCTGAAGCAGCCAGGGGCGCTGAAGCAGCCAGGGGCGCCGAACGGCGAATCCTGTGCGAACCGGACGTGGCGAACCGGAAACCGGGACGTGAACTTCGGGAAAAGAGTGAAATTTCCGGTAACCGGTGGATTGGTGCGGCCCTGGCAGGGCCACGTACCATCGAAGACGTGAGCGCCCAGTCGTCCCGTACCAGCGGGAAGCCGCGGGCCGCGCAGCAGCCCGTGCGGCTGCCCCAGGGTATCGCGTCTGTCCTTTCCGTGCTCTCGTCGTCGGCCGTGGTGCTGGACAGCGAGGACCACGTGCTGCGCGCGTCCACGGCGGCGCGTACGTACGGGCTCGTGAAGGGCGACCGGCTGGTGGTGAGCGAGCTGCTCGCGCTCGCCCGCCAGGTCCGCCGCGACGGGGAGATCCGCGAGGGCGAGGTCGAGGTGCCGGTACCGCGGTTCGGCGGCCGGACCACGAGCTTCGCGGTCCGGGTCGCCCCGCTGTCCGGTGGGGTCGGCGGCGGCGGCCTCGTGCTGGTGCTCGCCGAGGACCAGACCGAGTCGCGCCGCGTCGAGGAAGTGCGGCGGGACTTCGTCGCCAACGTGTCGCACGAGCTGAAGACGCCCGTCGGGGCCCTGGCGCTGCTCGCGGAGACGATCGAGGACGCGGCCGACGACGCCGAGGCGGTGCGGCGGTTCGCCGGCCGGATGCGGCAGGAGGCGGCGCGCCTGACGTTCCTGGTCCAGGACCTCATCACGCTGAACCGGATCCAGGCCGCCGAGCCGATCCCCGACCCCCAGACGGTCGACGTGGACACGGTCGTCGCCGAGGCCCTCGACCGTACCCGGATGAAGGCCCAGGCCCGCGGCATCACGCTCGCGTCGGTCGGCGTGCGCGGCCTGTCCGTGTTCGGCGAGGGAGATCTCCTCGCGACCGCACTCCGTAATCTGCTGGAGAACGCCGTGGTCTACAGCCCCGAGCGCACCCGCGTCGTCGTCTGCGTCAAGAAGCCGGGAGACGGCGGCGTGGAGATCAGCGTCGCCGACCAGGGCATCGGGATCCCGGAACGGGACCTGGAACGGATCTTCGAACGCTTCTACCGGGTGGATCCGGCCCGCTCCCGGGCCACCGGCGGAACCGGCCTCGGGCTCGCCATCGTGAAGCACGCGGCGGCCGCGCACGGCGGCCGGGTGACGGTGCGCAGCGTTGAGGGCGCCGGATCCACGTTTACCATGTGGCTACCACTGCGGGGCGACCGGGCTTAGCCGATACCCCCGGATGTTGTCAGGAGGAACCCAGTGACACGCGTGCTCGTGGTCGAGGATGAGGAATCGTTCAGCGACGCGCTCTCGTACAACCTCCGGCGCGAGGGGTTCGAGGTGGCGGTCTGCGCGACCGGCCCGGACGCGCTCGAGTCGTTCGACCGCACCGGGGCGGACCTGGTGCTGCTCGACCTGATGCTGCCGGGGCTGCCGGGCAGCGAGGTCTGCCGGTCGCTGCGCGAGCGCTCCAGCGTGCCGGTGATCATGCTGACCGCGAAGGACAGCGAGATCGACAAGGTCGTGGGCCTTGAGCTCGGCGCGGACGACTACGTGACGAAGCCGTTCTCCACCCGGGAGCTGATCGCCCGGATGCGCGCCGTGCTGCGCCGCCGCGGCGACGCGGAGCAGGTGACCGACTCCACGCTGGAGGCCGGCCCGGTCCGGATGGACGTGGAGCGGCACGTGGTCAGCGTGCGCGGCGAGTCCGTGCAGCTGCCACTGAAGGAGTTCGAGCTGCTGCAGGTGCTGCTCCGCAACGCCGACCGGGTGCTGACGCGGATGCAGCTCATCGACCGGGTGTGGGGCGCGGACTACGTCGGCGACACCAAGACGCTGGACGTGCACGTCAAGCGGCTGCGCGCGAAGATCGAGGCCGACCCGGCCAAGCCGCGGCACATCGTCACCGTCCGGGGACTCGGGTACAAATTCGAGTCGGCGGGCTGAGGCCGCGGCCGGGGCGCGGTTGGTCGCCCCGCAGAGTCCTCATTGTGCCGAACGGATAACGGCGACTGCCCCGCGCCCCCTTCTCGCCCGCTCCCGTAACGGGACTACTTCGACGGCGACTTCGACGGAGCTGGCGACTTCGACGGCGTGGTCGACGGGGTAGCCGTCGGCGATGCCGAGCCAGCCGGCGTCGCGGTAGGCGAGCCAGCCGGCGTCGCGGTGGCCGTTCCCGTCGGTGCCGCCGTCGGCGGCGGGGAATAGGTCGAGTAGTAGTCGGATCGCGGCTCCACCGGGACTTCGATCGTCGTCGCGCCGGCGCGCGCGAAGTCGAACGTGACCGCGACGTCCTGCCCGGCGGAGAGCGGCCTGGTCAGGTGGCTGAGCACGAGCGTCGGCTCCGGGCCGGTCAGGTTGGCGGCGCTTGACGCCGGGAGGACGACGCCGCCGCCCTTGATCGTGACGGTCTTGGCGGCCTTCGGCGCGGAGACCGCGAGCAGCTTGTCGTGGGCCGGGCCGTTGTTGTACATGCCGACGAACAGGCTGGCCGAACCGCCGGCCGGCACCGCCGAGCCCGAGGGCGCGGCGAGCACGAACGCGTCGTTGATCGAGATCCCGTTGAAGTTGGCGTGCGCGCCCCCCGATGCGGGATGGAACTCAAGTGTCGGGGCGTTCAGCCCGGCCTCGCACCCGGCGACAGCCGGGACGGCCAGCAGGGCTAGGCCACCGATCATCGTGCTGCGAGCCACGGACTTGCCGAAGCTGGCGCGGATCACGGCTGATGCCTCCTCGGTGTATGTGACGGGAGGGGAAACGTACTCCCGTGGGGAGCCCGGTGGCCTGCCGGTCCACTACAGGCTGTAGAGACTATACCGGGAGGATTTCCGCCCTGGCGCGGGGGGTTCCGGCGCGGAGGGTTCCGGCGCTGGGAGTCCCGGTCAGTGGCCGGGGCGGGGGTCGGGGCGCAGGATGAGGCCGGGTGCCTGGCGTTCCGGGGCACCGTGGGCGCGGAGGCGGGAGTGATCGTGATGACCGACAGCATCGCGCCCGCCAGCATGGATAGCGCGACACAGGTCGCGATGAGCGGCAAGATGGCGCCGTGCCCGCCCAGGCCGTGCTCGCCCGGGTCGTCCCCGCGGCCCGGGTCGTGCCTGAGGAACGGGTCGCGCCAGCGGGCCGGCCGCAGCAGGCGCATGAGCCACTCGCGGCGTCGCCTGGCCCGCTGCTCCCGGCGGTAGGCGAGCACGTCGCGGGCTAGTTCCCGGGCGTCGTCCGGAATGACGATGTTCGCCGGGGGCGGGCCGCCGTCGTCCCGTCCCGGTTCGCTGCCGAAGCTCACGGGCACCTCTCCCGTCCGCGGCGACGGGCCGCGGACCGCGCTTTCCGCTTCCCAGTATGGTCCAGCGCCGGCCCCGCCGCCGACTCCCGGTGCGGTTTCCTGGGAGTAGCCCGCTACCTCAGGTAGACTGGTTAACCAACGTCAACGACGACGGGTTTCCGGCACGAGGTGCAGTGCCCTTCGAGTATGCCTCTAGTGTGCTCGAAAATAGCGTACTGACCTGCATTCTTGCCCACTGGACAGTTTATCGGCAGGTGCTGGTCGTGGTAAGATAGCCTTCAGCGGAAGGGGTACTTGCCAGATGTCTTTTAAGGTCGGCGATACCGTCGTTTACCCCCATCATGGGGCTGCTCGCATCGAAGCCATCGAGACTCGCACGATCAAGGGCGAGGAGAAGGTCTACCTTGTCTTGAAGGTCGATAAGGGTGACCTTACCGTGCGCGTACCCGCGGAGAACGCGGAGGACGTTGGCGTGCGGGACGTGGTTGGCCAGGAAGGCCTGGACCGGGTGTTCGAGGTGCTTCGCGCGCCGCATACCGAGGAGCCCACGAACTGGTCACGGCGGTACAAGGCCAACCTGGAGAAGCTCGCGTCCGGTGACGTCAACAAGGTCGCCGAGGTCGTCCGGGACCTGTGGCGTCGCGACAGGGAGCGTGGCCTGTCCGCCGGCGAGAAGCGCATGCTGGCGAAGGCGCGCCAGATCCTGGTCAGCGAGCTCGCCCTCGCCGAGAAGACCAACGAGGACAAGGCCGAGGCGCTCCTCGACGAGGTGCTCGCCAACTAAGGGCTCCCAACGGGCAACGGGTAACCTGCTGCGGTGGAAGATGTCCCGCGGGTAGGACTTGGCGTCGATGTACATCCGTTCGAGCAGGGTCGTCCCCTGCATCTCGCGGGCCTGACATGGCCCGGCGAGACCGGCCTGGCCGGGCATTCCGACGGTGACGCGGCGGCGCACGCGGCTTGCGACGCGCTGCTGTCCGCCGCGGGCCTGGGCGATCTCGGCGCGCACTTCGGCACCTGTAGTCCCGAGTGGGCCGGGGCATCCGGCATCGCGCTGCTGCGCGAGACCTCCCGGCTGGTCGCGGAGGCCGGGTACGCCATCGGCAACGTCGCCGTGTACGTGATCGGCAACCGCCCGAAGCTCGGCCCCCGCCGGGCCGAGGCCGCGGCGGTGCTCAGCGAGGCCCTGTCCGGCGCGCCCGTGAGCCTGTCGGCGACCACCACGGACGGCCTGGGCCTGACCGGGCGAGGCGAGGGCATCGCCGCGATGGCGACTGCCCTGGTCTACCCCCGGCCCTAGCTGTTGATCACGCATCAAAGTGCCGTTGCTACGGCCCTGGCCGTAGCAACGGCACTTTCATCCAGCTGCGAGGAGAGTGGGCGCTGAGGCCAGGGCGCTCAGGCGGCCTCCTCCTAACCCGCAGGACTTGACCTGCAGGCCGCCTGAGCGCCAGTCTGTGGGGATCCACTCCACGTGACCCGCCTTCCCGAGCCGCGCCTGCCATCCGGTCCCGGTGCGGATGTAGCACAGGCTGAGCGCCGGAGCCTTCAGGGTGGTGCGGACGCGCTCGACGCAGGCGGTGTCTGCCTGCCCGGCGCGCAGTGCGGTCTCGGCGGCCTCTCGTGCCCTGCGCTGGTCGTCGCTGATCCCGATGGCCTCGTGGGAGTTGGCGGTACCGTTTCCTGGTGCTGTCCAGATGTACATGATCACGATCGCGGGCTTTCGTTGAGTCTGGTCATAGCAGCCGAGGGGTTCTGATAGTCAACATGCCAGCTGCGCACTAAGGTTGGTTGCCAAACGGGCTGCACGCTGCGTTGGTGCAGAACCACTTGGAGTGGTGTCACGGAAAGTGACGGGGGTCGGGGCAGGTGAATCCGAATAGTTCTTACGTGAAAACCACGTCGCTGGCGGCGTTCGCGTCGCAGCTTCGGTCGTGGCGGCAGCGAATGGGCTGGACCCAGGTGGAGATGGGGGGGAAGCTCGGTTACTCGTCGTCGCTGGTAAGCGGCGTCGAGACGCTGGACAAGCCACCCACCGCCGATTTCGCCGCGCGTTGCGACGAGGTCTTCAACACGCCTGGCACGTTCACGACGCTCCAGGGGCTGGTGGCCCGGGAGGCCTATCCGGCGTTTTTCGCGCCTGTTATTCCGTTTGAGCGTGAAGCTGTGCGAATCCACGGCTGGGAACTCGGGGCGGTCCCCGGCCTGCTGCAGACCGAGGACTACGCGCGCGCGCTGATCAGGTCCAGCCATCCCGAGGACAGCGACGACACGATCGAGCGGCTCGTCGCGGCCCGAATGGAGCGCCAGGAGATCGTGACCAGCGAGAACGCGCCGCTGCTGTGGTACGTGCTCGACGAGGGCGTGCTCCGGCACGTCGTGGGCGGCCCCGCCGTGATGGCCGAGCAACTGGACCGGCTGGTGGAAGCGGCGGATAGCCCCGGCGTCGTGATCCAGGTCCTGCCGTTCTCCGCGGACGCTCACGCGGGAGCAGATGGTCCTATAGCGGTGTACGAATTTGTGGAATCGCCCAGTGTGTGTTATACGGAGTGCTACAGCGGCGGAAGAATAGTAGAAGACCGGGTCGAGGTCGCCGGTCTCATGACCGTCGTCAGCCTGATCCGTGCTTCCGCGCTGTCAGCAGGAGATTCGCGACAACTGATACGCCTGATAGGTAGTGAGATCGATGGTCAACAGAGATCTATGCTGGATCAAGTCCTCTTACTCGGGTTCGCAGGGCGGAAATTGCGTGGAAGTCGCGCCGAACCGGCGTGGCCTGGTCCTCGTCCGGGACACCATGGATCGCGGGGGAACCGTGCTTGGGTTCCGCGTCGCTCCGTGGCGCCAGTTCGCGGCGGAAATCAAGGAAGGTTGCGATCGGAGCTAGCCCGAGGACGCATGGTGCGCTTCGTGGAGTTTTCTTGCACTATAAGTGCAAGAAAACTCCACGAACTTTCATTGTCCGGGGTCTTCTTCGGGAAGAACGTCTTCCTCGGGGGGAACGGGGGTGGATCGCGGGCGGTTCAGTCGCGGCGGCGGGTCGGGAAGCGGCGGCGCCTGGGGGGCGATATCGCTCGGCGAATAGCCCTCGCCAGGATCTTCTTCCCCATCCTCGATATCCCAGTAATCACGTGGCCGCGACGGGGCCGGCGCCGGGACCTGTTCGTCGGCCGGCGCCGCGTCCGTGACCGTCACCGCGTCCACGGTCGGCGCCGGGTCCATGACTGGCGCTATATCCGCGACCGGCGTCGCGTCCGCGATCGGCGCATCGTCGCCGACGGGAACGTCGTCGGCTGCTTCTGCTGACTCTGCTTCCGTTACCTGGGTTTCTGTCGATTCTGCCTGGGGCGGCTCTATAACCGGAACCGTGGGCGGCGCTACCGGGGCCGCCAGTACCTGTGCCGTGTCCTGGGACGCTTGGTCTGGATGGGGCGCTTGATCCGGGGGAGCTTGCGCTACGTTCAGGGCTACCGTTTCCCGAGTCACCGGTTCCTGCGGCGGTATGTCGTGGAACCCTGTTTCCTGGGGTTCCACAGCTTGAGGCTCCGGAGCCTGGGGTTCCGGAGCTTGAGGGTCTGGGTCTCGGGGTTCCGGGTCCTGGGGTGCAGGAGCTTGGGGTTCCAGGTCCCGGGGTTCCGGGTCTTGGAGCATCGTGGCCAGGGGCACCGTCTGCGTCTGCCGGGCTTGCGGCGTCTCCCGCGCCTGCCTGGGGACGTCGCGCCGGGAGCGGGACTGGCGGAGGATCGTCAGCCACAGGCTGAACGCCAGCAGGAGCAGCACCCACGGCGCCGCCGCTACCGCGCCCGCGGTCTGCCGGTGCGGGAGCGTCACGTTCATCGCGTGCAGCGCGTTGGCCCCGCCGCCGACCGCGACGATCAGGATGACCGCCAGCCAGGCGTACCAGCGCGCCCACCACCTGCCGTCGTGCAGCAAGACGGCGGCCAGGCAGGCGATCACGAGCGCCGCGTCCAGCAGCCCAGGGTAGAAGCGCGCCAGGTGCGCCGACATGCCCGCGCGCAGCGCGATCACGTGGATACCGCTGTACGACAGCGTAAACGTCGCGACCGCGAGCACCAGCAGGAACACGACGACCGCCAGCAGCGCCAGGGAACGCGGCCACCCGCGGCGCCGCGCCGGAATCGGATCTTTCACGGGGTATCAGTCCAACCAACGGCACATCACATGAATCACTTAATCGCGCAATGCCAACGCTATCGATGCGGATGCCCCATTGGAACGATTTCCGCTCCTGCCCCGAGTCGTGTCGCGCCGCCCGCCGGGATCGTGTCGCGCCTCCTGCCCCGAGTCGTGTTGCGCCTCTTCCGGCGTCTCTCCCGGCTCTTTGTCGGAGTTCCGCACGGGCAAACGGCACGAAACGGGCGCGAAAGTGGCCGGAACTCCGACAAAGAAGTACGGGGGCGCGGGCGGGACGGGCGGCGATCGGGGGCGGGGGCGGGCGGAGCGGGAACCGCGCGGGAGGGGGTGGCGGATACCGTACGCTGCCATCATGACGCGGAAAAAGGGCGGCAGCGATGGACGGGCGCCGGGCGGCGGTGGTTACGCCAAGTCCGGCAAGCCGCGTCCGGGCAGCGGCGGCAACCGCAAGCGCGGGCTTGAGGGCAAGGGCCCGACCCCGCCCGCGAACATGCGGCACTGGCACGCCGAGCGGCAGGCAACGGCGGGCCGCGGCGCATCGGGACGCGACACGGCAGCGGGCCGCGGCGCGACTAGCAGTGATACGGGGAGTCGCGGCGCGGCGGGCCGGGACGCGAAGGCTGGCAAGAGGCGCGGGGGAGTCGCTACCACCCGTTCGGGATATTCCGGGGTAAACCCGGTGGGACGGGTAGGTTCCGCACCCCGCGGTACCCCGGACGGGCCGGAGATGATCGCGGGCAGGAACCCGGTGGCCGAGTCGCTGCGCGCGGGAGTGCCGGCGATGGCGCTGTACGTCACGGACCGGGCGCAGGCCGACGAGCGGGTGGCGGAGGCGGTTCGGCTCGCGGGTGACGCCGGGATCGCGGTGCTTGAGGCGGGAATGTCCGAGCTGGACCGGCTGACCGGCGGGGCGGTCCACCAGGGCGTGGCACTGCGGGTGCGGCCCTACGATTACGCGCACCCCGAGGATCTGTATTCTTCCGAACGGATCGCCGCGACTGCTCCGCTCATCGTGGCCCTGGACGGGGTAACAGACCCCCGCAATCTGGGCGCTGTGGTGCGTTCCGCCGCCGCGTTCGGGGCCGACGGCGTGGTCGTGCCGTCGCGGCGCAGCGCGGGGGTGACCGCGGGCGCGTGGAAGGCGTCGGCGGGGGCGCTGTCGCGGGTGCCGGTAGCGCGGGCGGTGAACCTGACGCGGGCGCTGAAGGCGTTTGCCGAGCGCGGGCTGTTCGTGGCCGGGCTGGACGCGTCCGGGGACACGGACATCCACGAGTTGCCGGTCGCCGACGGCCCGCTGGTGCTGGTCGTGGGGTCCGAGGGCCGCGGGCTCTCGCGCATCGTCGCCGAGGCCTGCGACGTGCTGGTACGCATACCCATGGTGTCCGGCACCGAGTCGCTGAACGCCGGCATGGCGGCGTCGATCGCGCTGTACGAGGTCGCCACGGTCCGGGGCGGCCTACGCCGATGACGCGTCCCCCCGCGCCGCCCCGTATCGTGTCGCTATGGTGACGTATCACACCGCGACAGTAACTTTTTTACAAATTTCCGGATAATGGGTAATATGCTGACAAGTGGTAGCCTCCGGGGTTTATCGGCGAAGGGAGGCGGGCTAGTGGGAGAGGTAGAGGAGTTCGGCTGTTCCCATGAGCCGGAGCCGCGGGAGGGCTCGATCCTCGCGCGTGGCGGTCAGAGCGCTGACCTGTTCAACTTCCAGCATTACCCCCTGCGGGCGGTCTGCCGATTTTGCGGGGATCCGATCCAGGCGGACAGCTTCTTCATGCCGTTCACGCACGTGGTCCCCCCATCCAATCCCCTGACAAGGATCCCGGCGGCTCGCAGCGGGACGACGCAAATCCGGTGCACAATGCCGACATGGGCATCCTGATTGACCTGGCGGGACGGCGAAAGCTCACCCTGATTGGCGGCGGTGGCGTGCGGACACCGCTGTTCGTGGAGGCAGCCTCGCGGCGGGCCGGCACACTCGGCCTTGAGGAAATCGCGCTGTTCGACACCGACACCGACAGGCTCAGCCTGCTTGGCGCCGTGAGCCGGTATTCCGCCAGACAGAGCGGCGGGCCGCGGGTCACCATGACGACAGACGCCCGGGCGGCGATGGAGGGCGCCGATTTCGTGGTCACGGCCATCCGGGTGGGAGGTGACGCCGGGCGCGTCGCCGACGAGCGGATCCCCCTGTCACACGGGGTGCTGGGGCAGGAGACCACGGGACCTGGCGGTTTCGCGATGGCGTTGCGGAGCGTCCCGGCGATCCTGGAGTACGCGGGCCTCCTGGCCGAGGTCAGCCCGAAGGCGTGGCTGTTCAACTTCACCAACCCGGCGGGCCTGGTCGCTCAGGCGCTGCATGACGCCGGACATGCCCGCGCGATCGGCATCTGCGACGGAGCCAACCAGGCCCAGTACACGGTGGCGGCCTACCTCGACCGTGACCCAAGGGACCTGCGGGCCGAGGTCTACGGGCTCAACCACCTGTCGTGGACCCGGGCCGTTACCGGCCCCGACGGCACCGAACTGCTCGCGTCGCTGCTCGGCGACGAGAACTTCCGCGCCCGGAGCAGCCAGAGATTCTTCCCGCCCTCGCTCGCCAGCCTCATCGGCGCCTGGGCCAATGAGTACCTGTGGTATTACTACTTCGCCGATCAGGCCGTGGCCCGCCTGACCGCCGCGGGCCAGACCCGGGGAGAAGAGGTCGCCGCTCGCAACCGCGCGCTCCTGGACCAGCTCCGGGCCATTGACCCGGACCGCGACCCCGCTGGGGCGCTGGCCGCGTACCGTGCCTATGAGCAGGGTCGGCGCTCTACCTACATGCACTACGCGGCACCCGGGACCGCCGGGGATCCGCCCGTTCCGTCCGCGCCGTCGGCCGACGGCTCTGAGGGCTCCGAGAGTTCCGAGGGGTACGCGGGCGTGGCCTTGGAGCTCATGGAGGCCCTTGTCGCCGGCGTCCCTTGCCACACGGCGGTCAACGTGCCCAACTCCGGCGCGATAAGCGGTCTTGCTGACGACGACGTGGTCGAGGTCAGCACGATCGCCGACGCCGATGGGGTTCGCCCGGTACCGCTCGGGGCCATCCCGCCCTCGCACCTTGCCCTCGTCCGGGCGGTGAAGCTCTATGAGCGGCTCACGGTTGAGGCGATTCGCACTCGCTCCCGGGCCTGCGCGGTGCGGGCGCTGATGGCGCATCCCCTGGTGTTGTCCTACTCCCGGGCCGAACCGCTGGTCGACGAGTTCCTGCGCGCCCACGCGTCGCTGGTCGGAGAATGGGCGTGACCCCGGCCGTCCGCCCGAAAGCCCGCGGCTGAAGAGGCTGAACCGGCTGAACCGGTGCCCGGGGCCTGCCGGGCGAGGGACAGGGTAACCAGGGCGGCGCTGGTGCCGGGGTCTAGCAGCACCTGGCTCGCGGTTACGCCGACGCGAGTCCATCCGCCGGCGTTGTCCCGCAGTCGCAGCGTCTCTTCCGCCCGGCCGCCGACGGTGACTTCTTCGGCCATCCTCCTGGCCGCGGGCAGGTCGCCGGGGTGGATGCCTGGTTCATGCGGGCCACGGGCCGTGCAGGCCAGGTCGGCGGGCGGGGGGTCGATCCAGCGCAGCGGGCGCAGGTTCCGCGGGTGCACGATCACCCTGTGCGTACCGGGCCGCTGCTCGGCGATGAGGACCTGCCGGTCGAGCATCAGTCGGCCGGGGGCGGGTGCGGTGCCGGACTGGCCAGTGTCATGCGTGATTCCCCGGACCACTACGTCCGCTCGTCCGCCTGGCCGGGGTCGTGTGACCGTGCGACAGCTTATCGTTACCTGGCGCAGCTGCCCGTCGCCCCTGCGGAGGGTCCAGGTGCCCTGGTACTCGTCCCCGGGCCGTCCCCGCACGAGAACCCCCAGGGCACGGCCCTCGTCGGCGGAGGGCAGCAGGCGCTCGAACGCCTCGGCCTCGAGCCGCGGCCTGGCCAGGTCGTCCGGCTTGATGCCGTAGAGCTGGCAGAGCTCGCCGGAGGCGAGCAGGCGCCCGGACGCCAGGTTGAGGCACCATGCTCCGGCAGCGGTCGCGCGGACGGGCGGATGCTCGGCCTGCCCGCCGATCCACGCGTAGACCCCATGGACACGGCCGTCGGCGGGGCTCAGCGGGGAAGCGGCTAGCTTCCGCTGCCCGTCGCCTGAGGCAACCTGGAGCGGGACGCCTTCCCGCGCGGCGCGCAGGACCAGCACCCGCACCTCGTCGGCGTAACGGCTCTTGCTCATCACCGTGGAAAGCGGGACCATCCAGATCGCGGTCCGGCCTTTGGCGATGACGGACGGCTGGCGGCCGTCGCCGTTGAAGGTCTCCACTAGCAGCCATCTGTTATGGCTGGCCCTGGTCTCCGTCGCTGCCCCTATCACGGCGTCCCTGCCTTGTGATCCTGGTGCGAAAGCCTGTTCCAGGCGAGGTTTCCTGCCGGAACACGCGCGATTTTAGTTTTCCGACGCTGACGTAGACTTAGAGCGAAATTCTACCATATTATATGATTTATTATCACCATCCCGGGTTAGATCCCGGACCTGGGTTGGGCCAGCCGTCTGGCCCGATCTCTGTTTCGCGTTGGACGCGCTGCGTTATGAGCGCTCAGTGATCAGGGATCAGGGAGTCTTCATGCAAGGCAGGCGGATGCGGCGGCACGTGATCGTCGCGCTTCTCACGACGCTCACGGCAACGATGGCCGGATTGGCGGGGACTACCCAGGCCGCGCGCGCGGCCACGCCCGTCCCCTACCCGCCGGCCTTGGCGAACCACCCGTTCGCCAAGGAGTGGGATCCGAGCGAGCTGGCTACCAGCCCGTGGAGCACCCCCTCCAACGCGCCCGGCAACTGCGCGGTCAACTCGTCTCTGCCGTACATCAACTCCAGCGGGTACGCGGAACTCGACACCACTGGCAACGCGGGGGACTGCGAGTCGATCGAGTCGCCCCACACGTACCCGACCGCGGACGGTTACGTGTACGAGGCGGACATCTACTTCTCGACGTGGGAAAACTGGTCCTCCTTCTGGATGTACGGGAACGACTGGCCGCAAGACGGGGAGATCGACGCCGTCGAGGCCAATCTGGACAACAACTACGTCACCTGGCACTACGGGACGGGCAACTCCACCATCGGGACCGGGTCGTGGAACGATCAGGTAGTCACGCCGACCAGCGCGAACATTTCCCCGGGATGGCACATCATAGACATCGCCTTCGGCGGGAACCGGATTCAGGTTTTCTATGACGGCCAGCCGTACGTGACAATTCCGGAGACTCTCACGGCCACGACGGATGATCCGATGTGGATCACATTCTCCGATGGGTCATGCGATGCCCAGACCTCGAGCAATCCGAGTGGCCCGAACGAATGCGCTAAGAACGGAACTCTCGGCGTCGGGGTTCCCGGCAATATCCAGATCAAATGGCTCAGGGCATTCCTGCCGCCAGCGAGTTAGATGCCCGGGAGCCGGATGATGAGGATACGTATCGCGGCGGCCGTCGGGTCGCTGATCACTGCCGTGACGGTCGCCGTGGCCATGACCACGTCCGCCGCGCACGCCGCCCTTAACGCCCCGGGTGCCGCGCGCCCCTCGGGTGCAGCGCACGCCCTGGACGCCGCATCGTCGGCGTTCGGGCAGCTCCCGGTTATGGGCTACAACACGTGGTACCAGTTCGGTGCCGGGGCCACCCAGAGCGAGGTGCTGGCACAGGCCGACTACCTGGTGAGCAGCGGGCTCGCCGCCGCGGGCTACGACACCGTTAACCTGGATGACGGCTGGACAGCGACCTCGCGTACCAGCGACGGCTCGCTGACGTGGAACACGACCAGGTACCCGAACGGCATCCCGTGGCTGGCAAGCCAGATCCACGCGCTCGGCCTCAAGTTCGGGATCTACGAGGCCATCGGCACCCGGACCTGCCAGGGCCTGCCCGGCAGCGGAGGAACCACCGCGGCGGGCAACCACTACGCGCAAGATGCCCGGACGTTCGCGGACTGGGGGGTCGATTTCGTGAAGATCGACGAGTGCGGCGGGCTCCCGTCCGGCACCACCCTCGCCTCGCTGACCAGTTCGTTCGAGGAGTACGGCGCGGACCTGCGAGCGGCCAACCCGAACGTCGTCTACAGCGAGGAACTGCCCATCTACGTGATGGGGCAGCCCGGCTTCACGCAGTCCGTCCAGTCCTCGTCCACCTTCGCCAACATGTGGCGGGTGGCCTACGACGAATCGCCCGCGGACTCCGCCTCGGACACGATCCTCGGCCATCTCGCCTCGGACCTGCCCCTGTACAGCTACGCCCGTCCCGGCCACTGGAACGACCTCGACATGCTGGTGCCCGGCACGGTCTCGGCGCACCCGTTTGGCTGGTCGCTCGCCGACGAGGAGAGCCAGCTTTCCGTCTGGGCGGAAGAGGCCAGCCCGCTGCTCATCTCCACGGACCTGACCACGCTGACCCCGGACGAACTGGCTGCGCTGAAGAACCCCAACATCATCGCGATCGACCAGAGCGGATCGCAGGCATCAAAGTCCGTGACCAGCGCGGACGGGAACATCGAGGCGGTATTCAAGCAGGCCGACGGCGGCACGGCGGTCCTGTTCGCGAACCTGAACACCACCGCCTCGAGCACCGAGGACTTCACGCTGTCCCAGCTAGGGATCAGCGCGCCGGAGGCGACCGGCTACAACGTCTGGAAAAACGAGACCACCACCTTCAGCGGCATTCACATCACCCTTCCGCCGGGCGGGACGGAAACGATGGTGATCAAGCCCGTGAGCTTATGCAGTTCAGCATCCACGCCCATTGAACCCGGGAATGCGAGGCCACAGCACAATGCTGAGACGGAAAAACACAGTGCTGAGACGGAAGCTCACGACCATGCTGGCCGTGTCGCTGGCCGGCGGCGGGATCGCCCTGACGGCGGGAATGCCCGCGAACGCGAGCACGGCGGGCACCACCGCGAGCCCGGCGGTAAGGGACTGCGGCACGGGGACGGCGCTGACCCGGCCCAGCGGCCTGATACTGACCTGCGCCGATCACGGGATGATCGCCGGCCACCTGCACTGGCAGAGCTGGAACGCGACGAAGGCGAGCGCGACCTCGACCGTTTCCTGGCTGGCCGGAGTCACTGCCAGCGCCACCCGGAAGGATCACACCACCGCGGACATCACCCTGTCCGACCCAGCTGTTCAGGCCAACGGGAAGACCCTGTTCACCACGCTGACGATGCACGTGACCGGTACCACACCGAGCGGGTTCAAGCGGAACCTGTCTTTTGACGAGACGCCACAGCCCGCGGGCTCGTCGGCCAAGCCCGCGCCGGCGGGGCCGTCGTCGCGGGGCATCCGGCCCGCGGCGTCCAGCGGCACCCTGAACACCGCGGCCATCGGCGGGTACTGGGAGCTGGCGGGCGGCCCGTCATCGACGGCCATTACCTCGGAGGCGATCACCGGCGCGGAGTCCTCGTTCGAGCCGGGCATCATCCAGGCGGGCCAGCCGTACTCCACGACCGGCTGGGGCCTGTGGCAGATCACTCCCGGGGACTCGGTTCCCGGCACCTTCGGCGAGGACTACCAGCTCCTTGACCCCTGGAACAACGCCGAGGGGGCCGTCAACAAGTACGACGCCGCCGGCGGCTTCTCGCCGTGGACCACCTACGACGACGGCACCTACAAGAACTACCTGGGGGACGCCCAGACTCCCAACACGAACCTGTCCGACCCCGGCCAGTACGACCCGATCAACGGCGCCCCGTCCGGCACGCACAACAGCTCGGATCCCGGCAGCACCTTCGGCCCGACCATCCCTGGCGGCAACCCTCCGAAGCCATTCGCGTTCAAGGTCGTGTTCCAGGCCAACACCAGCACGCTGGCGGGATACAGCGATAGCGGTTCCAACTTCAACACCACGCTCGGGATGATGCCCGGGACATCCCCGTCGGTCGCGACGCTGTCCGACGGCACCTTCGAGTCCGCGTTCGAGGCCAACAACGACAAGCTAGGGCTGAGCCACCTCGGCGGCGGCACGCTGAACACCGACGAGGGGATGGACTCCGGCAGCAGCCCGGCGATCGCGGGCCTGCACGGCGGCGGCTGGATCGCGGCGTTCCAGGCCAACAACAACCACCTGGTGCTGTACAACTCCAGCCAGAAGGCCACCGACACCGACCTGGGGATGATGCCCGGAACGTCCCCGTCGATCGCCGTCCAGTCCGACAACTCCTACATCGTCGTGTTCGAGGCCAACAACGGACTGCTCGCCGGGTACAAGTCCAGCGGCTCCAACTTCACCACCACCGCCGGGATGAAGGCCGGAACCAGCCCCTCGATCGCGGCCAGGCCCGACGGCGGCTATGAGGCCGCCATCCAGGCCAACACCGGCAAGCTGGCCACGGTCCACTTTGGCAGCGGCTACACCGTCAACCCCACCGACCTCGGCATGGACACCACCGCCAGCCCGGCGGTCGCGGTCCAGTCCGACAACTCCTTCATGGTGGTGTTCAACGCCAACAACAACCTGCTCGCGGGGTATAAGTCCAGTGGTTCCAACTTCACCACCACCGCCGGGATGAAGGCCGGAACCAGCCCCTCGCTCGCCATCGAGCCCAACGGGGAGTACGAGGCCGCGATGGAGACCAACATCGACAAGCTGGCCACCCTGCACTTCGGAACCGGATACACCGTCAACAACACGGACCTGGGCATGGAGGACACCACCAGCCCCGGCATCACCCGCTGACCATCCCCGCACTGCGCGATGTAGGCCTTCGCCCTAGGCTGTGCCGGGCAGGGCCTCAGGTCCAGGTGGGCTGTCCGCGGTCAGTCGTAATGGCCGTTACCGTGCAGCCCATGCGGCCGACGGCGTCGAGCAGGAGGGACCGGGCCTGCTTCTCGTCCTCGGGCGGGAAGGCGATCCGGATCTGGTGGCCGTAGGCGGTTTCATACGTCAGCCGCCATCCGCGCCCGGTCGCGGCGAAGTGGTCTTGCCGGGAGCCGTCGCGCTCGTAGCCGCCGCGGCTGGCCGTGGGGGCGAGTGAGTCCCGCAGGATCCGAAGGCGATCATCGTACGGGACGGCGCTGTCGGAGAGCCTGACGTACACCTGCCTGAGGTCGCGGTAGGGCTCGAACCAGGGCGCGGGCTCGTCGCGGTCGCGGGAGCGGAAGACCGTGGTAACGATGCGGCCGGTCAGCCAGCCGTGGAGGAAGCCGACGGCCCCGACCGGGTGAGCGTCGTGGCACTGGTCGCGCTGGTTCCAGGCGACGGTCGTCCACTGGTCGGGGTCACCCTCGGTCAGCCAGCACAGCAGGTCTCCGTTGTCGGTACCGGCCCATTGCAGCAGGCCGCCGGGTTCGGGGTAGATGGCGTACGGGCTCGCATCGGGGTCGGAGGTGTACGGGTCCTCATCGGTGCCGAAGGCGCGGAAGGCACGCTCGGATTCCTGGAGATCGCGTATGCCGCGCATCAGCAGGTCGTACCGGCCGAAAGGCGTCAGGGGCGTGATGAAGTCGACGAACTGTCCCAGTCCGTAGTGCTCGATCAGCTGCTTGAAATCGGCAGGCAGCCCGAGTCCCAGGCTGGATTCGACCTGCTGCCAGTCCCCGCGTGCGTGGACTGGCGCGGCGGGCGGGGGCACGAGGCGGATCAGCTCGTCGATCGCGGTCACGTTCGTGAGTTTACGGATGATCGCAGCTGGGGACCTCGATGCTGGTGATAGCTGTGGTGGGTAAGGAGAGCGAGCTCCAAGCCAAGCTTCGCATTTTTCGCGAGCGGAAAGAGCTGGTGGCCATCGAGAACGCGCTCGGCCCGGTACTGACCGACAGAGCGCCGACGATGGCTGAGGCTCCCTCCTGGGTCGCCGAGGCAACCGCGCGCTTCTGGGAAATCGAGACCGAACCAGATGCGGTCATCTCAGATGACGCCGAGCCGGATGCCCTAGCGGCGTGGACTGAGGAGCAACTCGCACGCCACGGGATCGAGGGTAACTGCTACGCAGCCACCCATCTGAGCATCCGTCCGTGGATCAGCTGCGCCCAGGCACCCGGCTGGACGCGCCTGCTGCGCACCGCCGTAAAAGAGCCGATCGTGGTCCTCTCCGCCGACGTCGGCACCGTTGTCGCTTTCCTTGAGCTCGAATACGTTCACGCGGTCTTCACCGCAACCGCCTAGAGCCAGATGGCCAGTGGAGCATCTACGCGCCTCATGGGCTGTCCGACGTATTCAACCTTGTCGTACGGCCCAATCCCGTGCTTGCCCCCCGGTCGGTCTACGAGGCCAAGGTGCGACGCTGGCGCGAGCAGTGGCCCGAACTGACCGTCCTGGAGTGGCCGGCCAGCGGCGCTTAGGAGCCTTGTGACCGTCATCAGCGTGCCGGAGAGATTCGCGGCCGACACCTTGACCCGTGAAGGCGAGGCTGCCCGGCCATGGCTGGCGCGGCTTCCGGAGCTAGTCGCCGAACTGTGCGTGCGATGGGGTCTGCGGGTAAACGGCGATCCTATGCACGGCTACATGGCGCTTGTGCTGCCGGTGCTTCACGGTGATGCCCGGTGTGCGCTCAAAGTGTCGTGGGTCGACGACGAGACGGTGAACGAAGCGGCGGTGCTTGCGCTGTGGAATGGCGGCGGCGCCGTGCGGCTCCTCGACGCGGACGTCGCGGCGGGGGCGCTGCTGCTCGAATGGCTCGATCCGCAGCGCCGCCTGGCGGATGCGGACCTGAGCGTCGCCGTGCCGGTCGCCGGGCGATTGCTGCGGCGGCTGGCCGTACCCGTGCCAGCGGAGTGGCACGCGCGCCCGGTCCCCAGGCTCCGGCAGTGGGCGCTGGAACTGGCCGCGGAACTGCCGGCGCTATGGCGGGCCACGGGGCGGCCGTTTCCGGAGCGCGACCTGGACGCGGCGGTCGAAGTAGCCACCGCGCTCGCCCCGAGTGCCGGAGGGTTGCTTGCCAACCGGGACATGCACTACCAGAACGTGCTGGCAGGGGAGCGTGAGCCCTGGCTGGTGATCGATCCGAAGGTGATGCTCGGCGACGCTGAGTTCGGCCTCGCACCGCTGCTGTGGCGCAGGCTGGAGGAGGCGGGCGGGTCGGCCGGGCTGCGGCGACGGTTCGACGCCCTGGTGGACGAGGCCGGGCTCGACGCGGAACTGGCGCGCGGCTGGACGCTGCTGCGGGCCGTTGACTACCAGCTGTGGGGCCTGGACCTCGGCCTCACCGAAGACCCCGCGCGCTGCGCGACCGTTATCGACTGGCTCTCGCTCGCCGACAGGCGGCTGGCAGGCCGGAGTCTGTCATCCTGATTGGACACCCCCCAGATGTACCAAACCCTATGCAGTTATGGCCATGCTGTACATGAATGCGCTCGGTGGTCGTGTTCCGCGGCCCCGCGAGCCTGATCGCTGTGCAGCGGAGCGGTGGGCATGGATTACTACACCATCGAACCGGAGGTAGCCGGGGAACTCGGCGAGGGCACGGTCATGGACACCAGTGTCCATCCGCCGTGCGTGTCCGCCGTCCACTACGTGATCACCGACTGGCTCGGGGACGACATCATCGAGAGTTTTCCCTGTTACCTTGTGACCCGGCGACTCGCTGCCGATCTTGAAGCGTCCCGCTTGACCGGGTTCAGGCTGGACGCCGCGCGGGTGACCCTGTCTGAGGGAGCGGCCGACTTCGGGACCTCCGAGGTGCCCGCGTTCCGGTGGCTCGTCGTCGTGGGCAGGCCGGGTGAGGACGATTTCGGAGTGCTCGTGAACGGGCAGGCGGTCATCTCCGAGCGAGCGCTGCAGGTGCTCCGGGCACACACGCTCGACAACTGCGATATAGAGCCCTACAACGGATAGCCGAGACAGATTATGGGAGCGTGCTCATGGCCATCCCGAGCAGGTCATCGACCTGCGGCTCGTCTTGACCGTTTTCTCCCAGCCGCCCATTAGAAATTCGGCCGGTCCGGTGGCACCTTATTCCTTCTCCTCGTTGAGGAACTTGGCCGCGGCGACGGGGTCCATGATGTTGGACCAGATCTGTTCCTCGGGGGCAACGGAGCGTTCGGGCATGGCGTAGTCGGACATCCAGGCATCGGGCGCGCATCCGGGGATAAGAACCAGGATGATCGCGACGAGGTCACGGGGAACTGATCCGATGATGCGGATCGCGGCGTAGGTCTCATGGCCGTCATCGGCGAGGATCTGGATACCGAGGGCTGCTCCGTCGAGCATGGCGGAGTGCTCATGTCCGTCGAGAAGGGAGCGGCGTACCAGTGTATGCACGACGGCCTTGAGCTGTCGCCTGGTGCGCACTGCGGACTCGGCTGCCCAGCGCGCGCGGTCTTCGCGCTGGGGGAGCAGGTCCGCGGTGTAGGTCGCGTGACCGTGCGGGGCAGAGTGCTCGGCGTTGTAACGGCGGCGGGCGGACTTTCCCCGAGAGGCGAGGGCGGCGTAGAAGTCGTCGGGGGAGCCTTCTTGCCGGTGTCCTGCCGCGATGAGCCACCACGGGGTCTCGGTGTCCTCGGTCCAGACGGGCCCGCGCCAGCGCTGGACCTTGACCTTGAAGAACACCTGGTCATCGATCGCGGCAATGCGCTCCTGGGCGGCCTGGCTGTCAGCGAGCCGTTCGGTGGCCTTGGCCAGGAGCGGGTGGTCGATCTCGTCCAGCGGGATGTCGGCGCTGGGTATTGCCTGCGCGAGATCCTCGCGCAGGCAGCGCAGGGTTGGCCTTGCCCGCTGGGTCATGGTGGTAAGTCGTCCTCTTCGTCCACGCCGCCGACGGCGTCGAGTTCCTCTCGGGTGATTCCGGCGAGCATCGCGACCTGCGCGGCCCGGCTGCCGTCGAGCTGGCGGAGCAGTTCCCGCATTCCGGCCTGCATCTCCTCGCGCCTGGCGTTGAGGTAGAAGACGACCGCGGCCTCGACGAGGTCCTTCTTGCTCATGTGCAGGTAGTTGGCTCCGCTGGTGATCAGCTTGTCGCCTTCGGGGGAGACCTTGACCGCGACCTGGCGGGGAGTCTGTTCTGCCATCGTCATCGCCGCTCTTCCTTCCTGCGAGGACCTGGCTTATGGTGCCTCTAGTACCTCCAGTGTATATCGACTGCTCATGCCGGAACCATGGTCGGTTTGCCCTTCCTATAGACAGCACGCAGCAATACTAATGTACGGACGACACTATTCGGGACTGTTCGTCTAGTGTTTAGTGTGATGACTCGGAGCGGAGATACTCCATCGTGCGGCGCACTGGCGTCGGATAGGGGGTGGTGGAAGGCACGGGCTTCATGATGCAGCCTGGCGGGCAAGGCATGATGGCCGCATGGCCAAGCCACCGGAATCGGCCAAGGCCTCGCTGCGCCAGCGGCTGGCCGCCCGGGTACGCGAGCGCTGGCCCCAGCTCGAAGGCAGCGCTCCACCAGCTACCCGAGCCGGGCCGGAAACCGGTACCCTCGCAGGGGATCCGCGTCGCTTGGTGACGTGATCCAGCCAGCCTGTGTAGCTCAGCAGGCAGAGCATCTGCCTTGCAAACGTGGCAGTCTGTTCTAGATGCTGGCACGCGAGATTCCCTCGTGTGACTAGGTTTTCGATTTACCGTGATGCACGCAAGCGGACGAGCTAGCGACGCACAAGCGGGCGGTCTAGGGAGCGGTGGGCCTCACGGGGGTAGCTATTCAGCCTGAGTGGGCGGCTATTTTTCGCTTCAGTTTTCGTTAAAAAGGCCAGCGGCCAGAATGCCCTATTTGCCGCTTCTGGTGATGATGCCGAGCGCGTTCGGTTGATGCCGCCGGTCGGCTGGCCCGTCGGTAAAGAGTTCGATTTAGGTGGCTTTTCGCTTGCTGAACAGCTACCTCACGGGCAGATGAGAGTGCGTGCGACACGCAGGACAGGATGTGGGGCATGCGCTCATCCTGCCGGATGACTACTCACTTCAGCCTCGATGAAGGCGGCTAGCCGCATGATTCCCTCGGTAATGTCTTCCTGGGTCAGGTAGCTGACCGATAGCCGGATGCTCTGTTCCCCGCCTCCGTTGCCGGGGTAAAAATATGACATTGGCGTCCAGATAACCCCAAAATCTTCTGCGGAGCGCGCTAGAGCAGCGTTGTCTGCCCTGAAAGGTACGCGCATCGTCAGGAAAAAGCCTCCGTCGGGCTCATTCCAGCGCACCCGGAGAATAGCCCGCCGCTCGGCCGGGAACGACAGGTCGAGCTGCCTGAGGGTGGCCCGCATGGCCTGTCCGTAGTAGGCCGCCGTCTCGGTATTAAGCTCGGAAACACGCCCCTCGCACGTCAGTAGCATGCCCGCTATGACAGCCTGGCTCAGCGACGAAGTGTTGACCGTCACCATGCTCTTGATCTTGGCGAACTCGTCAGCCAGTAGACTGGTCCGGCCCGCCGAATCGGTGACAGGCTGATTCGCCACGGCGAACCCGACCCTTGCCCCGGGGAATGCCGTCTTGGAGAAGGAGCCCAGATAGACGACGCTGCGGTGGCGATCGAGGCACTTGAGAGTCGGAAGGTGCGTTCCGGGGCTGACCATCCGGTACGGACTGTCCTCCAGTATCAGGATGCCGCGACGGGCGGCCAGATCCAGCAGCTGGCGACGAGCCTCGACGGACATGGTTGTCCCCGCCGGATTGGAGTGATCAGGCACCACGTAGAAGGCGCGGGGGCGGTGGCCACGCGCCAGCTCGGCATCGATCGCAGCGTCGAGACCGGTGCACTGGAAGCCATCCTCACCCTCTTCGACGGCCAGTACCTTGATGTCCAGCAACCGTGCCGCGCCGGTGATCCCCACATAGCATGGGCTAGAGACCAGGAGCACATCATCGGGTCCGGAGATTAGCGCCCGCAAGGCAAGGAACATGGCTTCCTGGCAGCCAGCGGTGACCACGATGGACTCGGGCGGGACGTCGATGTTTTCATCCGCGAGAAGGGAGTCGGCGATCAGATCCCGGATCCGGCCCGCGGTCGGGCCGTACTGGAACATCGCATCGCGGATCTGACCAGGGGAATACCCGGATTGCGCTAGGTGGTCAAGATAGCCGCGGATTTGCGTGAATATCTGCTCGGTGTCGAAGAAGCCATCATAAGGCCGACCGGGAGCGAATGAGATGGCCTTCGGATACCGGAGGGTGATCTCGTTGAGGAAGTTCATCGTGTCCAAGACAGGATCGGACACGCTCGCGTGTAGATCCTCCCTGGATATCATGGAGGATCCTGACGTCACGGCTCGCCCGCCCATCAGCCCACCGGCCCGTCGTGCTCCACAGCTTCATAAAGAGCCCTGATGTTCGCGCTACCGAAACCGCGGGCGCCGCACCGCTGGACGAGTTCATAAAATGTCGTGTTCCGCTTGTATGGGGAGCGCGTGAACAACTGCAGAAGATAACCCCATTCGTCGCGATCGGCAAGGACATTTGTCGATCGCAGGTCCGCCACCTTACGTCGTAGGCCCGGCATCCGTTCGATAAGCATGTCGTAATAAGCGTCAGGCGTACGCAAGAACCATACCCCTCGATCGCCATATTCACGGACAGCGGTAACGATATCATCGACAAGGAATGCGAGATGCTGAACCCCGGGACCGTTATTCCTGGAAATGAATGATTCTACCTGTCCAGATTTCTTCGTCGAGTCTTGCTCTAGAACGGTGAATGTGATGCCACCCGACGGGCTGCGTACAACAATTGAGTCCATCGCTTGATCGCCGACCTCGATGTACTCACGAGAGTAGACGGCAAGCCCGAAGGCGTCGGCATAGAAATCAACATAGTCCGCCAGGGTCCCGCTCTCGACGCAGACTGCCACATGATCAAGCAATTGGATGTGCCCCGTGGAGCCCTGCCCGCCTGGCGGAATTGGCGTCCAAGTACGGTCGGCGGGCAGGCTGGATTCGACTGACCGGGTGACGAGGGTATGACGTGTGCCGCTGAATCCGGAGACAACCAGCCTGCCCGGTATCGAGCTGATCACCGGGGCGCCAGCGACTACCGCGGCATCGAAGGTACCTGCGGCATCGTCGCATCCGAAGGCGATGTCGGCGATCCCGTCCCCGTGCTCTTCGAGGAAGGCCTCAGTCCCGCGTCCGGTCGTGACGATGAGCTGAACCGTACCCTGCCGCAGTAGCGACGAATGGCTGCCGTCGCTGACGGACTCCGCCGTCTGCGTAAAACCAAACGACGATACGAAATATTCGACGATGGAATGCTCATCGCTCGTGAACAACTCAACGTATTCGATGCTCTGAGCAGCCATCGAAGACATCCCCTCTCGGCTAACGAACTGCGGACCGGGATTCACCGTTTTGCCGAGCCGCGGCATCCGCTTCCATCTGCCTGATCAGGCTATTCGGCCGCATGTCAGTCCAGTTCTTCTCGATGAAGTCGAGGCACTCCTGACGCCCGTCCTCGCCGAAGATTACCGTCCAGCCGTCGGGCACATCGGTGGATATCGGCCAGAGCGAGTGCTGGCCTTCATCGTTGATGAGAACGAAGTACTTGGCGTTCTCATCTTCAAAAGGATTAGTTGCCACCGCGCATCCTTTCACTGCACCTGCGACTCACGGCAAGAGCCGGAACCGAAATTATATCGTTTCCCGCTGGCCGCGCAACCGAACCGGGTGTCACGGTGAGTGATCGATAGCAATGGCAGCGATCTCAGGCACCAGGAACCTCGGCTGCCCGCCCAGCATCGGCAGCATCTATACTGAGCTGCGATGGAGACACCCGGAATCCCCCTCCTCGGCGATGTTCCCAGCGGTTCGGTCACGCGCTTTGAAGCCATGGCCGGGTGGGTAGGCAACACGCCGCTGTGGCAGATCCCGCTTCCCGCTGGCTCGCCGTGCCGCCTGTTCGTGAAGCTGGAAGGAACCAATCCGACCGGAAGCGTCAAGGATCGGGCCTGCGTTGCCATGCTCCGGGCGATGATCAGCGATCCAGGATGGGATCCGTCACTGTCTGTCATCGATTCCTCCAGCGGCAACATGGGCTGCAGCCTGGCGTACTTCGGACGCATTCTCGGTGTCGGCGTCACTATTGTGAGCTCAAGCAAACTCACAACTGAAAAGCGATTCTTCATGGAGTATTTCGGCGCCTCGGTCGAGACGCAAGGTGAATTCACCATCGAAGGTAACCGTTATTGCGCCGAGATCGCCCGGTCCGATCCTTCCCGCTGGTATTTCCTCGACCAGCTCCATAACCCGAATAACGCGATCGCTCATGAGATGGGAACCGGGCCGGAGATCCTGTCGCAGTTGCCGGGGCTCACGGCCGTGGTCGGCTCGGTCGGGTCCGGGGGCACCCTGCTCGGCGTCGGCCGCTATCTCAAGCGTGTCGACGACCAGATCAAGGTGATCGCCGTCGAGGCAGCCTCCGGCACGCGGCTGCCGGGTACCGCGTCGCTCGTCGACGGCGACTACCGGACGCCGTTCATCGCCGAGGGATTTACCCGCAAGGTCTTTGATTCCTCCGTCCAGGTATCGGAAGGCGAGGCGGTCGCCGTCGCCCGGCATCTGTCGCTGGCCGGCCTGTTCACCGGCCTGCAGACCTACGCGGTTGTCGCGGCGGCCCTGCGCGCCGCCGAATCGGGCGAGCTGCGCGGTGACACCCTGCTGATCTCGGGAGACACGGCTTGGAAGAACATGGACGTCCTGGCGCGCAAGGTCCATGGCCAGGCCGGAGCCGCCACGCCATGACGGCCACCGCGGCGGGCCCCGCACCCAGCACGGGATCCGCCCCTGCCCATCACGGCGAGATCCTGCAAGGGGCTTTCCGTGACCACGAGGGCACGCCGCGGCGGGCGCTTGTCACCCTTCCCTGCCCCGAACGGGGCAGCCGCGCCACCTTCTACCCCGATGCCGCCCGCACGGAGATACTCTGCCTGCCCGGGATGTCCAAGGCCCAGCGGGCCGCGGCCATCTCGATGGAAGAATTCGCCAGTGCGCACTCGCCGATGACCGGCGGCCGCATCGAGGTTAGCTCCACGGTGCCCAGGGGCATCGGCATGGGATCCTCCACCGCGGACGTGACCTCGGCGATCCGGGCCATCGCCGCCTATCACGGCCTGACGCCTTCACCGGCCGACATCGGCCGGATCGCTGTCCGGGCCGAGACCGCGTCCGATCCCATCATGATCGACGACGCCGCGGTCTTGTTCGCCCAGCGCGAGGGGGTGGTGCTGGAAACGCTCGGCCTCCAGCTTCCATGGCTGACCGTGGTCGGCTGCGTGACCGCCCCGGGCGTCGGCGGCATCGACACGCTGGCGCTGGAGCCCGCCGCCTATACTGCCGCCGACGTCGAAACCTTCACCGTGCTGTTGTCCGAGCTCCGGTCCGCCGTGGCCTCCGGCGACGCGGCCGGGGTCGGCCGGGTCGCGACGGCCAGCGCGCTCATCAACCAGCGCTTCCTGCCCAACCCGGCGCTGGAGTTCCTGCTGGATGCGTGCGGTTCCAGTGGCGGGTGCGGTGTTCAGGTCGCCCACAGCGGCACCGTGGCGGGGGTCATCTTCGATCCCCGCCGCCCCGGTACCGAGGCCCGCGCCGAGCGCTGCGCCGACCGCCTGGAAAAGGCGGGACTCACGCTGACCAGCATGATTACCGTGAGCGCCCCTGGCGCCCCGGGGGTGCTGGGGAGTCAGGACTATCCGTTCGGTATAGGGGTTGGTTCGCCGATTTGATCGCCTCAATGCCCAGGAGATCGTCGGGGAGGGCGTCGGGTACGGCGTCGTCGAACCGGGCCAGGACGGGGATCCGCCAGGCGGCGAGCGCGAGGAGCGCCAGGGCGAGGCCGAAGACCACGTAGAAAAGCCCGATCGCCTTGCCCTGCCCCTCCAGCGGGGTCAGGGCCTTGATCCCGTACGGCGCTATGACCGCGAAGGCCAAGGGCATCGCCGCTCCGGAGATGGCCATCTTCATCGCGAACACGCGGCCGTGCAGCCGCTGGGGGACCTTGGTCTGGATGATGGTCGCGGTGATGCCGTTGGCCAGGCCGAGCGCGAAGGCCATGCCGAAACAGCCGGTCATGACCAGCGGCAGGTCCGGCCGCAGCCCTGTCACCACCGCGCACAGGCCCAGGCCCAGGGTGCAGGCGATGACGCCGGCCATGCGGCGCCCCGGCCCGCCCCACACGCCCATCACCAGGCCCGCCAGCAGGCCGCCGACCCCGGCAGCCGCGGTGGCGTACGCGACGTCGGTCAGGTGCGCGAAGGTCAGCACCAGCGGCGAGATCAGGATGAAAAAGGGCGTGAGAAACAGGTTGCCGACCGCCAGGAACCCGATCATCGCACGGAAGCCCCGGTCCCGCAGGATGAACCGGTAACCGCCCGCCAGTTCGGCCATCAGCGATTCTGTGCGCACCAGCGCCATCAGCGGCGGGAACCGGACGAACGCCAGGACGCCGACCGCGACGGCGTAGCTGGCCACGTCCGCGGCCAGGATCCCCTTCAGCCCGATCACCGCCAGCAGCCCGGCGCCGGCCAGCGGCGCCACGAGCTGCCCGAACCCGTTCCCGGCCTGCACCATGCCGTTGGCGTGCCCCAGGTACCGTTTGGGCACGATCTGCGGGATCGCCGAGGCGTATGCCGCCTGCTGGAACGCCACGGCGACCGACAGCACGCCGACGAGCACGTAGATGTTCCAGATCCGGAGCCCGCCGGCCTGGTCCAGGCCGAGCAGGGCGATTTCGGCGGCCCCGGCGGTCAGGCCGCTGGCGATCATGACCAGCCGCCGGTCGCAGCGGTCGGTGATCGCCCCCGCCAAAGGCCCGATGGCCAGGCCGGGCAGCACCCCGACGGCCGCGAGCAGCCCGAACTGCTGCAGCACCCCGGTCTGCAGGTAGATCCACACCGGCAGCGCGAACTCCGTCAGCGTCGAACCGGTCACCGACACCAGCTGCCCGAGGGCGACCGCCAGGAACCGCGCCAGGCCATGGTTCCCGGATCCCTGGGATCCCTGCCGCTGGGGGTCGTGCTGTCGGCAGCGGGCCGTCGGCTCGGCGGGGATGGTGACGCTGTCGTGCAGCCACCACGTCGCCTCGGGGCCGCGTTCCTCCCGGGTCAGGCTGCCCTCGGCGCCCGCGGCGATCGCCGGATGCACCCGGGTCAGGATCTCCGCCAGCTCCTCCGCTCTGTGCCCGGTGAAGTAGTGGCCCGCCTCGTCGATCACCACGGCCGCCACCTGCCCGGACAGGAAACCCCACTCCCTGAACCGCTCCTGGTAGTAGTTCGTGGCCGGGTCCCGGCCGCCCGCCACCGTGATCACCGGCGCCCGCAGCGCGGGCGGCCGCGAGGCCAGCAGCCCGGTGAAGTAGTCCAGCGCCGCGATCCGGTCGGCGCGGGCGGCCCGGACCACGAACCGGAGCTGGTCTTTGTCCAGGTCCCCGACTTCGGCGCCCATGCCGATCATCTCGTTCGCCACGCTGCGATCGCCGCGCAGCCGGTCGCCGTCGAACAGCCCCAGGAACTTCCCGCCCGGCCGGGCGAAGGGGAACACGCCTCCCAGGTACACGGCGTCGGCCGGACGGCCCGCCGCTTCGAGCTCCAGGGCGATCGCCACCGCCAGCGCCACACCGGGACCGCTGTGCCCGTACAGGACCAGCGGTCCCGTCACCTTCCGGACGATCTCGGCGGCACACGCCGCGGCCACCTCCGCGATCGGAGGCTGCCCCTCTCCCGGATCC
Source organism: Nocardiopsaceae bacterium (assembly GCA_017354375.1). GTDB lineage: Bacteria > Actinomycetota > Actinomycetes > Streptosporangiales > Streptosporangiaceae > Trebonia. Next base: position 8,853 of record JAFMRC010000007.1, on the reverse strand, counting down.
TCCAGCGACTCCAGCGACTCCAGCGCCGGATCGTGACCGGGCGGCTGGATCGCCTGCAGCGAGCAGCCGGGCGGGAGCGCCCTGGCCAGCGGCTGGTACACGCTCGCGCTCCCGCCCCCGTACGGGGCGCACACCACCGACAGCGACGGCTTCGCGACCGGCGGGGTCAGCTCATACAGCAGTGCCTGTCCCGCCGCCCGCTCGCCGGGGTCGCGGGCGAGCAGCTCCGCCAGCCCGGCAGGCGTCGGGTGCATGAAAACGTCCATCACGCCGACCGGCCGCGTGCCATCCCCGAAGGCCTTCTTCAGCTCGTTCGCCAGCCGGGCCGCCAGCAGCGAGTGCCCGCCCAGGTCGAAGAAGTTGTCGTGTATCCCGGCCCGTTCCGCCCCCAGCACCCGGGCGAACGCCCCCGCCACGGTCTCTTCCTCTGGCGTCCGCGGCGCCACATACCCCCCGGCGGCACCCGCTCCGTAGTCCGGGGCGGGCAGCGCGGCGGAGTCCAGCTTGCCGTTGGCCGTCAGCGGCAGCGCGTCAAGGACCACCACCGCCGACGGCACCAGGTAATCCGGCAGCCTTTCCGCCATCCACTCCCGAACCCCCCCGCCCGTCACGGGCTCGTCGGGTCTCCCGGGCTCCGCGGATCCCGGCTTCCCGTCCCCCGTATCCCGAACGGATCGTAGGTGACTCTGCCCGCTCCATACCCCCCTCTTCCCGCTGCCGGCCGGGACCACGTACCCCACGAGCCTCTTATCGCCGGACCGGTCCTCACGCAGCACCACCGCCGCCTGCCCCACGCCCGGGACCCGCGCCAGCGCCGACCGCACCTCGCCCAGCTCGACCCGGATCCCCCGCAGCTTCACCTGGTCGTCGACCCGGCCCAGGCACTCCAGGTCCCCGTCGCGCCTCCACCGGGCCAGGTCGCCGGTCCGGTACATCCGCTCCCCGGGATCCCCGAACGGGCACGCCACGAACCGCTCCCCGGTCAGCGCCGCACGCCCCGCGTATCCCCGGGCCAGTCCCGCGCCCGCCAGGTACACCTCACCCGCCACTCCCGGGGGCACCGGGCGCAGCCGTTCATCCAGCACGTACACGCGGGTATGAGCGACCGGCCGCCCGACCGGCGGGGTGACGGCGCCCGCCGGGCTGTTCGCCGCCCCGGTCGCGGATCCGGTTACCGCCCCGGTCGCGGACCCTGTAACCGGCCCGGTCACCGCCCCGGTCGCCGACAGCGGGCCGCTCATCGTCGCGATCACCGTCGACTCCGTCGGGCCGTACGCGTTGACCAGCACCCGGCCCTCCGCCCACACCGGCGCCAGCCCCGGCACGAACGCCTCGCCCCCGACCAGGAAGCACTCCACCCCCGGCAGCCTGCCGGCCGGTACTTCCGCCAGTGCCGAGGGCGTTACCGACACATGCGTGACCCCGAGAGCCTCCAGCTCTCCCGCGAGCTGCTCCCCGGCCAGCTTCCCCGGTGGCGGAACCGCCAGGCATGCCCCCGTCGGCCAGGCCATCAGCGCCTCCATCACCACCGCGTCGAACCCCAGCCCCGCCAGCTGCGACACCCGGCTGCCCGGCCCCAGCCCCAGCCTTCCCACGGTGGCCGCCAGGCTCCCCAGCCCGGCATGCGTGACCGCCACCCCCTTCGGCGTCCCTGTAGACCCCGACGTGTAGATCAGGTACGCGACATGCGCCAGCCGCAGCCCGGCGGTCCTGTCGGCATCGGTCACGTCCCGCCCCGGACACGCCGCCACCGCCTTAGCCGTCGCCGGATCATCCGCCACCACCCGTGTGGGCCCGGTCTCCGGCAGCAGGGCCGAGGTCGCCGCGTCGGTCACCGTCAGCACCGGCGCGACATCGGCCAGCATGAACGCGATCCGCTCCGCCGGAAGCCCCGGGTCCACCGGCATGTACGCCGCCCCCGATTTCGCCACCGCCAGCAGCGCCGTCACCGCCGCCGCACCTCGCGGCAGCGCCACCGCCACCACCCGTTCCGGGCCCGCCCCCAGCCCGATCAGGTACCGCGCCAGCCGGTTCGCCCGCTCGTTCAGCTCACGGTAGGACAGCTCCCCGCCCGCCCACGCCAGCGCCGCCGCACCCGGCGTCCGCGCCGCCTGCGCCTCGAACAGCCCCGCCAGAGTCTGTGACCGCGCCGCCGGCAACGCCGCCGACGCGGTGGCGCCGCTCCATTCCCGCAGCAGCCGCTCCCGCTCCCCGGGAAGGTAGATGTCCAGGTCGCTGACCCGCCGACGCGGATCGGCCGCCACCGCCTTCAGCACGCCCGTCAGCCGCGCCGCGATCGACTCCGCCGTCGCCTCGTCGAACACATCCGAGGCGAACTCCAGCTCGCCCTTGATCCCGCGCGGGGCGCCGCCGGGGCCCCGCACCTCACGCATGTCGAACGACAGGTCGAACTTCGCCACCCCGAGCCTGATCTGCATCTCCTCGCACGCCAGTCCCGGAAGCTCCAGCCTCGACCCAGACTCCTCGATGCCGATCGCCACCATCACCTGGAAAAGCGGGTTACGGGCCAGCGACCGGACCGGGTTGAGAACCTCCACGATCCGCTCGAAGGGCAGATCCTGATGCTCGAGGGCTTCCAGAACGACCTCGCGGACGCGGCCCAGCAGCTCACCGAACCGCGGGTCCTCCGACACGTCGGCCCGCATCACCAGCGTGTTCACGAAGAACCCGACCAGATCCCCGGTCGCCTCTTCGTCCCGCCCCGCCACCGGGGTCCCCAGCGGAATGTCGGTTCCCGCGCCCAGCCGGGACAGCAGCGCCGCCACCGCCGCCTGCACCACCATGAACATCGTGGCGCCGTGGCGGCGGGCCGCCTCCGCCAGCCCGGCGTGCACCTGAGCCGGGACGGTGAAGTCCACCGTCCCGCCCCGGTAGGACGCGGCCGCCGGGCGCGGCCGGTCAAACGGCAGCGCCAGCTCCTCCGGCACGCCCTCCAGCGCCTTGCTCCAGTACCCGAGCTGCTCGGCCGCCAGGCTGTCGGGGTCGTCCTCGTCGCCCAGCAGCTCCCGCTGCCACAGCGCGTAGTCCGCGTACTGCACCGGGAGCGGCTCCCAGTCCGGCTCGCGGCCCTCCCGCCGTGCCGCGTACGCCTCGCCCAGGTCCCGGCCCAGCGGACCCATCGACCAGCCGTCGGAGGCGATGTGATGCATCACCAGCAGCAGCACGTGTTCTTCGCTGCCCAGCTCGAAAAGCCATGCCCGCAGCGGAAGGTCCATGGTCAGGTCAAACGTTCCCCGCGTCGCTTCCGCCAGCGCTCCGGGCAGTTCCCGCTCGCCGACCTGGATGACCGTCAGCTCCGGAGCCGCGGCCGCCCCGCCTACCACCTCCTGCGACGGTCCTCCACCGGACCCGGAGCCCGCCATGTCCCCGCCTGTTTCGTCCCCGCCTGTTTCGGGGAACACCGTCCGCAACGACTCGTGGCGATCGACGACATCCGCCAGCGCCCGTTCAAGCGCCACCCGGTCCAGCGGGCCGGACAACCGCACCGCCACAGGAATGTTGTACGTCGCCTCCACGCCCTCCAGCCGGCTGAGGAACCACAGCCGCTGCTGGGCGAACGACAGGGGCACCATCAGGAGGTCTTTCCCTCCCCGGCCGCCCCCGGATCCGGCTCCTGATCCGGCTCCTGATCCGGCCCCGGATCCGCACGGGGCCTCCGCATCGGCCGCAGCGCGGGGCGTGCCCGCTTCGCGCCTGGGGAGCCCGGGGAGCCCGGGGCGACAGGTTTGGCGGCCGACTCGGCCAGCTTGGCGGCCAGCCCGGCGGGGGTCGGCGACTCGAACAGCGTCGTGATCCGAAGTTCCGCCCCCATCACCGACCGGATCCGGCCGACCAGCCGGGCCGCCAGCAGCGAATGGCCGCCCAGGTCGAAGAAGCTGTCGTTGACCCCGACCCGCTCCGCCCCCAGGACTTCGGCGAACAGCCGGACCAGGGTCTCTTCCTCCGGCGTCCGCGGTGCCACGTAGCCCCCGGCGGCATCCGCCTCGTAATCCGGGGCGGGCAGCGCGGTCTTGTCCAGCTTCCCGTTGACCGTCAGCGGCAGGCTGTCCAGCACTACGATCGCCGACGGCACCATGTAGTCCGGCAGCCTTCCGGCCGCCCACTCCCGTATCCCGCCGTCCGTCACCGGCTCCCCAGCCGGCTCCCCGGGTGATTCCCCGGACGGTTCCCAGGGTGATTCCCCGGACGGTTCCCCGGGTGATTCCCCGGGCGGGGCCGGGACCACGTATCCCACCAGTCGCTTGTCGCCCGGCCGGTCCTCGCGCACCAGCAGCGCGGCCTGGCCCACCCCGGGCGCCCGTGCCAGCACCGACCGAACCTCCCCCAGCTCGATCCGGAACCCGCGGACACTGACCTGGTCATCGGTCCGGCCCACGAACTCCAGCACCCCCGCCGCGGGTGCCCGGGAGGCCGACCCGGAGGGCACCGTCCACCGCACCACGTCCCCGGTCCGGTACATCCGCTCACCCGGACCCCCGAAGGGGCAGGCCACGAACCGGCTGGCGGTCAGCCCCGCCCGCCGGAGGTACCCCCGCGCCAGCCCCGGACCGGCCACATACAGTTCTCCCGCTACCCCCGCCGGAACCGGGCACAGCCGCTCATCCAGCACGTAGCACCCGACGTTGGCCATCGGCCGCCCGACCGGGACCGGACCCGCCGGCAGGGGCGCCCCCGGCTCGATCCGGTAATCCGCGCAGCCCACCGAGGTCTCGGTCTGCCCGTAGTGGTTGACCACAGCCATCCCCGGGTGTGCCCGCCGCCACTCCGCCAGCTGTTCGCCGCTGAGCGCCTCGGCGCCCACCATCAGCAGCCCGTCATCCGTGCACCCGCCCCCCACCGCGTCCAGCAGCGGCAGATGGCTCGGCGTCACCTTCAGGAAGGACACTTCCGCCCGCCCGGCCAGCCTGTCCTCAAGCCCCGCCAGGATCACCCGGCCGCCGCGGGTCAGCGCGCCGTAGAACGGCGTCACCCAGGCGTCGAACGACACCGGCGCGTGCAGCACGGTGGTCCCGGCCACCTCCGGATACGCCCGCCAGCACCAGGCCAGGTAATCCGCCAGCCCGTCATGCGTGATCATCACGCCCTTGGGCCGTCCGGTCGATCCCGAGGTGTAGATCACGTACACCGGGTGCGCCCGCGACAGCGCCGCCGTCCGGTCGCCGTCGTCCAACCCGCCGCCCGGCTGGGCGGCCACCTCGGCGGCCAGGGCGGGGTCATCGAGGGCCAGCACCGGCGCCCCTCCAAGCCCAGGGAGACCCGGGGCGACCCCGGACGTGGTCAGCACGCACGCCGGGCGCGCGTCGGCGAGCATGAACGCGATCCGCTCCGCCGGGTAGCCCGGATCGACCGGCAGGTAGGCGGCGCCGGCCTTCAGCACCGCCAGCAGCGCGGTCACCAGCCCCGCCGACCAGCCCATCGCCACCGCCACCACCGACTCCGGCCCGGCCCCCCGGGCTGCCAGCACCCGCGCCAGCCGGTTCGCCCGCTCATCCAGCTCGCCGTAGGTCAGCACCTCGTCCCCGCTCATCACCGCCACCGCGTCCGGCGTCCGGGCCGCCTGCGCTCCCAGCAGTTCAGGGAGCGTGGCCGACGGCACCGGGGCGGCGGCGCCGTTCGACTCCCGCAGCAGCTGCTCCCGCTCCCCAGGCAGGAAGATATCCAGTTCGCCGACCCGCTGCCCCGGATCGGCGGCGACCGCCTCCAGCACCCGCGTCAGCCGCGCCGCGATCGTCTCCGCCGTCGCCTCATCGAAGAGATCCTGGGCGAACCGCAGCTTTCCGGTGATCCCGCCCGGAAAACCGCCGGCCGCCCGCGTCTCGGCCAGGTCGAATTCCAGGTCGAACTTGGCCACCCCGAGCCGGACCGGCTCGGCCGCGCATCCCAGACCCGGCAGATCCAGCACCAGGCCGGGCTCCTCGCCGGCCTTCACCATCACCTGGAACAGAGGGTTACGGGCCATCGACCGCTCCGGGTTCACCGCCTCCACGATCCGCTCGAACGGCACGTCCTGATGCGCGAGGGCGTCCAGCACGACCTGGCGGACACGGCCCAGCAGCTCGCCGAACCCCGGATCCCCCGACACGTCGGCCCGCAGCACCAGCGTGTTCACGAAGAACCCGACCAGATCCCCGGTCGCCTCATCGCCCCGGCCCGCCGCGGGCGCCCCCAGCGGGATGTCGGTCCCCGCGCCCAGCCGGGACAGCAGCGCCGCCACCGCCGCCTGCACGACCATGAACACCGTCACCCCATGACGGCGCGCCGCCTCCGCGAGCCCGGCGTGTACTTCTGCCGGGACGGTAAAGTCCACCGTCCCGCCCCGGTAGGAGGCGACCGCCGGACGCGGCCGGTCAGACGGCAGGATGAGTTCCTCCGGCACCCCCTCCAGCGCCTTCCTCCAGTACCCGAGCTGCCCGGCCGCCAGGCTGGACGGGTCATCCTCATCCCCTAGCAGCTCCCGCTGCCACAGCGCGTAGTCCGCGTACTGCACCGGCAGCGGCGCCCACCCAGGGGCGCGGCCCTCGCGTCGCGCCGCGTACGCCTCGCCCAGATCCCGCCCGAGCGGCTCCATCGACCAGCCATCGGCCGCGATATGGTGCACCACCAGCAGCAGCACATGCTCGTCCACGCCCGTCTCATACAGCCACGCCCGCACCGGCGGATCCACGGTCAGGTCGAACTCTCTTCCCGCCGCTTCCGCCAGGGCCGCCTGCAGCCTCTCCTCGCTGACCACTGCCACCGTCAGACCCGGCGCCGCCGTATCGGGATCCAGCATCCGCTGCCACGGCGCGCCGCCCGTCTCGGGGAACCCGTCTCCTTCGGGAAACACGGTCCGCAGCGACTCGTGACGGGCCACCACATCCGCCAGCGCCCGCTCCAGCGCCATCCGGTCCAGCGGCCCGGTCAGCCGCACGGCTACCGGAATGTTGTAGACCGCCCCCTGGCCCTCCAGCCGGTTGAGGAACCACAGCCGCCGCTGCGCCAGCGACAGCGGCACCCGATCCGGCCGCGGCCGCGCCATCAGCGCGGGCCGCGAATGCCCGTCCCCCCGACGCTCCAGCAGCCCCGCCAGCCCGGCTACCGTCGGAGCCTCGAACAGATCCCCTATCCCCGCCTCGGCCCCCAGCACCGACCGGACCCGTCCCGCCAGCTTGGCAGCCAGCAGCGAATGGCCGCCCAGGTCAAAGAAGCCATCGGTCACCCCGGGCCGCTCCACCCCCAGGACTTCGGCGAACAACTGCGCCAGGATCTCCTCCCTCGGCGTCCTCGGCGCCACGTGGCCCCCGGCGCCGCCAGCCCGGTAGTCCGGGGCGGGCAGCGCGTCCTTATCCAGCTTGCCGTTGGCCGTCACCGGCAGGGCGTCCAGCACCACCACCGCCGACGGCACCATGTAATCCGGCAACCGCCCGGCCACCCACTCCCGCACCCGTCCGCCCGTCACGGGTTCCCCGGTCTCCGGCTGCCCGCCCCCGGCAGGGACCACGTACCCCACCAGCCTCCTGTCCCCCGGACGGTCCTCCCGCAGCACTGCCGCCGCCCGGCCCACACCCGGGACCCGCGACAGCGCCGCGGTCACCTCGCCCAGCTCGATCCGGAACCCGCGCAGCTTCACCTGATCATCGGCCCGCCCCGCGAACTCCAGCTGCCCGTCACCCCGCCAGCGGGCCAGGTCACCGGTCCGGTACATCCGCTCCCCGCCGCCGACGGCTCCACCCGCCCGGGGGGCGACCCCCGGCCCCCCAGAGAAGGGGCACGCCACGAACCGCTCCGCCGTCAGCGATGCCGCGGAACCCGCACGCCCCGCATACCCTCGCGCCAGCCCCGGTCCAGCCAGGTACAGTTCCCCCGTCACCCCCAGCGGCACCGGGCGCAGCCGCTCATCCAGCACATACGCACGCACCCCCGCGATCGGCCGCCCGATAGGCGGAGTACCCCCGTCCCCGAGCCCGTCCGCCGACCTGCCTGCCGACAATGGTCCGGTCATCGTCGCGAGGACCGTCGCCTCGGTCGGCCCGTATTCGTTCACCATCACACGGCCCGGCGCCCACACTTCCACCAGACCCGCCGGGCACACCTCACCCCCGACCACCAGCCGCCGCACCCCCGGCAACGACCCCGCGGGCACCCCCGCCAGCACCGCGAGCGGGATAACCGCGTCCGTCACCCCCAGCGCCTCCAGTTCCGCGGCCAGTTCCTCCCCCGCCAGCCGATCCGGCGACGGCACCGCCAGGCACGCCCCCGTCGACCACGCCATCACCAGTTCATGCACGGACGCGTCGAAACCCAGCGACACCAGCTGCGACACCCGGTGCCCCGGACCCACCCCGTCCCCCACCGCCGCGGCCAGCCCCGCCAGCCCGGCATGCGTCACCGCCACCCCCTTCGGAGCACCAGTCGACCCCGACGTATAGATCACATACGCCGGATGCCCCACCCGCAGCGGCGCCACCCGGTCCGCATCCGTCACGCTCCGCCCCGGGCACTCCGACACCGCCGCCATCGTGGCCGGATCATCCACCAGCACACGTGCCGGGAGCGCCAGGGCCTCCCCGGGCTCCTCCGGGAGCACGCCCGCGCCCGCCGCATCCGTCACCGCCAGCACCGGCCCCGCGTCCGCCAGCATGAACGCGATCCGCTCCGCCGGAAGCCCCGGATCCACCGGCAGGTACGCCGCCCCCGACTTCGCCACCGCCAGCAGCGCCACGCACGCCGTCACGCCCCGGGGCAGCACCAGCGCCACCACCCGCTCCGGACCCGCCCCCAGCCCGATCAGGTACCGAGCCAGCCGGTTCGCCCGCTCATCCAGCTCCCCGTAGGACAGCTCCCCGCCCGCCC